>NZ_JAUQWH010000091.1 GCF_030757795.1 Actinoplanes oryzae
CGTCGGCGGACCAGCCCTGCACGATCTGGCCGTTCGCGCCGCGGGCGAGGTGGCCCAGTTCGAGACCTCGTACCAGGCGAAGCCCGCCGCGCTCAGCGCCTGCTCGGCGGCCAGATAGCGGTCGGCGGCGACGTCGTCGGACGGGTAGGGCAGCTCGCCGCGCCGCATCCGGGCGGCCATCCGCGTGCCGTCCTCGACGATCAGCGAGTAGGCGCTCACGTGGTCGACGCCGGCGCCGATCACCGCGTCGAGCGAGGCGGCGAAGTCGTCCGCGGTCTCGCCCGGCGTCCCGTAGATCAGGTCGAGGTTGACGTGGTCGAACCCGGCCTCGCGCGCCTCGGCCGCGGCGCGGGTGGCGCGGCCGGCGGTGTGCTTGCGCTCCAGGATCGCGAGTACGCCCGCAGCAGCCGACTGCATCCCGAGCGACACCCGCGTGAACCCGGCCTTCCGGAGCGCCTGCAACGACGCGGGTGTCACCGACTCCGGGTTCGCCTCGGTGGTGATCTCCGCGTCGGCGGCCAGCCCCCACGTCCGGTCGATGCCGTCGAGGATCCGCGCCAGGTCGTCGGGCGTGAGCAGCGTCGGGGTGCCACCGCCGACGAAGACGGTCTCCACCGGCCGCGACAGGACGCGCCCGGCCAGCCGGATCTCCTCCAGCACCCGGTCCGCGTACTCGTCGCGGCTCGCACCGCCGCCCAGCTCGGCCGCCGTGTAGGTGTTGAAGTCGCAGTAGCCGCAGCGCGTCGCGCAGAACGGCACGTGCACGTACACGCCGAAGCCGTTCTTCCCCACGGACCGCAGGGCGGAGTCCGGCAGGGAGCCGTCACTCGGGACGGGCTCACCGTCGGGCAGAACACCAGGCATCGCTCAAGTGTGCACGCAGCCCGTTAGGGTCTTGGCCATGGCCTTGGTCCGATCCGTCACCGACGCCGGGGTGACCACGCTGACGCTCGACAGCCCGGCGAACCGCAACGCGCTGTCCACCGCCCTGATGACCGACCTGCTCGACGGGCTCGGCACGGCGCTCACCGACGCCTCGGTGCGCGCCGTGGTGATCTCGCACACCGGCCCGGTCTTCTGCTCCGGCGCCGACCTCAAGGAGACCGCGGCGACCCCGGACGACGGCAAGGTGCCCGCCGAGATGATGGCCGACGTGCTCGCGGCCATCTGGGAGTTCCCGAAGCCCGTGGTCGCCCGGGTCGCCGGCCCGGCCCGCGCCGGCGGCCTCGGCCTGATCGCCGCGGCCGACCTGGCCGTGTGCACGCTCGACGCCACGTTCGCCTTCTCGGAGGTGCGCCTCGGCGTCATCCCGGCCGTGATCAGCGCCACGGTGCTGCCCCGGCTGGCGCCCCGCGCCGCCGCCGAGCTCTATCTGACCGGCGACGTCTTCGACGGGCGGCGCGCTGCCGAGATCGGCCTGGTCACCCGCGCGGTGGAGCCGCACGGTCTCGACGCCGCCGTGGCCGGTTTCTGCGCTTCCCTGGTCAAGGGCGGCCCGACCGCGCTGGCGGGCGCGAAGCAGCTGCTGCGCCGCACGCCGGCCGACTCGGTCCGCACCGACCTGGCGGACCTGGCCGCCCGCTCGTCCGGCTACTTCAAGTCGCCGGAGGGGCGCGAGGGCGTCGCGGCGTTCAGGGAGAAGCGGCCGGCTGCTTGGGTGCCGGTCACCCAGGAGACGTGATTTCGTTTACTACCCTTGTCGGGAAAGTGCGGAGGTGTAAGTGAAGAAGCCGGTGGCGGTGGCGGCGGTGCTCGTCGTTCTCGGCGCCCTCGGCTTCGTGGTCGCGCAGTCGTTCGGCGGCGGGATCAAGCTGCCGCTGATCGGGCCCGAGTGCACGGTGCGCGCCGACGGTCAGGTGACCCTCGACACCGTGCAGATGGCCAACGCGGCCACCATCTCCGCGATCGGCGTGCGGCGCAAGATGCCCGAGCGCGCCGTCGTCATCGCGCTCGCCACGGCCCTCCAGGAGTCGAAGCTGGAGAATCTGGAGGACGGCGACCGCGACTCGCTCGGCCTCTTCCAGCAGCGGCCCAGCCAGGGGTGGGGCACGCCGGAGAAGATCCAGGACCCGCGGTACGCGGCCCGCAAGTTCTACGCCGCCCTCAAGAAGGTCAAGGGCTGGGAGGACATGCGGGTGACCGACGCGGCGCAGAAGGTGCAGCGGTCGGCGTACCCGAATGCGTACGAGAAGTGGGCCGACGAGGCGGCCGTGCTGGCCAAGGCGCTGACCGGCCGCGCGACGGGCGCGGTGGAGTGCACGGTCACGGGCGAGCCGGCGTTGCGCGGGGCCGCCGCGGCCGCCGCCCTGACCGAGGGCCTCAAGCTGGACTGGGGCGTGAAGGCGGTGCAGGACACCGAGCTGCGCGTGACCGCCGGCGATCCGGAGAAGGGCTGGCGCTACGCGCACTGGCTCGTCGCGCACGCCAAGACCACCGGCCTCGAACGGGTACGTTTCGCCGATCTGGAGTGGGACGCGACGGACGGCAAGTGGCAACCCGTGACCGGGGACCGGCGGGTCGGCAGCGACACCGTAGTGGCCGAGGTCTATTCCTGACGCGTGACTCGGGTTGCGCTACGTATACATGGACATGGACAGACAGCAACCTCCCTGGTACTAGTTATTCGTGCTCCACGCCTTGGAATGGATCCTCTTCGGAGCCGTGAGCGTAGGCGCCATCGTCGTGGGGGTGAGCCGGCACCAGCCGGCGCGGATCGCCCCGTGGCTGTTGCTCGCCGCCTCCGTGACCTGCCTGGCCGTCGGGGACGTCTTCTACGCCTTCGACATGAGGGACGTCGCCGACTCCGTCTACCTGACGATGTTCGTGTTCATCGCGCTCACCGTCATGCAGTTCACCCGCTTCGGCTCCGTGCTCACCAACCGCGCCCGCCTCATCGACCTGCTCGCCCTCGGCTGCGCGGTCCTGCTGCTGGTCTGGGTGTTCGTGATCGGCGACATCGGTCACGTCGGCGACATCTCCGCGGCGGACGTGATCGGCGCGCTGCTGCTCATCGGCGTGACGGTCCGGCTCATCGTCGCGACCTGGTTCACGTGGTCGGCCGTGCTGCTGTGCATCGGCGCCGCGGGCATGCTGTCCAGCGACATCGCGTACGGGCTCCACGCCGCGTGGTGGACCGAAGCCGGCTACATGGTGCTGTACCTGGCGTGGGGCGCCGCGGCTCTGCACCCGTCGATGACCCGGCTGACGTCGCCCGTACCGGTGCGGCAGACCCCGTGGCAGGGGCGCTGGGCCGCCGTCCTCGGCATCTCGGTCGCGACACCGCCCCTCGTCCTGCTCGTCGAGGCGGTCTCCGGCACGGTCACCGACGGCGTTGTCATCGCGGTCACCGGAGCGCTCACGCTGGTGCTCACGTTCACCCGGCTCGCCGACTCGGTCGCGCTGAGCCAGCAGGCCCTCCGCCGCGAACGGGTGCTCCGCGAGGCCAGCGCCGCCCTGGTCGCCGCCGCCGACGCCCCGGCCGTCGACCATGCGGTGCGCGGCGCGGTGGCCCAACTGCTGCCGGCGTCCGAGATCACGAGCGTCGACTTCGCCACCGACGACCGGCGGCTCACGTTGCCCGCGGCGCCGGCGGGGACGCGTACGCGAAGCTGGTGGATCGACCCCGGCACGCTGGTCTGCCCGCTCTGGCTCGAACCCCTCGCCGTGGCCCGCCCGCACGGCGGCGCCCTGCTCATCACCGGTCGCCGCGAGACCCTGGAGGCCGGCCGCGACGCCCTCGAGGTGCTGGCCGGGCAGGCCGCCCTCGCCCTCGACCGGATCACCCTGGTCGAGGCGGTCGGCCGCCGCGACAGCGACCTCTACCTGCGCGCGGTCGTCCGCAACACCGCGGACCTCATGCTGGTCGTCGACGAGGACCACGTCATCCGGTACGCCAGCCCGGCGCTCCACACCCTGCTCGGCACCGACGACTTCGCGCCGTCCACCACGTTCATCGACCTCGTGCACCCGGACGACAGCGTCCGCGTGGGCCGCACGCTCCGCGAAGCCGGCGACGGCGTGCTGCACTGCTCGCTGCAGCGCGGCGACCAGACGCAGGTGCTGGTCGAGGCGACGTACCGGGATCTGCGCGAGGATCGGCTCGTCCGCGGCTATGTGCTGACGCTGCGCGACGTGACCCGTTCGCACGATCCTGGTGAGCGCGTGCCGCACGTGGAGAACGTCGACGCGCTGCCGGCGTGGGTGAACCGGCGGAGTGCTCAGCACAAGTTCCGGTACTGAGCCGGCGTTCCCCCGCGGCTGTCGCGGCCCTGCCTTCCCGGCGGGCCCCTTCCCGGCGGGCCCCTTCCCGGCGAGCCCCCTTCCCGGCGAGCCCTTCCGCGGCGCGCCCTTTCGCGGCGCGCCCTTTCGCGGCGGGCCCTTTCGCGGCACGGCAAAAGCGCCGGACCCCTTGGCGGGATCCGGCGCTCTTGGCGGTTGCTCCATCGGACCCCGAGAGGTCCTCCGGTCAGGCCCGGCGGGGAAGCTCAGCGCCTCCCCGCGGAGCCCGGGGGTCAGCGGCGGCTGTAGCGGCGACGGCCACCGACACCGGCGACCAGGGCCACACCGATCGCGGCCAGCACGACCTGGAACAGGATCTCGGTCCAGTCGATGCCGTTGGTGTCGGCAACGCCGAGCGCGCGGGCCAGCACGGTGCCCAGCAGGGCAGCGACCACGCCGATGACCAGGGTCAGCCAGATCGGGATGTTCTGCTTGCCCGGAACGACCAGGCGGCCCAGGGCGCCGATGATGAGACCGACGATGAGCGCGGAGATGATGCCGGCGACAGTCATGGGGTTCCTCCTCGGGGGTGGAGCATTCGTTGCGTCCGTCGACCCAGCAAGTTCCCGACGCCTCCGAAAGCCAAACCGCGAAATTGCCAGGCAACTCGCAGCCGGCCGCCCTTGCATCCCCCTCCACCAGTCAAAAGAGCAGCTCAGGGCGCATTCGTGGAACCGCTCCCAGGGGCAAAATTCTCTGCGGGGCGGGTCCGCGGAGTCCTCCCCGGCGCCTTTGGTGCCGTTCGTAAACCCGGATCGGCGGGCGGGGTCGGTTAACCAGCTCACACGTACGGCGGAAACAGCGACGCCCGGATCCCGTCGCTCTCGCGGCGGAACCCGGGCGTCGTGCCGTCTTACAGCCTCGGCGGCCCCGGCCCGGCTGTCTCCTGAGGCTTCAGCTACTTCTTCGTGGCCTTCTGGTCGGCGGAATCCGAGGTCGACAGCGCGGCGATGAAGGCCTCCTGCGGCACCTCCACCCGGCCGACCATCTTCATCCGCTTCTTGCCTTCCTTCTGCTTCTCGAGCAGCTTGCGCTTCCGGCTGATGTCACCGCCGTAGCACTTGGCGAGCACGTCCTTGCGGATGGCGCGGATCGTCTCGCGGGCGATGATGCGGCTGCCGATCGCCGCCTGGATCGGCACCTCGTACTGCTGGCGCGGGATCAGCTTCTGCAGCTTGGACGCCATGGTGACGCCGTACCCGTACGCCTTGTCCTTGTGGACGATCGCGCTGAACGCGTCGACGGGCTCGCCGTGCAGCAGGATGTCCACCTTGACCAGGTCGGCCACCTGCTCGCCGGAGGGCTCGTAGTCGAGGGAGGCGTACCCCTTGGTCTTGCTCTTCAGCTGGTCGAAGAAGTCGAAGATGATCTCCGCCAGGGGCAGCGTGTAGCGCAGCTCGACCCGCTCGGAGGACAGGTACTCCATGCCCAGCAGGGTGCCGCGGCGGCTCTGGCACAGCTCCATGACCGCGCCGACGTAGTCGTTGGGCACCAGCACGGTGGCGCGCACCACGGGCTCCCGGATCTCGGCGATCTTGCCGGCCGGGAACTCGCTCGGGTTGGTGACCGTCGACTCCTTCATGTCCTCGGTGATCACCTGGTAGATCACGTTCGGCGCGGTGGAGATGAGGTCGAGGTTGAACTCGCGCTCCAGCCGCTCGGTGATGATCTCGAGGTGCAGCAGGCCGAGGAAGCCGCAGCGGAAACCGAAGCCCAGCGCCGTCGACGTCTCCGGCTCGTAGACCAGGGCGGCGTCGTTGAGTTTGAGCTTGTCGAGCGCGTCGCGCAGCGCCGGATAGTCGGAGCCGTCGATCGGGTACAGGCCGGAGAAGACCATCGGCTTCGGGTCCTTGTAGCCCCCGAGCGGCTCGGTGGCCGGCCGGTTGTTGCCGGTGACCGTGTCGCCGACGCGGGACTGCCGCACGTCCTTCACGCCGGTGATCATGTAGCCGACCTCGCCGACGCCCAGCGCCCCGGCCTTCTCCATCTCGGGCGACACGACGCCGATCTCGAGCAGCTCGTGCACGGCCCCGGTGGACATCATCTTGATCCGGTCGCGCGCCTCGATCCGGCCGTCGATCACCCGGACGTACGTGACCACGCCGCGATAGACGTCGTACACCGAATCGAAGATCATCGCCCGGGCCGGCGCGTCCGCGTCGCCCACCGGCGGCTGGAACTGCCGCACGATCTCGTCGAGCAGGTGCTCCACGCCCGCACCGGTCTTGCCGGACACCCTGAGCACGTCGGACGGCTCGCAGCCGATGAGCTTCGCGAGCTCCTCGGCGTACTTCTCGGGCTGGGCGGCCGGCAGGTCGATCTTGTTGAGCACCGGGATGATGTGGAGGTCGTTCTCCATGGCCAGGTAGAGGTTGGCCAGCGTCTGCGCCTCGATCCCCTGCGCGGCGTCGACCAGGAGGACCGCGCCCTCGCACGCGGCGAGACTGCGGGAGACCTCGTACGTGAAGTCGACGTGCCCGGGGGTGTCGATCATGTTGAGCACCGCCGACTCGCCGGCCCGCTCGCCCGCGCGCACCTCCCACGGCATCCGCACGGCCTGGCTCTTGATCGTGATGCCACGCTCGCGCTCGATGTCCATGCGGTCGAGATATTGCGCGCGCATCTGCCGCGGATCGACCACGCCGGTGATCTGCAGCATCCGGTCGGCCAGCGTCGACTTGCCGTGGTCGATGTGCGCGATGATGCAGAAGTTCCGGATGCGACGCGGATCGGTCGCTCCGATGATGTTCACGCCGGGGTCGAGCGGTCCAGGCACGTTCGTCCGTTCTCGAGCAAGTCAGGGGCATCTCCGGCGGCCGGCACGATGCGGTCGCCCCTCCCATGGTCCCACGTCTCGGTCACACCCAGTCCAGCGGCCGATGAGCCCCCGTCGGAACCTCGGCGACCACCGGCGCCCCGGGAGCCACCACGCCGCCGCGCACGACCACCGCCATGATCCCCGCCCGCCGCACCACCCGCCCCGACCGGTCGCGCCCGAGCACCTCCTTGAGCAGCCCTGGCCGGAACCTGTCGATCTGCGCACACGGGTTCCGCAGCCCGGTCACCACGACCGCCGCCCGGCCGTCGCCGTCCCCGCGCGCCAGCTCCGCCCGGACCGCGCCCTCCAGCACGTCGACCACGTCGTCCATCCCGGCCTTGACGGTCGTACGCCGACCCGCCGCCACAACGTCGAGCGCACTCCCGTCCGCCGGGACGTCCCGCTCGTCCGCACCTTCCGGCCCGGGCGCCCGCGAAGCATCTGTCGCGCTCGCCGCGGACCGGCGTGCCGCACCCCCGATCGGTTCGAATCCCGGGGCGGCCCCGGCCACGTGACCGAACCGCAAGACCGTGCCGCAGGGCAGTCCGATCAGGTCAAGGCCGGAGGTCGTGACGTTCTCCCCGAGCCCGCCCTCCGGCACGGCATGACCCTTGGCCCCGACCTCGTCGAACAACTCCCGGTGCAGCAGATGCACCTGACGAAGATTGGGCTGCCCCGGATCGGCCGCCACCCGCGAACGATGCCGAACCGTCACCCCGGCATGCACATCGCCCCGCACGCCCCACCCCGGCACCAGCACGATCCCGCCGCGCACCGCCTTGCTGAACGTGTAAGCCCCGTTGCAGCTCACCGCCGTCACCAAGCCCCGAGTCACCGCACCGCCCCTTCCCAGCCGACCCCCGACCCGCCCAGCCCACAACACCCGCCGCCCCCTGATCGACCGCATTCCCACCCCCTGGCGCGCACCGGCCAACGCGCCCCCGCCTGCGACGGCGCACCGGTGGAGCAGCCGCGGCGCTCCAACCCACAGCGGCGGCGATGAAGCCGGCGCGACCCTCCAACCGGTAACGCCGTTCGCGAAGCCTGTGCCAGCGCTGGCGGTCCGCGGCGATGGCGGGTGACAGCGACGGCGGGTGGCGGCGGGTGGCGGCAACGGCGGCGGGTGGCGGCAGCGGCAGCGGCTGGCGGCGGCAGCGGCTCGTGGCGGCGGCTGGCGGCGGCAGCGGCTCGCGGCTCGCGGCTCGCGGCTCGCGGCTGGCGGCTGGCGGCTGGCGGCTGGCGGCTGGCGGCGGATGCTCCGGCACGGCAGAACCGCGACGAAGCCCGCCCCGACCGGCCGCCCCGGACCTCTGTCGGATGCCCGACTCAGTCCGGAGGCAGCAGGAACAGCGACGACAACCGCGGCAGCCGCCGCCCCATCTCGTCCTCGTCGTCGAAGTCCCACAGCATCGCCGGGTCCGGCCGCCCCGGCGGCGCGTCGGCGGCCGGGAACTCCTCGCCCGTGGCCTGCTGATACGCCTCCGGGGCGATGGTCAGCACCTCCTCCGCCTCGAACACCGCGCCGGTCGTGGCCGCGGCCTTCACCGAGGCGAGGGCGGCCAGTGAGTCGGGGTCGCGGACGGCGCCGGCGAGGACCTCGCGGCCGTTGGCGATCAGCCAGCCGCGGAAGTTGTCGAAGCCCTCCTCCGAGCACCCGCCGTTGATCAGGTAGGCCGCCGCCCAGAGGTCCTCCTTGCCCGAGGCGGTCAGCACTTTGTCGAGGTGGCGGCCCCAGGCCACGATCTCGTCGGGGTCGCGCGTGGCGAGCTCCGCGACGGCGCGCTTGGCCACCTCGCCGGGCGAACCCGGCCGGTCGGCGGTCGCCCGGTCGATGACCGCCCAGAATTCGTCCGTTCTCATGGGTCAGAGCTTGCCAGGCGGGTACGACAAATTCGGGAAGGCAGGATGGGGGCATGCGTCCGGTATCGCTCCCCGAGGTCCCTTACGGCGCTACGGCCGTACGTCCGCTCTGGTCCGATCTGCCCCCTGCGGTGCGGGCCGCGATCGACCGGAGACTGGGCTCGCCGGTCCGCGTGGCGACGCCCGCCGGTGGCGGCTTCACCAGGGCTTTCGCCGCGGTTGTCGAGACGGGGTCGGGCGAGCGCGTCTTCCTCAAGGCAGCGCCGCACCAGGACCCCACTTCCGACTGGTACGCCCATGAGGCGACCGTCACAGCCGCCCTGCCCCCTGAGGTGCCCGCCGCCCGGCCGCGCTGGACGCTTGATGCGGCCGGCTGGTTCGTGCTGTGCCTGACGGTGGTCGACGGTCGCGTACCGGCGCTGCCCTGGCATCCCGACGAGCTGGACTCGGCGCTGCGGGCCTGGAAGGTCGCCGCGACGGCCCTGCGCCGGCCGCCGCCCGGCATCGACGCGCCGCCGCTCGCCGAGATCATCCGCGGGGAGCTGTCGTGGTGGACACAGATCATGAACGGTCTTGTCCCCATTCCGCCGGCTCCGCCGTGGGCCGACGACCGCCTGGACGACCTCGCCGCGCTCGAGGAGACCCTGCCCCGGCTGGTCGACGGGCCGGGCATGCTGCACGGCGACCTGCGGATCGACAACATCATGATCGACAGGTACGGCCGGAGCACGCTGTGCGACTGGACGTGGCCCTGCCGGGGCGAGGCGTGGTTCGACACGGTGACCCTGCTCGTCACCGCGTACGCGAGCGGCCTGGACGCCGACAGTTACCTGGACGGGTGGGACGCCCCGCCGGAGGGCGTCGACGGCGTGCTCGCGGCCATGGGCGGCTACTGGCTGACCCGCGCGGCGGCCGGTCCGAGCAGCGCCTCGCCGCACAGCCGCCAGCACCAGCGGTTCAGCGGTCATCAGGCACTCGCCTGGCTGGCCGCCCGCCGCGGCTGGGACAGCTGACCGGGCCCGGCGCCGCCGCCCGGAGAGCCCCGCTCGATTTGGGGCCCGACGATCAGGCCTGATACATTGGTTCGTCGCGTGTGGTGGCGCGTTCCTGCGTGCTGCTCACCGCTTGAGCACTTCGACGTGGTGGTGCCTCAGCCCTCTGAGCTCCACCGAAGTCTCAGTACATCATCCGAACTAGTCAGGACAAGGCTGTCGCGTGGCGAACATCAAGTCCCAGATCAAGCGCAACCGGCAGAACGAGAAGGCCCGGCTGCGCAACAAGTCGGTCAAGTCGTCGCTGAAGACCGTGATCCGCAAGCTGCACGAGGCGAGCGACGCGGGCAACACCGAGACGGCTACCGCCCTTCTCCGTGACGCCTCGCGCCAGCTCGACAAGGCCGTCAGCAAGGGCGTCATCCACAAGAACCAGGCGGCGAACCGCAAGTCGGCCATCGCCAAGAAGATCGCTTCGCTCTCCGCCTGATTCGCCTGAGGCACCCTCTGCACGGCGGCGCCCTCGACACGAGGCAGGTCGCCCTCGGTGGGGTCCTCATGAGGCAACCGCAGCACCGGCACTCGCCCTGAGCCGCCGGCCGCCGCGGGTTGCCTCCCCCTCCGATCGGGCGCGTCCGGTCGGCGCCCCGGCAGGGCGAGCTTGCCGAGGCAGAAGTGTCCGTCCGCCGGGCCGGGGCCATCGCACCAGCGATGATCCCGCCGGGCCGGGCAGGCACCGGTCCCAGACCGCATTCAGGCACCGCTGGACTCGTCCGGCGGTGCCTGAGTCGTTTCCGCACCTCGCCGCCCCCGGCCGTACGCGATGCTGCCCCTCTCCCACCGCTCGAGCCGGCGCCGCCTTGCCTGCCATCGCTCGAGCCGGCGCCGTGGCGGCCCTGCCTGCCATCACTCGAGCCGGCGCCGTGGCGGCCCCGCCTGCCATCGCTCGAGCCGGCGCCGATGCCGCCCCGCCCTGTCACTGCCGGCGCAACACGCCCGGGTTAGCCCGACCGAGCGATTCGACCCCGGGCGATCGGTTCGGATGTGCCCCGGATCACGTCCGGTTCGCAAATCAGACATCCAGCCTGATCGAGCCGCATTGCCGCGCCGCGGGAATGGCCAAAGGCCGATATGTCTGGTTTCGCGTTGCTTGATCGACAGCCCCCGCACGGCGGCCGGCCGAGCGGAACTGTCGGACCCGCGTGGGAGGATTTTCGTCGTGAACAGCACGCCGCCCGATCCGCTGGTCCTCGTCCTCGGCGACGAGGAGTTGCTCGCTGCCCGCGCCGTCAGCGCGACGGTCGAGGCCGCCCGGGCTGCCGACCCCGGCGCCGACGTCCGGGAGTATGAGGCCGGGCAGCTCGCCGCCGGCGAGGTCGCCGAGATGCTGAGCCCGTCGCTGTTCGGCGGCCGCCGCGTGCTCGTGATCCGCAGCGGGCAGGACGCGCGCAAGGACCTCACCGCGGCGCTGCTCGCCTATGCCAAGGCGCCCGATCCCGACGTCACCCTGATCGTCACCCACCCGGGCGCGGCCAAGGGCAAGGCGTTCGCCGACGGCCTCAAATCGGCGGGCGCGACCGTGATCCCCGTCATGAAGCTCAAGAACGATCGGGAGCGCACCGCCTTCGTGCGCGACGAGTTCCGGCGCCACGGTGGCCGCTGCGACGAGGCCGCGGCATCCGCCCTGCTCCAGGCCGTCGGCTCCGACCTGCGCGAGATCGCCGCCGCCTGCTCCCAGCTCCTCGCCGACACCGACGGCAAGATCACCGCTGCCGTGGTCGCCCGCTATTACAAGGGCCGCGCCGAGGTCAGCGGCTTCGCGGTCGCCGACGCGGCCATGATCGGCGACGTCCCCGCCGCCCTCGAGGCCCTGCGCTGGGCCCTCCACGTCGGCGTCGACCCCGTCCCGATCGCCGACGCCCTGGCCGACGGCGTCCGCACCGTCGCCCGCGTCGCCTCCGCGGGCCGCGGCAACCCGTACCAGATGGCCAGCTCCCTGGGCATGCCCGCCTGGAAGATCCAGAAGGCTCAGGAGCGCAGCCGAGGCTGGACCCCCGAGGCCCTGGTCGACGCCATGCGCGCCGCCGCCGACTGCAACGCCGCCGTCAAGGGCGGCTCCGAGGACCGGGGCTACGCGCTGGAGCAGGCCGTGTTCGCCGTCGCACGCGCAAGGCACACGGGAGGTGCCCGGTGAGCCGATTCCGCCGCGGCTCCGAAACCCGGAGCGACGCGACAGGCCGGGCCTGGGGCCGCGCAGACGACGCTCCCCCGCACGGCGCCCCCACAGTTCCGCCCAGCGGCCGCACGATTCCGTCCATCGGTGGTCCCACGGTTCCGCCCGGTGCCCTCGCGCCTCCGCCCGCCAGCCCCACGGTTCCGCACGCCACCCCCACGGCCCCACACGCCAGCCCCACGGTTCCGCACGCCACCCCCACGGCCCCACACGCCACTCCCACGGCCCCGCACGCCAGCCCCACGGTTTCGCCCAGCGGCCACATGGGCTCACTCAGCGATGCCGCGTTCCCGGGTGCGGCGCCCGGCGAGCCCACCGAGCGAAACGCGCGCGATCTTCCCAACCCGAGCGCGCTACCCCCGGCCGGAGCTGACGGGCGAAGCATGAGCGACCGCTTCGGCGTGAGCACCGACCGGCAGGGTGGGGAGCGACGGGGCATGGCCCGAGCCATGCGCTTCCGCGACGCCGCCCGCACCGAGGTCCCACCCGCCGAGGCGCGCCTGGGCCGGCTCCGCGAGGAAGCCCGCGCCGGCCGCACAGCCTTGCGCGCCACTCCCACGACCGACCCCGGCAACGGGCTCTATCGGGGCAGCACGACGACCGCCCCGCAGCCTGCGAACGCCTCGGACCTTGCGGGCGCCTCAAACTTCGCGGGCGCCTCCGACCTCGCAAGCGCCTCGACGTCCGGGCCCGCCTCGGACCTCGCAAGCGCCTCGACGTTCGGGGCCGCCTCGGACCTCCCAAACGCCTCGACGTTCGGGGCCGCCTCAGAGCCGGGGAGCGCCTCGGCGCGCATGGACGGCTCGTCAGCACTCGGCGACGGTCACGGGTCCCACGGCATGGGAGAGGCCGCCTGGATGCATCGGGCCAGTTCATGGCGTGAGACCGAGTATGCGCGTGCGGCCGAGCCGGGGCGTGCGGCCGAGGCAGGGCGTGCGGCCGAGCCGGGGCGTGCGGCCGAGGCAGGGCGTGCAGCCGAGCCGGGGCGTGCGGTCACCTCACAGCGCTCTGCCTCGTCGATGCGTGCCGAGCGCTCCTCCAGGTCAGCACGGGCGGGCGGCGACGCGGCGCACCGCCCGATGTATGCCCGCATGCTCGGCCTTCGCCACGTCGCGCCGAGCGGCATCCTCTGCTTCGTGTTCCTCGAGGGCACGGTCGCACTGGGCATCCTGCTCGCCCTCGCCGAGCTGGTCAGCTGGTGGGGCGTCCTGGTCCTGCCCGCGGCCGTCGCCGTCATGGTGAAGCTGAACGACGTCGTCGCCGGCGTCCTCGAGCGTCAGCTCGCAACCTCCCAGGCAGCTTCCCGCCCCTCTACGCCCGCGGCCGCCCGATCGCTCGCCTCCTCCGCGAGCCCTCACCGGCCCACGAGCGCCCACTCGCCGACGAGCTCCCGCGCCTCCGCTGCCCGCGCCGATGCTCGCCCCACCGCACCCGCCACACCCGCCGCACCCGCCGATCCCCAGCCCGCGGCCTCCTTCAGCGCCTGGCTCTCCGCCTCCGCCGATGCGCCCGCCACGCCCCGGGACGCGCGACCGTTCGACGCATCGCCGGGAGCCGACTCTCTGTTCGACCCCTCGCCGGGGGCCGACCCCCTGTTCGACCCCTCGCAGGCGGCTGTCCCTCCGGCGGCGCCGAACCGCTTCGCCACCTTCCCGGGTCCATACGCCAACAATCGCCACGCCCGCACCACCCCGGCCGGCGACGCTTGGGCCCGCACCCCGGCGTTCCCCGTGTCACCCGGCGACGAAGCCGCGACCGACCGGTCACCCGCCGGCGAGGTGCCGACCGCCCATCCGCAGTCCGGCAACGCACCCTTCGGCCCGGCGCCTACCACCGACGCCCAGGCCGACACGACGCAACACCCCGGCGCACCGATCGGCAGCGTCCAAGAGGGCGCCTCGCAGCCCGGCAGCGTCCAAGAGGGCGCCCCGCGGCCCGGCAGCAGCCTCCCAGTTGGCAGCGCACAAATCGGGGGCCACTCAGCCGACAGCACACCGGCGATCGCCCCTCTGCCCGGCATCGAGAACGGCGCCCGTCCGGCACGACAGTGGGCCGACGACATCGATGATCAGCAGCGTTCCCGCCAGTCCGCCGCGCGCCGCTACGAATAGGCCGCCGCCGCTACGAAGAGGCCGCCGCTACGGGTAGGCCGCCGCCGTCACGAAGAGACACGCCAAGAACAGCTGCCGTCGGAACGAGCCGAGGTCGAGCAGCCGGGACCAGGCGTTCGACTCGGCCGATCTCACGGCAGCAGGGACCGGCGCGTTGCTGGTCCCGCAGTTCAGCGATCCGTTGTGCTCCCGGAGGCCTCGGCGCCCCAGGACCGCAGGGCGGCGATCGCGTCGGCACGGGAGAGTTCGCCCCGCTCGACGTGGAGGTTCTGGAGGAAGCGGATGGCCGCTCCGACCTGCCGCCCCGGCGGAATCCCCAGGACCTCCATCACCTCCGCGCCGCCGAGGGGCACCGGGACGTCCGCCAGCCGGGCGTACTCGGCACGCTCAGCCGCCGCACGCTCGGCGGCCGCCTGTCCCGCCTGCCACGCGTCGTAGGTGGCGTGCTCCCGCGCCTCGGCAGCCCGCCGGCTCCAGCCTTCGAGATCACGCTCGGCCCCGAGCCCGACCTCGGCGAACAGGTCATGATGCTCCGGTCGCCCGTCCCGGGGATCAAGGACGACACCGAGCCGGGCAAGCACGGCATTGATCGGCCACCCGGCCCGGCGCCCGGCGGGAAACTCAGCGGTGTGCGACGGCCCCCAGACCCGCTGCCCGCCACGCCACAGCGAGGCGGTCTGCCAGCCGTCGCCGCCGAAGAAGTCCGCCTCCACCTGGCCGATCGTCCCGGTGAGCGACCAGTCCCTCAGCCTTTCCTCGGCCGGCGCGGAAAGGCGTGGCAGCGGCACCAGGCCCATGCGATGCCGGAGCGGGACGACCCCTGACTGCTCCTCCCCTCGCAGCAGGTCGAACGGGCCGACGGCTGCGTTCAGCTGATAGGACATCGGCTCCTCCAGGCACGGGCATTCGTGGCGATGATGCTGGCTCGCCGCGCGGCGGCCACGGCGTACGGAATGGTCGGGGTCTGATCGGAACCGCGCCCCACCCGGTAGCGTCAGAGGAACCATGATGCGACGTTTTCTCGTTATTGCGACCGCGGCCGCGGCGTTCTCGCTCGCCGCGTGCGCCAACGGCGCCGGTGACGAGGCCGGCGCGCCCGCACCCGCGCCGTCCGCCTCCGCCGTGCCGAGTGCGGAGGCCGGAGTGCCTAGTGAGGAGCCCGGAGTGCCCAGTCAGGAGCCGAGCGCGCCCGATGAAGGCGCCGCGACCACGACGTTGAGCGGCACGATCGAGGCCGGGGTCGAGCCCAACTGCTTGATTCTCGACAAGCATCTGCTGGTCTTCAAGGATCCGGCGCTGAAGTCGGCGGCGAAGGCCGGGGCGTCGGTCACGGTGACCGGGCGGGTCGCGGAGGGGATGATGACGACCTGCATGCAGGGTACGCCGTTCGAGGTCACCGCCCTCCGCCCGAACTGACCCGGCAACCGCGGCACGCGGCGGAGCGGGCGGTCATCGGCTACCGTCGCCGCATGCCCGTCGCGGTTGTCACCGACTCCACCGCGTACCTGCCGTCCGAGCTGCACGGGACCCACGACCTGACCGTCGTCCCGCTCACCGTGGTCATCAACGGTGACGAGGGCCTCGAGGGGTGCGAGGTGTCGCCGGCCGAGGTGGCGCGTGCGCTGGGTCAGCGGCGTGTGGCCGTGAGCACGTCGAGGCCGGCGCCCGGCCAGTTCGTGCGGGCGTATCGGGAGCTGCTCGACGCCGGGGCCGACGGCGTGGTTTCGGTGCATTTGTCGGCTCAGCTGTCCGGCACGTACGACGCCGCCAAGCTCGCCGCCGCCGAGATCGGCCCGGCGGTCGAGGTGGTGGACAGCGGCACGACCGGGATGGGCCTGGGCTTCGCGGCGCTGGCTGCGGCGGACGCGGCCAGGCGCGGGGACGACCTTGCCGCGGTACGCGACACCGCAACGCGACACGCATCACAGGTCAGCACCCTCTTCTACGTGGACACGCTGGAGTTCCTGCGGCGCGGGGGCCGGATCGGGGCGGCCGAGGCGCTGCTGGGCACCGCCCTGTCGGTCAAGCCGATCCTGCACGTGGTGGACGGCGGCATCGTGGTGCGCGACAAGGTGCGCACGGCGGGGCGGGCGCTGGCCCGGCTCGTCGACCTGGCCGTGGAGGCATCGGGCATGGGCGAGGTCGACATCGCCGTGCACCACCTCGCGGCGGCGGACCGGGCGGGGGCGCTGGCGGACGCGGTGTCGATGCGTCTGGGCGACCGGCTGCGCGACTGCTACATCACGGAGATCGGCGCCGTGGTCGCCGCGCATGTGGGCCCCGGCCTGGCCGGCGTCGTCGTCCACCGCCGGATGCCGGCCGAAGCTACTCCTCGGCCGTAGCCTCCGGCGGGAACGACTCGGCCCGCCAGCGCTCCGGATACATGCCCTGAGCGCTCAGCCGCGGAAGCAACTCCTCCCACGGCACCACCCGCTCGCCCAGCTGCACCTCGTCCACCAACGGCAGCAGGACCGGCTCGTCCGCCGGCCACAGCGCCCGGGTACGCCCATCCCCCGTGAGCAACATCTCAGCAGCGCCCGGCAGATCGGCCGCCTGCTTCGCGTACTCGCACGACGAAAGCACCGCCTCGGCACGACGGACATGACCCGCGTGCTCCACCCCGGCGTACGGCACCGTGCGTCCGCTGTCGTCCGGCACGTACGCCATCGGGGTGATCGCCCGCGGTGATGCCAGATAAATGCTCTCCGCCCGCGCGAACAGCTCCGCCACGTGCGCGCTGCCGTCCGCGGTGATCAGGAGCAGCCCCCGCTCCGGCGCGAACGCCACGGGCCGCCCGCCCACCTGCTCCGCGAGCCCGGCCAGCCAGCCGTCCAGGAGCAGGTGGGACGTCCAGTACGCGTCGCCGTCGTCGACGAACTGGACCACGACCGGCTCGGTGGCCGTACCCAGCAGCTTCGCTCCTGCCAGATTGGCGCGCGCGGCCGCGAAGATCTCGTCGTCGGTCACGCCCCACCCGTGGGTGGTGGTGACGTAGGTCATCGTGTCCGGCTGATCGACGACGACGAACTCGGCCAGGTACGGGAAGGCGGGCCGGCACAGCGGCGCCGTGCTCCGGGTGGCGGCGCCGCGCAGGACGGGCCGCAGCAACGGACGGGCCTCGGCCCACGTGGCGGGCAGGCCCGGGGCGCGCAGGAGGCCCGCGACGAACTGGTCCACCCGGCCGCGCGGGACCTCGTCGAGACGTACCTCACTGGGTTGGTCGTCGCCCGGGCGCACGAACCGCACGGTGAAGGACGCCGAGTGATAGCGCGCCTCCGTCGCTCCCGCCCGGCGCAGACGCTTGATGACTCGGCTGGCCAGACGCGCCCGCGCGGCTCTGCGGAACAAGCCCACGCGCGGCCCCTCTGTTCGCTCCCCCGGTCGTGGGCGACGACTTTAGCGGTTCATCGGGTGGCTGTCACCACCGTCGCCTCCAGCTCGTCGTCATGGCACAGCCCCGGACGCAGCCCGGCCCGGCGGACAACCTCGGCAGCCGTGTCAGCCTGTGCCTCCGTGATCTCGGACAGCAACAGGCCGCCCGGTGCCAGCCAGGAGCCCGCCGCGGCGACGACGGCCCGGAAGATGTCCAGCCCGTCAGGACCGCCGTCGAGGGCGGTGCGCGGCTCGTGGAGACGCGCTTCGGCCGGCAGGTAGTCGATGTGTGCGCTGGCCACGTACGGCACGTTGGCGAGCAGGACATTGATCCGCCCGCGCAGGCCTGCCGGCAGCGCGTCGAAGAGATCGCCCTCGAAGACCCGGTCCGCGCCGAGGTTGTCGCGGGCGCAGGCCACTGCGGCGGGGTCGCTGTCCGCGGCGGTCAGATCGATCCCGGGTACGCGTCGGAGCAGCGCGAGTCCCAGCGCCCCGGAACCGCAGCACAGGTCGACGACGGTGTCACCCGGCCGGGTGCGGGTCGCCGCCTCGCGCACCAGCAACTGGCTGCGCACCCTGGGTACGAAGACGCCGTGCCGGAGGCGGACCCGCGTGCCGTCGAACTCCGCATGGCCCACGATCTGCTCCAAAGGCTCGCCCGCGGCCCGGCGCCCGATCAGCTCCCGCAGCTGGGCGGCCGAGTCGGCCGCTGCCACGAGAATGGCCGCCTCCTCCTCGGCGTACACACACCCCACCGCCCTGAGCTGGGCAGTCGTCTCGGCTAGCACAGCGTTCATGAAACTCCCGGTTATCCACAATGAGCCGTCGTCCACAGGGCCAGCGGCGAGGACGCTGCTGGCACCCTACGGTCGCCGGCGTGGGAGAGGCGAAGGACGACACGGGAGCAGCCCCGCCGTTGCGGGGCTATGCATGGGACACGAAGGAGTTTCGGCGTCCCGGGATCACGGCTGGGCAGGAGACGGCTCGCGGGGACGACTCCGCGGATCCGTCGCTCCCGCCGCCCGGCGACGGCCCGCTGACCTGGGCCGACGTGGTGCCAGGGTGGTCGGAGGCGATGCCCGGCTGGCCGCCCGACGTGCCCGGCTGGCCGGACGACGTCACTCCGGCCCCCGCCCCTGCTCCGGCCGTGCACAAGTCCGTCGCCGCCGGCGTCTTCGCCGCCGATCCCCCGGCGCTGTCGGCAGCCGGGGCCTTCGACGGTCCCGCCGGCCGGCGCATGAGCCTGTTCGACCCCGGCCGGCGCGGCGTGCGGGCGCTGGTGGCGGTGGCGGTCGCCGTGGTGACGCTGGCGGCGTTCCTGGCGTGGCGCGCCCGTCCCCGGGTGGAGGTCGTCCCGCCACCGCTGGGTGCCGGCGCACCCGCGGCTTCCCCGGGCACGGGCTCACCGGGTCAGCAAAGCGTCGCGGGACCGGGAGCTCCGAGCGCCGCGCCAGGGTCGTCGGGTGCGTCGGCGGGCGCGCCGATCGTGGTGGCCGTCGGTGGAAAGGTGCGCAAGCCCGGGCTGGTGGAGCTGGCGCCCGGCGCCCGGGTCGCCGATGCGCTGACCGCCGCGGGCGGCGCCGAGCCGGGCGTCGACGTGGCGCCGCTCAACCTGGCGCGCAAGGTGGTCGACGGCGAGCTCATCATGGTCGGCGTCACTCCCCCACCCGGCGCCGCGCCGACCGCGCCCGCGGGCCCCGCCGGAGCCAGCGCGCCTCCCGGTCTGGTCAACCTCAACACCGCCACGCTGGCGGACCTCGACGGCCTGCCCGGGGTCGGGCCGGTCCTGGCGCAGCGCATCCTCGACGCCCGCGAGTCCCGGGGTGGCTTCGCGGCCGTCAGCGACCTGCAGCAGGTCGACGGCATCGGCACCGCCCGCTACGAGCAGCTCAAAGACCTGGTCACGATATGACCGGCCCGCCTTCGTCCCGCTCGGCACCTGTCACACAGCAGCGCAAGGCCCCGGATCTGCGGCTGGCGGGGTTTGCCGTGGCGCTCTGGCTGGCCGGGCTGGCGTGCCTCCACCTGTCCGTGCGAGCGGGTGCGGCGCTCGGAGCCGGCGCTTTCGTCACGGCGGCACTGGCGGCGTCCCCGTGGGCGTCCCGGGTGCTGGGCCGAGCGGCGCCCCGGCAAGGGCGGCCCCAGGCCAGGGAGCTGCGGTGGATCGTCGTCGCGGCGCTGCTCGGGGCCGGATGCGGGGCCGTGGCCACGGGAGCGCGGGTCGGAGTGCGGGACGCCGAGCCGCTGGCGGGATGGGTGGCCGCCGAGGCGACCGTGCGCGTGGACTTCGTGGTGCGCGACGACCCGCGAGCGCTCGACGGGTCGCCGGGGCTGCCGCCGACGTACCTGGTGGCGGTCGGGCTCACCGGCGTCCAGCCGGAGGACGGACCGGCCGTGACACTGTCCACCCGGGCGCTCGTGCTGGGGTCGGGAGCGGCCTGGCAGTCGCTGTTGCCGGGGCAGCACGGCTCGGCGACGGGACGCCTGCTGGCTCCCCGGGGCGGTGATCTGACGGCGGCCGTGCTGTCGGTGCGGTCGGCGCCGGAGCTGCGCGGCCGGTCGTCATGGGCGCAACGCGCGGCCGGAAGCCTGCGGGCCGGTCTCCAGCGCGCGTGCCAGCCTCTGCCGGACGATGTGGGCGGCCTGCTGCCGAGCCTGGTCGTCGGGGACACGAGCCGGATGGACCCCGCGGTCGAGGAGGACTTCCGGGCAACGGGCCTCACGCATCTCACCGCCGTCAGCGGGGCGAACATAGCCATCCTGCTGAGCGTGGTGCTCGCCCTGGTGCGCCGGCTCCGAGCCGGCCCGGTCATGACGGCGCTGGTGTGTGCGGTGGCCCTCGCCGGGTTCGTGGTGCTGGCCCGGCCGGCGCCCAGTGTGGTGCGCGCGGCCGCCATGGGCGCGCTGGCCCTGATCGGGCTGGCGAGCGGGCGGCCCCGGGCGGCGGTTCCGGCGCTGGCGGGCGGGGTGGCGGTCCTCGTCGTGATGGACCCGGAGCTGGCGGCGGACCTGGGCTTCGCGCTGTCCGTGCTGGCGACCGGGGGCCTGCTGCTGCTCGCTCCGAGGTGGCGGGACGCACTCACCGCCCGCCGCTGGCCGGGCTGGGCCGCCGAGGCGCTCGCGGTGCCGGCGGCGGCCCAGGCGGCGTGCGGGCCGGTGGTGGCCGGCATCTCCGGCGCCGTGAGCCTGGTCGCCGTGCCGGCAAACCTGCTGGTCGTTCCCGCCATCGCCCCGGCGACCCTGCTCGGCGTGGGCGCCGCCGTGGTGTCGCCCGCCTGGCCGCAGGCCGCGGAGTTCGCCGTGTGGGTGGGTCAGTGGCCGGCGCGCTGGCTCGTGCTGGTGGCGGCCTACGGCGCTGACGTCCCCGCGGGCGCGCTGCCGTGGCCCGGCGGCGTCACCGGAGCACTGCTCCTGGCCCTCATCACGGTCGCGTTGCTCGTGGCAGCGCGGCGGGCGATCGTGCGGCGGCTGGTCGCGGTGGTGACGGTGAGTGCCATGGTGGGCGCCCTGCCCGTACGCCTCCTGGTCGCCGGCTGGCCCCCGCCCCGCTGGATCATCGTGGCGTGCGCGGTGGGCCAGGGCGACGCCGTGGTGCTGCCCGTGGCCGAGGGCCGCGCCGTGGTCATCGACGCGGGTCCCGACCCGGAGGCGGTCGACGGCTGCCTGCGGCGGCTCGGCGTCCGGGCGGTGGTCCTCCTCGTGGTCAGCCACTTCCATGTCGACCACATCGGCGGCCTCGCGGGGGTGTTCCGCGGCCGCAGCGTCGCCGGAGTCGCCACCCCGGACTGGCCCGACCCCCCGTCCGGCCGCGCCGCGGTCGAGCAGCAGGCCGCCCGCACCCGCACCCCGATGGCGCCGGTCCACCCGGGGTGGCGCTACACCGCAGGCCGCCTGGACCTCACCGTGCTCGGCCCGGTCGAGCCCCTGCACGGCACCAACTCCGACCCCAACAACAACTCCCTCGTCCTGTCCGCAACGATCGACGGGCGCCGCATCCTGCTCCCGGGCGACGCCGAAACCGAAGAGCAGGACGACCTCCTCCACCGCCTCGGCCCACCCACCATCCGCGCCGACGTCCTGAAGGTCGCCCACCACGGCTCCGCCTACCAGTCCCCCGCCTTCATCGACGCCGTCGACCCCGCCGTGGCCCTGGTCTCCGTGGGCGCGGACAACGACTACGGCCACCCCAACCCGCCCCTCCTGGCCCGCCTCACCACGGCCGGCGCCCGAGTCCTCCGCACCGACCACCACGGCGACCTGGCCGCCGTCCGCACCCCCACCGGCCTGGCCGTGGCCGCCCGCGGCAACCTCCAACCGCCCTGACCCCGCGCCCACCGGCCCGGCCGTAACCGCCCGCGACCACCCGGCCGCCCCCACCAGCCTGACCGTGGCCGCCCGCGACAACCCGGCCGCCCCCACCAGCCTGACCGTGGCCGCCCGCGACAACCCCGGCCGCCCTGACCCCACCCCCACCGGCCCGGCCGTGACTGCCCGCGGCAATCCCCAGCTGCCCCTGACCCCCGCCGACCGCACCAAGGACGCCATCGCCACCACGGTGACCAGGTCGCCGGCGCTGATCCGAAGTGACGCACGTCCGGTGCGGTACTCGTTCGCCGGGTGGGCGTGGTCGCTGTGGCCCGGGCCTTTGCCGCAGTCTTATGCCATTGCCCTCAGGTCGGCGGCGACGTCGGCGAGGGTGGCCGTGGGTCGGTCGCCGGCAAGCTCCGACCGCCCGGGGCAGGCCGGGCACTCCAGGCAGCGACGAGCCGCTCATCGTCCCGCATGCCGCATGCCCCCTCGGGGGGCCGGGCAGGTGCCGGGCGTGCCTGGTCAGCGTGAGCCGCGTGCCCGGTGAGCCGGGGCGACATCGAGAATCAGGCCGGCGTCGTGGATGCCGCTCCGGTCACGTGAATTCGTGCCGGGTGCGACCTGTAGCCACTTCCAGCGCGGCTGAGGCGAGAAACCCTCCGCCCACGAATACCGAGGAAGCCATCAGACCGGGAGCACTCGTCACGGATGACGGTCGCCGGAATCCGGCCCAGCAGGGCGACCGTCGAGAAAGGTAGCCGACACCGCCGCCGGGGGCCGTCAGAGCAGCGGCGCAAGGACGGCCGCACCGGCGGCACCGAGCTGTCAGGCCGGCGGATGGGGCCAAGCGTCAAACCGGCGACAGCAGCAGGCGGGCAGACCGGCGGAACCAACCGCCAAAGCGGCAACGGCACCGAGCGGGCAGACCAGCGAAGGAACCAAGCGTCAACCCGCGACGGCACCGAGGCGAACAGACCCGCGACACCGGGCGGGCAGACTGGCGGCGCCGGGCGTCAGACCGGCGGCGGCACTGGGCGGTCGGTGAAGGGGCCCACGTTGTAGGCGGCCAGCTGCCATCCGCGCGAGGCGTCGTGGCTGAGCTCGGCCCAGTGGCAATTCTGCAGCGCGCGCAGGGTGCGCAGCATCTCCGCCGGCCAGCCGAGCAGGTGGCCGATGCCCTGGCGGGCCGCGGCGCCGTGGGTGGCGGCGACGATTGTGCCGCCCTCGGGGGCCAGGCCGGCGGCCGCCTCCAGCCCCTCGGCGACCCGTTTGCCCAGGTCGTCGAGGGTTTCCACGTCGCCGCCGATGACGGTTTGGCCGGCTTTCCAGCGGGCGTGCTCGTCGGGGCGCTGCTCGGCGACCTCGGCCATGGTGAGCCCCTGCCACTTGCCGAAGTGGCGCTCGCGGAGGCGCTCGTCGGGGCGGACCGGGAGGCCGGTGAGGGCCGCCAGGGCCGCCGCGGTGTCGGCCGCGCGGCTGAGGTCGCTGGCGACGACGACGTCGGGGCGGAGCCGGACGAGCAGCTCGGCCGCGTCGACGGCCTGCTGGCGACCGAGGTCGTTGAGCGGAACGTCGGTCTGGCCCTGGACGCGACCGTCCCTGTTCCAGTCGGTGTTGCCGTGCCGCCAGACGATCAGGCGCGTGGTGGTCATGCCGCCCCGGAAGGCGCTGCGGCGCCGGACGCAGCGGCGTCCCGGTCGACGAACTCGATCGTCGGGCAGTCCTTCCACAGCTTGTCGAGGGCGTAGAACTCGCGCTCCTCGGTGTGCTGGATGTGGACCACGATGTCGACGTAGTCGAGGAGGACCCAGCGGCCCTGGCGCTCGCCCTCGCGGCGCACGGGCTTGGCCTTCTCCTCGAGGTTGAGCAGCGCCTCTTCGATGGCGTCGACGATCGCGACGACCTGGCGCTCGTTGGACGCCGACGCGATCACGAACGCGTCGGTGATGTAGAGCTGCTCGGCCACGTCGATGATGACGATGTCCTGAGCCTTCTTGTCCGCGGCAGCCTGCGCTGCCGTCAGCGCGAGCTCGCGGGCGCGGTCGGTGACGGGCACCGGTCTCCCCTCAGTCGGGTTCTCTGACGACCCGGCGACAGCGAATTGCCGAGTGCTACAAGCCTCTCACACGGGTCCGACAATCCCCGCAGCGCAAAAACGGCAAACAAGACATCACGCCCGATAAAGTTCCCGCTTCGCGATGTACTGCACCACACCATCGGGGACGAGGTACCAGACCGGCTGCCCCTTCGCGACCCGCGCGCGGCAGTCGCTGGACGAGATCGCCATCGCGGGCACCTCGACGAGCGTGGCCGTGTCCGCCGGCAGGTGCTCGTCGGTCAGCTGGTATCCGGGGCGCGTGACGCCGACGAAGTGCGCCAGCGACAGCATCTCCAGCGCGTCCTTCCACGAGAGGATCTTGCCGAGGGCGTCCGCGCCGGTGATGAAGTAGAGCTCCGCCTCGGGGCCGTACACCGCTCGCAGGTCCCGCAGGGTGTCGATCGTGTAGGTCGGGCCGTCCCGGTCGATGTCCGCCCTCGACACGTGGAAGCGGGGGTTCGACGCGGTGGCGATGACCGTCATGAGGTAGCGGTCCTCGGCGGGGCTGACCACGCCCTTCTGCCAGGGCTGCCCGGTGGGCACGAAGACGACCTCGTCCAGGTCGAAGCGCATCTGCACCTCGCTGGCGGCCACCAGGTGACCGTGGTGAATGGGATCGAAGGTCCCGCCCATGATGCCGATCCGGCGCCGTTCACGCATCGACGAATACTAGATCACGCCATCCCGGGCACCCGCCGGAAAGATCACCGGGGCGGCCGCAGGAAAAACCGCTGGGGCAGCGACCCGCCGCAAGATCATCATGCCCCGTCCAGCCGCCGCCGGACGGCCGCCAGCAGATCCTCCGCGGTGAAGGGCTTCTCGAGCAGGGCGATGCCCGGGTCGAGAGTGCCCTGCGAGGCGAGCACCGGCTGCGCGTACCCGGACATGAAGAGCACCCGCGTGTCCGGCCGCGCGTCCACCAGCCGCTCCGCCAGCTCGTTGCCCAGCATGCCCGGCATCACGACGTCGCTGACCAGCAGGTCGATCGAGCCCTCGTGCCGCGCGGCCAGCTCCAGCGCCTTCGGGCCGCCGTCAGCGGCCAGGACGTGATAACCCGCGCCCGACAGGATCCGGCCGGCGACGTCCCGCAGGGCCGTCTCGTCGTCCACGACGAGCAGCGTCTCCCCGTTCCCGGCGAGCCCGGACGGCGAACCCGGGACAGCCGCGGGCGACGACGCGGACGCCGACGAGTCCGCGGTCGGGAACAGGACGGTCACCGTGGTGCCCACCCCCGGCTCGGAGGCGATGCTCACTCCCCCGCCGGCCTGCGTGACCATGCCGTGCACCGAGGCCAGCCCCAGCCCGGTCGCCTCGTGGTTCGGCCGGGTCGTGAAGAACGGCTCGAACGCGCGCTCGATGACGTCGGGAGTCATGCCGCGCCCGGAGTCGCACACCCGCAGCCGTACGTACTCCCCGGGCGCCAGCTCCGGATGCTCGTCCGGTGCCAGGTGCGCCACCGCGGTGTCGATCACCAGGTTGCCGCCGGACGGCATCGCGTCGCGCGCGTTGGCGGTCAGGTTGACGAGGAGCTGTTCGAGCTGGCCGGGGTCGCAGCTGACCGACGGCAGGTTCGTGGCGGGCCGGACGATCAGCCGGACGTCGTCGCCGGCCGTGGCCCGCAGCTCCTCGGAGGCGGCCGCCACGGCCTCGTTGACGTCGAGCACCTGCGGCCGGGAGACATCCCGCCGCGCGAACTTGAGCAGCCGGTGCGTCAGCGCGGTCCCCCGCTCGCCCGCCTGCACGACCTGTTTGGCGTCGGCGGCGATGATCGACGCGTCGGGCTGCGGCGACTGCGCCTCCTCGATGACGAAGCCCGCATAGTTGACGATCACGCCGAGCAGGTTGTTGAAGTCGTGCGCCACACCGCCGGCGAGCTGGCCGAGGGCCTCGAGCCGGCGCTGCCGCTGGGCGTGGACCTCGGCGCGGAGCGCGACCCGCTCGCTCACGTCCCGGATGACCATCACGGCGTGGTCACCGACCGCGGCGAAGGACACCTCCGCGGGGAACTCCGAGCCGTCGCGCCGTTTCCCGCGCGTGGTGGAGCGCCCCGAGAGCACCATCTCGTCGACCGACCGCCCGAGCAGGTCGCTCCGGGCCCGGCCGAAGACCTCCAGCGCCCGGTCGCTGGCCAGCACGATCCGCCGGTCCTGGCCGAGCACCAGGACCGCATCCGGAACGGCCGCCAGCAGCCCACCGGTCAGCGCGTCGGACCACTCCACCGCTCACCCCCGTCAGAACGAGGCTAACCGGTCCTCCGACACAAAACGCCCAGAATGGTTCAACCTCGGGCCAGCAGCGCCCGTCGCACGTCGTCGTCGCCGTCGACCACGACCCGGCGCAGGATCGAGGAGGTCTTGTCGGAGGCCAGCAGCTCGGCCGCCAGCTCCCGGGTGCTCTCGGCCACCACCACCGACGGGTACGCCATCGTGGCGATCCGCTCCCCGCTCATCCCGCCCCGCCGCTCCAGCATGCCGGGCATCTCGGCGAAGTAGCGCGGCGCGTACGGGGCCACGAGCGAAAGGTGCTCGGGCTGCCAGAAGCCCTGCGCCGTCGCCTCGAGGATGCGGTTGGACGCCTCCGGGTCGTTGATGACGAAGTCCCAGGCCCGCGCCTTGGCCTCCGCCGTCGGGATTGCCGCGCGGCACCGGGCGGCCGCCTGCTCGCCGAACGGGCTGCGGTCCGCCTCGTACTGCGCGTCGATGTCCTCGGGGCCGGCCGCGCCCAGGATCGCCAGCCGGTAGACGATGAGCCAGCGCAGGTCGGTGTCGATCTCCAGGCCCTCGGGGACGTTCTCGCCGTTCAGCCAGCCCCGCAGCCGTACCGTGTCGGTCGTCGTGCCGATGAGGCCGCGCACCGCCGCCAGCCGGATCGAGCCGCCGGGGTCGGCCACCGCGATCAGCCGGTCGCACGCCTGCGCGAGCATTTCGAGCGCGGCGGGCCGGGTCTCCGGCGTCGGATAGCGGTCGACCAGGCTGCGCGTCATCCGCAGCACGTCCTCGACGATGACGACCTCGCGCTCGACCGGCAGCGCGGCGAGCACCAGCGTGACGAGCTCGGCGACCGGGCGCTCGGCGTCGATGACCGCGTCCAGCATCGAGCTCCACAGCACGGCGCGGGCCAGCGAGTCGTCGAGCAGCGGCAGCAGCTGCGGCACGGCCTCCGCGGACGCCGGGTCCAGCCGGACCTTGGCGTAGGTCAGATCGCCGTCGTTGACCAGCAGGAGGTCCGCCGCCGGCTCCCCGGCCAGCTCGGAGATCACGGTACGCCCCCCGTCCACATCCACCTCGACACGGCGCCGCAGCGTGACGGTCCCGTCCGTACCTCTGTCGTAGAGGCCGATGCCGAGCCGGTGCGGCCGCAGCGTCGGATAGGCGTCCGGTGCGGCCTGGACGAGGGCCACGTCGGCGTACGTTCCGTCGTCCGCGCGCGACACCTCGGCGCGCAGCGTGTTGACCTGGGCACTGCGCAGCCACACGTCCGCCCAGGCCCCGAGGTCGCGCCCGCTGGCCCGGGACACGGCAGCGAGCAGGTCGGCGAGGGTCGCGTTCCCGTACGCGTGCGCCGTGAAGTGCTCGTTCAGCCCGGCCAGGAACGCCTTGTCCCCCACGTACGCGACGAGCTGGCGCAGGACGGCGGCCCCCTTCGCGTACGAGATGCCGTCGAAGTTGAGCAGTGCCAGGTCGGTGTCGTCGACCTCCTCCGGGGCGACCGGATGCGTGGACGGCCGCTGGTCGGCGCGCAGCCCCCAGGCCTTGCGGTTCATGGCGAAGGTCGTCCACGTGCCGGTGTACTTCGTCGCCTCGGCGGTGATGCGCGTGCCCAGGTACTCGGCGAACGACTCGTTGAGCCACAGGTCGTCCCACCAGGCCATGGTGACCAGGTCGCCGAACCACTGGTGGGCCATCTCGTGGGCGATGACCATGGCCCGGCCCTCGAGCTCGCTCTCCGTGACCGCCGACCGGTAGATGAACTCGTCGCGGAAGACCACGATGCCCGGGTTCTCCATCGCGCCGAAGTTGAACTCCGACACGAACGCCTGGCCGTAGTGGCCGAACGGATAGCGGGTGTCGAAGATCTCGTGGTAGCGGTCGAGGCACTGCTTGGTGACCGTGAAGATGTCCTCGGCCTGCGCGTCCAGGTGCTCGGCGAGCGCCTGCCGGGCGTAGAGCGCCAGCGGGATGCCGTCGTGCTCGTCGGTGCACACGTGATAGGGCCCGGCGATCAACGACACGAAGTACGTCGCCAGCGGCTTGGTGGTCCCGAAGGTCCACTTCCCGGCGACCGGCTCGCCGTCGCGCTCGCCGTTGGCGGCCACGATCCAGTCGTCCGGCGCGGTGACCGACAGCGTCACGGGCGCCTTGAGGTCGGGCTGGTCGAAGCACGGGAAGATGCGGCGGGCGCCGTCGAGGAACATGTGCGCGTAGAGGTACGTACGCCCGTCCGCCGGGTCGACCGAGCGGTGCAGGCCCTCACCGGTGTTCGAGTAGCGCATCTCGCCCTCGACCACCAGCTCGTTCGTCGCGGCGAGGCCGGTCAGCGCGAGCCGTTCGCCGGCCAGGGCCGAGGGGTCGACGGGCGTCCCGTTGAGCGTGGCCGACAGCAGGCGCTCCGGCTCCAGCTCGACGAAGGTGGTGGCGCCCTCGGAGGCGTCGAAGGTGAGCACCGTGCGGGAGCGGAAGGTGTCGCCCCCGCCGGTGAGGTCCAGATCGACGGCGTACCCGGTGACAGTGACAGTGGCGGCTCGGGCGGTCGCCTCGGCGCGGGTCAGGCTCGGCATGCCGCCCATCATGCCGGGCGCGCCGGGCGCCGCCGCGACGCGACGCCCGCGTGGCGAGAAAGTCTCAGCCGGACGTCACTACCAGTGACTTCTCGAAGCAGACACTGTACGGATTGCCGACATATTCCCCGTACGCGGGAATGGTCTCGTAACCCGCCGATCGATAGAGCGCGAGCGCCGCCGGCAGATACGTGCCCGTCTCCAGGCGCAGCACCGGCCGCCCGTCGGCCAGCGCCTCCTCCTCCAGGGCGACGATCAGCTGCCGGCCGTAGCCGCGGTTACGGTAGGCCGGCCGGACATACATCCTCGTCAGCTCGGCGACCCGCGTCCCGAGCGGCCGCCACCCGGCACACGCCATGACCCGCCAGTCCTTGACACCCACCAGGTACGAGGTGTCGTCGTGCAGCGAGTACGCCGCGAACTCCCGGCCGGCCTCCCGCAGCTCCCGCTGCTGGGCGGTGAGCAGAGCAGCCAGCTCGGCATCGTCGGCGGGCCGGGACTCGATCAGCATGTCCGTGACTCTAAGTGGCGTCCATTTCCGGCGGGTTGCCGGAATCCCAACGGGAGCCCATCACTCCTCGTCGTCCTCGTCGTCCTCGACCAGCACCGGCTTGCTCGCCATGGACAGCGTGGTGACCGTGCCGTCGTCGCTCATGTGCAGCAGCTCGTCGTCGGAGCGGACCCGGCGGGCCTTGCGGGCGGCGAGACGCTGCGCCGCGGTCGCCCGGCCGGCCGGCTCCTCGAGCCGGATGTCCGTGCCGCGCGGGCCGGACACGTAGGCCCCGGCGTCGGGCTGCCAGTCGAACTCGTGGGTGCCGATGCGCACCGGGTCGCCGGGCTGGGCGCCCTTCTTGGCCAGCATCGCCTCGACGCCGAGCCGCTCGAGCCGGTCCGCGAGATAGCCGACGGCCTCGTCGTTGTCGAAGTTCGTCTGCTTGATCCAGCGCTCGACCTGGACGCCCCGGACGACCCAGACGCCCTCGTCGTCCCGCTCCATGGTGAAGCCCTTCTCGTCGACCGCGCGCGGGCGCACGATCGTCCGGCTGGGCTCGGCGGGCGGCGCGGCCAGCCGGTTGGCGGCCACGGCCTCGGCCAGCGCGTACGTCAGCTCCTTGAGCCCCTCGCGGGTGACCGCACTCACCTCGAACACCCGGAAGCCGCGGGCCTCCAGATCCGGCCGGACCATCTCGGCCAGGTCCCGCCCGTCCGGCACGTCGATCTTGTTGAGCGCGACCATCCGGGGCCGGTCCTCCAGCCCCCCGTACGCGGCGAGCTCCGCCTCGATCGCCTCCAGGTCGGCGATCGGGTCGCGCTCGATCTCCAGCGCCGCCGAGTCCAGGACATGCAGCAGTACGGACGTCCGCTCGATGTGCCGCAGGAACTCCAGCCCCAGCCCCTTGCCGGTGGCCGCGCCCGGGATCAGGCCGGGCACGTCGGCGACGGTGAACGTGTGCTCGCCCGCTTGGACCACGCCGAGGTTCGGCACCAGCGTGGTGAACGGGTAGTCCGCGATCTTCGGCTTCGCCGCGGAGATCACCGAGATCAGCGAGGACTTGCCGGCCGACGGGAAGCCGACCAGGCCGACGTCGGCGACGCTCTTCAGCTCCAGCACGACGTCCATCGCGTCGCCCGGCTCGCCCAGCTCCGCGAATCCGGGCACCTTGCGCCGGGTGTTGGCCAGCGACGCGTTGCCGCGCCCGCCCCGGCCCCCGCGGGCCACCTCGAACGTGGCGCCCTCGCCGATCAGGTCGGCCAGCACCTCGCCCTCGGGCGTCAGCACGACCGTGCCGTCCGGCACCTTGAGCACCAGGTCCTGGCCGTTGGCGCCGTCCCGGTTGGCGCCCGCGCCGCCGCCGCCGTTGGTCGCCTTGATGTGCGGGCGGAAGTGGAAGTCGAGCAGCGTGTGCTGCTGCGGGTCGACGACCAGGGTGATCCCGCCGCCGTGCCCGCCGTTACCCCCGTCGGGGCCGCCCAGCGGCTTGAATTTCTCCCGGCGCACGGACACGCAGCCATGGCCGCCGTCACCCGCCTGCAGGTGCAGCACAACCCGGTCGACGAACGTAGCCACCTGAAGAACTCCCCATCATGATCTGCGCGGCGCATTCTCAGAGGGGCCACGCTCCCCCGGGGGGACAACACCATTGTCCCGGAAAAAATGCCAGCGGGCCGCGAACCCCTTCAGGGTCCACGGCCCGCTGAGACGCTGCGCGTGCGGCGCCGGGCGTCGGCCTTACTCGGCCGCAGCCCCGACCGGCACGATGCTGACGGTCTTGCGACCGCGCGTGTGGCCGAAGAGCACGTTGCCCGCGGCGAGCGCGAACAGCGTGTCGTCGCTGCCCCGGCCGACCAGGTCGCCCGGGTGGAACTTCGTGCCGCGCTGCCGGATGATGATCTCGCCGGCCTTGACCAGCTGGCCACCGAACCGCTTCACCCCGAGCCGCTGGGCGGCGGAGTCACGGCCGTTACGCGAGCTGGAAGCACCCTTTTTGTGAGCCATGGCGGTTCGCCCCTACTTCCCGCTGGAGATGCCGGTCACCTTGACGCGGGTCAGCGGCTGGCGGTGCCCCTGGCGCTTGTGGTATCCGGTCTTGTTCTTGAACTTGTGGATCCGGATCTTCGGACCCTTGGTGTGCTCGGCGATCTCGCCGGACACCACAACGTTGGCAAGCTTGGCCGCGTCGGTCACCAGGTTGTCACCGTCGACGAGGAGGACCGCGGCGAGGCTCAGCGAGTCGCCGGGCACACCCGCGAGCTTCTCGACCTCGATCACGTCGCCCTCGGCAACCTTGTACTGCTTGCCGCCGGTCTTGACGATCGCGTACATGAGACGCGGACTCCCTGAGACTTACGCAGCGATGCCGCTGCTTGGCGGATGGAACGGGTCCCGGCGGGCTCATGGCGAAATCTCGCACAGAACCGGCTGCCTGGGACCGACGGCGCCTGAAAAAGCACCGCTGGACAGCTTACTTCATGACCGGGCCCGCACCCAAACCAGGGACAGCCCCGCCCGCGGCCGGACGAGAGCGCCCGGCCGACCTGGTCAAGGATACCCGACGCTCAATCCGTGCCACACGCCTCGGCCAGGTCGTCCTGCAGGGCCGCCAGCTTGTCGGCGTCGAGCTTGCGGACGTCGCCCTTGAGCGCCGCGACCTGCTTGCCCATCCCGGACAGCACCTTCTTGAGCTGCGGGTCGCCGGCCAGCGAGGCCATGTCGACCAGCGCGTCCGAGTAGTTCTGCACGTCGCGGCTGGTCTTCTCCTTGGCCTGCGCGGCCGAGGCGGCGTCCTTGGCGGACTCGGCGTCGATCAGCAGCTGGAGGTCGGCCACGAAAGTCTTGCCCGCCTCCGTGCCGACCCGGGCCGCCTGGTCGCAGATCGCCTTCGAGTCGTCGGCGAGAGCCTTGTCACCACTGCCGGCGGCCGTCCCGGCGGAGGACCCGGCGGCCGCGGGGGACGTGGCGGCGGCAGCCGGCGCTCCGGCGGCGGGCGAGACGCCTGCCCCCGGGGAGACGCCGGCGCCGGGCGCGGACGCCGACGGGGACGAATCGGCGCCGGAACAGGCGCTCAGCAGGACGGCACTGGTCAGGGCGGCAGCGCACAACAGACGTCGCATGACGGTCTCCTCGCGGATCGGGGGTCCCACGGCCCGGTGCGGCATGGGGGATGCACCGGGGAGGGGTGTCGCGAGGATAGCGGAGATCGATCACGCAAGATGGCCCGGGCGGCCCCAGCAGGGAGAACCTGCCGGAACCGCCCGGGCCGTCGAGACTCGCGCCTACCTACGGACGGGTACGCCGCCGGGAGCCGCTGCGGCGTGACCGGCGCCGGCCACCCGTCCCGGCGCCCACCGGCTCGTCGTCGTCCTCGTCGTCGTCGCCGGCGGCGTCCGGGTCGTCGGCGCCGGTCAGCTGCAGCGGCTCGGTGTCGGACTCGGGCTCGGCGTCCGCCTCCGGGTACGAGCTGCCGTAGCGCGACAGGTCGTACCCGCTGATGTCGTAGTCGTCGCCGGAGTCGTCGTTGCTGGTCAGCCGCGGCGCCGGGGAGATGATGCCGGACCCCGCCGCGTTGCCGGCCCCGGAACCGATGACCCCCGACCCGATGACGCCCGACCCGGTGCTTCCCGCGCCGATGGCGCCCGAGCCGATGACGCCCGACGTCTGCGGGGCCGGCGGCAGACCGGCGACCTCCGCGGCCGGGTCCTCCGAGGTCACGTCCGAGGACGGCGCCCCCGGAGCGGCGACCGGCTCGGGTGTGACCACGACCTCGGACGGCACCGGCACCGGCATCTCGCCGAAGGCCTCGACCGGCTCGGCCAGCGCCTGGACCCCGGCCGGCTCGGCGGAGCCGCCACGGCGCCGGCGGGACTTGCCGGAGCTCTGCGGGGCGGGTGCGGTGGGCGCCGAGGCGGCCGCGGCCACGGCCTTGACCTGGCTCGCGGCACCGTTGCCGTTGCCGTTGCCGTTCGAGCGCTTCTCCGGCACGGGCTCGGCGTGGATCAGCACGCCGCGGCCCTTGCAGTGGTCGCAGGTCTCGCTGAAGGCCTCGAGCAGCCCCGAGCCGATCCGCTTGCGGGTCATCTGCACGAGCCCGAGCGAGGTGATCTCGGTGACCTGGTGCTTGGTCCGGTCCCGGCCCAGGCACTCGGTCAGGCGGCGCAGCACCAGCTCGCGGTTGCTCTCCAGCACCATGTCGATGAAGTCGATCACCACGATGCCGCCGAGGTCGCGCAGCCGCAGCTGGCGCACGATCTCCTCGGCCGCCTCGAGGTTGTTGCGGGTGACCGTCTCCTCGAGGTTGCCGCCCGCGCCGGTGTACTTGCCGGTGTTGACGTCGACGACCGTCATCGCCTCGGTGCGGTCGATCACCAGGTGGCCGCCGGAGGGCAGGAACACCTTGCGGTCGAGCGCCTTGAGGATCTGCTCGTCGATGCGCTTGTCGGCGAAGACGTCCGCGGTGCCGACATGCCGGTGCAGCCGCTCGACCAGGTCCGGCGAGACCGACTGCAGATAGTTCTCGATCTCCGAGTACGCCTGCTCGCCCTGCACGACCAGCTCGCGGAAGTCCTCGTTGAAGAGGTCCCGGACGACCCGGATGACCAGGTCCGGCTCCTCGGAGAGGGCGACCGGCGCGTGGCCCTGGGCCGCCTTCGCCTGGATGTCCTCCCACTGGGCCTGCAGCCGCTTGACGTCGCGGGCGAGCTCGTCCTCGCTGGCGCCCTCGGCGGCGGTGCGCACGATCACGCCGGCGCCGTCGGGGACGAGCTTCTTGAGGACGTCGCGCAGCCGCTTGCGCTCGGTGTCGGGCAGCTTGCGGCTGATCCCGGAGGCGTTGCCGTTGGGCACGTAGACCAGGTGCCGGCCGGAGAGCGCGATGTGGCTGCTCAGCCGGGCGCCCTTGTGCCCGATCGGGTCCTTGGTGACCTGCACGAGCACGGAGTCGCCGGAGCGCAGCGCCTGCTCGATCGAGCGGGAGCGCCCCTCGAGCCCGGTCGCGTCCCAGTTGACCTCGCCCGCGTAGAGCACGGCGTTGCGGCCGCGGCCCACGTCGACGAACGCGGCCTCCATGCTCGGCAGCACGTTCTGCACCTTGCCGAGGTAGACGTTGCCGACCATCGTGCCGGAGGTGGTCCGGGACACGTAGTGCTCGACCAGGATGCCGTCCTCGAGCACGGCGATCTGCAGCCGGTCCGGCTTCTGCCGCACGACCATGACCCGGTCGACCGCCTCGCGGCGGGCCAGGAACTCCGACTCGCTCAGGATCGGCGGGCGGGTGCGGCGCTGCTCGCGGCCGTCCCGGCGGCGCTGGCGCTTGGCCTCGAGCCGGGTCGAGCCGGAGACGCCCTGCACCTCGTCGCTGCGGCGCGGCTCGCGCACCCGCACGACGGTGTGCACGCCGTCCTCGACGCCGCCGGCCTCGGTGTCCCCCGAGCCCTTGCGACGGCGGCGGCGCCGGCGCCGGGTGACCCCGTCGCCCTCGTCGCTTTCGCTGTCGTCGGCCTCGGCGTCCGCGCTCTCGTCGGCCTCCGCCTCGGCCTCGGCCTCGGCGGCCTCGTCGCCCTCGTCGGCGGGACCCTTGCCGCGGCCCCGGCCCCGGCGGCCGCGACGCCGGCGGCGACGGCCACCAGCCTCGTCGTCCTCGTCCTCGTCGACGCCGTCCTCGACGTCGTCCGACGTCTCGTCGGCCTCCTCCAGCACCGGCTCGGCGGTCTCCACCGGCTCGGCGACGGCGGCCTCGTCGGCCTCCGCG
>NZ_JAUQWH010000092.1 GCF_030757795.1 Actinoplanes oryzae
GGTCGGGGACGGGGCGGGGCGGCGGCATGGGCTGTCCGGTGGGCTTGGGGGAGGCGCGGCCGGGCGGAGTGCGGGTGGGAGGCGGCTTCTGTGCAGGTGGGGCGCCGTTTTGGTGGCTTCGTGTGCACGAATGATTGCGGCCGGTATGTCTAGTGACACGGGTTCATATCGCCGGGGGATTTCTTGTTTCCGGGCGTGGGGGCGGGGCATTGGGGCCGCCGTGAAGGATCGCTACCGGCTGATCGAGCGGCTCGGCGTGGGCGGGTCGTCCGTGGTGTGGCGCGCCCATGACGAGCTGTTGCAGCGGGATGTCGCCGTCAAGGTGCCGTCCGCCGCCGCGGGCCGTCAGCCGGCGTTGCTCGACCGGATCCGGCAGGAGGCCCGGTCGGCGGCGGCGTTGCGGCATCCGAACGTCGTCGACGTGTACGACTACGACGAGGAGCGCGACCAGTACGGGGATGCGCCGGTGCCGTACGTGGTCATGGAACTCGTCGAGGGGCGGACGCTCGCCCAGGTGCTTGCCGACGGGCCACTGCCCTGGCAGACCGCGGTGCGGATCTGCGCGCAGGTGGCGTCGGCCCTGGCGGCCGCCCACGAGCGCGGCATCGTGCACCGCGACGTCAAGCCCGGCAACGTCATGGTGCCCGGCCACGCCGGCGCCCCCGAGGGAGGCGCGACGCAGACTCGTGGCGCGGCGCAGACGCATGGCGCGGCGCAGGGTTCAGGCGCGGCGCGGGGGCTCGGCGCGGGGCACCGGGTCGGCGCGGCGCGGGGGTTCGGGGCGGCGCAGGGGCTTGGGGCAATGCGTGGGTTCGGCGCGGCGCAGGGGCTTGGGGCAGTGCGGAGGCTCGGCGCGGCGCGGGGACAGGCGGCGGTGTTCGGTGACGGCGTGAAGCTGGTCGACTTCGGGATCTCGGCGGCTGCCGGGTCGGTGGACGAGATCGACGGGGAGGTGCTCGGCACGCCTGCCTATCTGGCGCCCGAGCGGCTCGACGGCGGGCCCGTGCGGGCCGCGAGCGATGTCTACGGGCTGGGGCTGCTGCTCTACCGGGCGCTTGCCGGCTCGATGCCCTGGCAGGCCACGACGATCACCGAGATGGTCAGTGCGCACCTGCGGGAGGAGCCGCGGCCGCTGCCTCCGCTGCCGGGTCTGCCCCGGGCCGTCGCCGACCTGGTGCGGCGCTGCCTCGCCAAGGTGCCGGAGGCTCGGCCCGACGCGGCGGAGGCCGCCTGGATCCTTGCGGATGCGGCCGGGATGCTGCCGCGGCGGGCCCTGCACTTCCCGAAGCCGGTGAGCGGCTCGGGGGTCCGGCGTCTGCGGTCGCTTGCCGGTGCTGCCGGGCGGCCGGCTGGTTCGGGTGACGGCCCCGGTAGTCGCGGTGGGGCGCCTGGTTCCGGTCGCCGGGGGAGTGGCGGGTCGGTGCGGGGTTCCGATGCCGCTGGGCCGGGCAGGCGGCGGGGCGGTGCTTCCCGGGGCGGCGTGCGGCGGGCGATGAGCACCACCGTGGCGGCGATGACTCTGGGGATTCTCATGATGCTGCGGGCGCCGTCGGACTCCTGAGCTTGACGCCGGCGCGGGGCCGGGCTTGCTGACGGCTGGGGTTGTGAGGGCCGGGGCTGCTGACGGCCGGGATTGGTGAGGGCCGGGGGTGCTGACGGGCGGGGTTGGTGAGGGCCGGGGTTGGTGAGGGCCGGGGTTGGTGAGGGCCGGGGTGCTGACGGCCGGGGTTGGTGAGGGCCGGGGTTGGTGACGGCCGGGATTGGTGAGGGCCGGGGTGCTGACGGCCGGGACTGCTGACAGCGCCGAGTCGCTGACGGCCGGGGTGCTGACGGCTGGGACTGCTGACAGCCCCGAGTGGACAGACTCGACCGCTCTTGGGAGGGCGGGCGGTCAGGCGTGCCCCGATCCGGGTGGGCGGCGGATCCGGCTTGGTGCGGGAGGCCTCGGCGGGGCGGATCAGGACTTTTGTCGCCTGGTAGGAAAGTTGGGTGAGGTACGGGAGAAAGTTTCCGTACATCGAGGGTTTCCTTTGTCCCGAGTGCTCGGTAGCGTCGCTTCACGTAACACGAGTGACACATCGTGTTAGCGGAGCGCGGTGTGGGTGCCCGGGAGGGATGCGCATGCGTACCGGAATCTGGTTGGTCGGGGCTCGGGGTTCGGTGGCCGTCACGGCCTTGGTCGGGGCGGCAGCGGTGCGGGCCCGGCTGGCCGGCACCGCCGGATGCGTCACGGAGCTGCCGGAGGTGCGCGGACCCGCGCTGCCGGGGTGGGCGGACCTGGTGTTCGGCGGGCACGACGTGGTCGCCCTGCCGCTCGCGAAGAAGGCCGAGGCGCTCGCCGCCGCCGGGGTCGTGCCCGGCCCGCTCGTCGGGGCGCTCGCCGCCGAGCTGGCGGCCGTCGAAGGCGAGGTGCGGCCGCTGCCGTCCGCTCCGACGCAGGCCGAGACGGCGGAGCGGATCGCCGCCGACCTGCGAGACTTCCGGGAGCGGCACGCGCTGGAGCGGGTCGTCGTCGTCGATGTCGCCACGACCGAGCCGCTGATCGAGCCGCATCCGGCGCATGCCGGGCTGCGGGTGCTCGAGGAGGCTCTGCGGGAGCCCGGGCAGGCGGTGCTGCCGCCCAGCTCCCTCGCCGCGTACGCCGCGTTCCGGGCGGGCTGCTCCTTCGTCGACTTCACGCCGTCCACGGGGCCCCGGCTGCCCGCGCTGGCGGAGCTGGCCGAGCGGGAGGGGCTGCCCTACGCGGGCAACGACGGCAAGACCGGCGAGACTCTCGTGAAGTCGGTGCTGGCGCCGATGTTCGCGCAGCGGAACCTGCGGGTGACCAGCTGGTCCGGGCTCAACCTGCTCGGCGGCGGCGACGGGGCCAACCTGGCCGACCCGGCCGCCAACGCCGCTAAGGTCGCCAGCAAGCAGCGGGTCCTCGGCGACGCGCTCGGCTACGAGCCCGAGGGCACCAGCCGCATCGACTACGTCGCCGAGATCGGGGACTTCAAGACCGCGTGGGACCTGGTGACCTTCGCTGGGTTCCTGGGTACGCCCATGCGGCTGGAGTTCACCTGGCACGGCTGCGACTCCGCCCTGGCCGCGCCGCTGGTGCTCGACCTCGCCCGGCTCACCGCGGCTGCCCACGCGGCGGGACGCTCCGGGCCGCTGACCGACCTCGGCTTCTTCTTCAAGGATCCGCTGGGCGACGGGCCGTCCGCGCTCGCCGAGCAGTGGGCGCGGCTCACCGCCTTCGCCGCCGGGCTGTCCCGATGAGCGGACGGCGACGCCCGACGAGCGGCTGCGGAGCATCGCGGTGAAGGAACGACTCCGGGCCCTGGCCGAGCTGGTACGTGCCCCGGCCGCCCTCTCCGTACCGGGCGACGTGATCGCGGGCGCCGCGGCGGCGGGCGTGCCGGTGCGCAAGGCCGCGGGGCTGGCGGCGGCGTCGGTGTTGCTCTACTGGGCGGGCATGGCGGCCAACGACTGGGCCGACCGGGAGCTGGACGCGACCGAGCGTCCCGAGCGGCCGATCCCATCCGGCCGCATCCCGGCCTCCGCGGCCCTGGGCGTCGCGGCCGGACTCACAGCGGCGGGACTCGGCGTCGCCGGGCGGGCCGGGGGAGCGCGGGCGCTCGCGGTGGCGGTGCCGCTGACGGCGGCCATCTGGGCGTACGACCTCAAGCTCAAGAACACCGCGGCCGGCCCGGCGGGCATGGCCGCGTGCCGCGCGCTCGACGTGCTGCTGGGGGCCTCGTCGCAAGCGCCGGTACGCGCCCTGCCCGCGGCCGCCACGGTGGGACTCCACACCTACACCGTCACGGCGCTGTCCCGGCACGAGGTCCACGGTGCCGTGGACCGGAGGCTGCCCGCGGCGACCCTCGCGGCGACCGCCGGCGTGGTGGGAGTGGCCTCCGCAGGCGCGCCGGAATGGCTGGCGCGGCGGGTCGGGCCGATGCTCGCCGCCACGTACGCGGCCGGCTACGGCGCCCGGCAGATCAGGCTGCTCGGCGACTCCAGCCCCGGCGCCGTGCGGGCCGCGGTCGGTGCCGGCATCACGGAGTTTCCCACGTTGCAGGGGGCGTTGACGGCGACGGCGGGACGTCCGGTCACCGGCGCGGTGGTGGCACTGGCGGCCCCCCTCGCCCGGATCCTCACGCGCAAGGTGGTGGCGACGTGATCGAGCGATGCGGGCGCAAGGTGGCCGCGACATGAGCGGGCTGCGCTTCGGGTACGGGACGAACGGCTTCGCCAACCATCGGCTCGACGACGCGCTCGGCGTCATCGCGGGGCTCGGGTACGAAGGCGTGGCGCTGACGCTCGACCACGACCACCTCGATCCGTACGCGGAGGGGCTGGCCCGCGAGGTCGCCCGCGTCGCCGACCGGCTGCGGGATCTCGGGCTCGGCGTGGTGATCGAGACCGGCGCCCGGTTCCTGCTGGACCCGTGGCGCAAGCACGCGCCGACCCTGCTGCACGACGAGCGGGACGTGCGGATCGACTTCCTGCGCCGGGCGGTCGCCGTCGCCGCGGATCTCGGGGCGGAGGCGGTCTCCTTCTGGGCGGGGGTGCGGCCGGCCGGGGTGGGGGCGGACAAGGCCTGGCAGCGCCTGGTCGACGGGTGCGCCGAGGTCGTGGAGCACGCGACGGCGGCCGGTGTGCCGCTCGGCTTCGAGCCCGAGCCGGGCATGGAGGTCGGCGACCTGGACGGCTGGTTCCGGCTGCGCGAGGCGCTCGGGGCGCCGGCCGCCTTCGGGCTGACGCTCGACATCGGGCACTGCCGCGCCGTGGAGCCCGAGCCGGTGCCGGCGTGCGTGGCGGCCGCGGCGCCGTACCTGGTCAATGTGCAGATCGACGACATGCGGCGGGGCGTGCACGAGCACCTGGAGTTCGGCGAGGGGGAGATCGACTTCCCGCCGGTGCTGGCGGCGCTGCGGGCCGGCGGCTATCGCGGGCTGGTCGCCGTCGAGCTGCCGCGTCACTCGCACGCCGCTCCGGACGTGGCCAGGCGGTCACTCGACCACCTGCGGGCGGCGGAGAAGGAGGGACGGCATGAAGGCTGACGAGCTGCGGGGCGCCCTGCCGGGCGTACCGGAGAAGGAATGGCTGAGCGACGCCGAGGCCCGCGTGCGCGCCGACCCGGACCAGCTCCCTGCCCTTTTCGCGCGGGCCGGGCGCAAGCTCGGGCGGCAGGCGCTGGCCGACCGTCCGGACTGGACGCCGGGGCTGGCCGGCCGGGTGCTGTTGTTGCTGGCCGTCCCGCACAAGGACGACCGGGTGCTCGATCTCTACTGGCACGGGGACAGCGGCGAGCGGCTCGCCGTGCTGCACGCGCTCGCGCTGCTGCCCATCGGGGACGCCGGGGTGCCGCTCGTCGAGGACGCGTTGCGGACCAATGATGCCCGGCTCGTGGCTGCGGCGCTCGGGCCGTACGCGCGGCACCTGAGCCCCGCGGCCTGGCGGCAGGGCGTGGTCAAGTGCGTCTTCATGGGCGTGCCGCTGAGCCGGGTCGACCGGCTGGACGAGCGGGCCGACGCCGAGCTCGCGGCGATGCTCACCGGGCTGGCGCAGGAGCGGGCCGCGGCCGGTCGCCGGATGCCCGCCGACGCGACGGCACTGCTGAACAGGATCCAGCAGAAGCAGGAGGACTGATGCGCGTCTTCGATCCGCACATCCACATGACGTCCCGGACCACCGACGACTACCGGCGCATGGCGGACGCGGGGGTGCGGGCCGTCGTCGAGCCGGCCTTCTGGCTCGGCCAGCCGCGGACCAACCCCGGATCCTTCGCGGACTACTTCGATTCGCTGCTGGGGTGGGAGCCCTATCGCGCGTCGCAGTTCGGGGTGCGGCACCACGCCACGATCGCCCTCAACCCCAAGGAGGCGAACGACCCGCGCTGCCGGCCCGTGCTCGACCTGCTGCCGCGCTACCTGGACAAGGACGGGGTCGTCGCGGTCGGCGAGGTCGGCTACGACTCGATGACGCCCGCCGAGGACGAGGCGTTCGGCACGCAGCTGGCCCTGGCGCGCGAGTTCGAGCTGCCGGCGCTCGTGCACACCCCGCACCGGGACAAGGCGGCCGGGACGCGGCGGACGCTCGACGTCATCGCCGAGTCGGGCATCGATCCGGGGCGGGTGGCCGTCGACCATCTCAACGAGGTGACCGTGGACCTGGTCCGGGACAGCGGGTGCTGGCTCGGCTTCTCGATCTACCCCGAGACCAAGATGTCCCCGCCGCGGATGGTGGAGATCCTGCGGCGGTACGGCACCGAGCGCGTGCTCGTCAACTCGGCCGCCGACTGGGGGCACTCGGATCCGCTGCTCACCGTGGCGACCGGGGAGGCGATGCTGGCCGCGGGGTTCACGGCCGACGACGTGGACCTGGTGCTGTGGCGCAACCCGGTGGCGTTCTACGCGCAGTCGGGCCGGCTGGACCTGTCCGACCTGCCCGCCCCGGAGCCGTCGTACGCGGGCAGCTCCCTCGCGCGCGGCGGCAGCTGATGCGCTTAGCGGACGCCACGGGGAGACAACGACACCTGTCCTACTGCACCAATGTCCACGAGGCCGAGGACCTGGACGGGATCCTGCGGCAGCTCGACACGTACGCGGTCCCGGTGCGCGAACGGCTCGGGACCGACGTGCTCGGGCTCGGCCTGTGGCTGCCCGCGCCCGTGGCGGCCGGGCTCGCGTCGGACGTCGCCGCGCGGCAGGGACTGCGCAACGCGCTCACCAGCCGGGGGCTGGAGGTGGTGACGCTCAACGGGTTCCCGTACCAGGCGTTCCACGCGCCGGTCGTGAAGCACGCCGTCTACCAGCCGGACTGGACCACGCCGCAGCGGATGGCGTACACGGTGAACCTGGGGGTCATCCTGGCCGACCTGCTGCCGGACGACGCCGCGTACGGCTCGATCTCGTCCCTGCCGCTCGCCTGGCGTGACCCGTGGGACGCGGCCCGCGCCGCGGCCTGCCGCCGGGCGCTCGTGGAGCTGGCGGCCGAGCTGCACCGGCTGCCGCGCCGGATCCGGGTGGCGTTCGAGCCGGAGCCGGGGTGCATCGTGGAGACGACGCAGGAGGCCGTGGCGCTGCTCGGCGAGGCGGACACCTCGGTGCTCGGGGTCTGCCTCGATCTCGCCCACCTGGCGTGCGCGTGGGAGGAGCCGCCCGCGGCGCTCGCCCGGCTGCGCGAGGCCGGGCTGCCCGTCGTGAAGACCCAGCTGTCCGCCGCCCTGGCCAGCGCCGATCCGCACGCGGACCGGGCGGTCCTCGGGGAGTACGCCGAGCCGCGGTTCCTGCACCAGACCCGCGGGCCGCACGGGTTCAAGGCCGACGACCTGGACGAGGCGCTCGACGCGCGGGGTGCCGACGCCCAGCCGTGGCGCGTGCACTTCCACGTGCCGCTGCACCAGGCGCCCGCCCCGCCCCTCACGAGCACCGTCGGCGTGCTCGTGGAGGCCCTCGGCGCCCTCGTCGAGCTCAGCGATTGCGCGCACTTCGACGTGGAGACGTACACGTGGGGGGTCCTGCCGCCCACCGCCCGCCCGCGCGACCCGGCCGAGCTCGCCGCCGGGATCGCGTCCGAGTTGTTCTTCGCCCGCGCCCAGCTGACCGCGCTGGGCCTCACACCGCTGCCGGGGGTGCCGTCGTGAAACCCGTCGTCGTGCTGGACGTGGTCGGCCTGACGCCGAAGCTGCTGCGCCACATGCCCCGCCTGTCGCGCCTCGCGCAGACCGGCTTCCAGGCGCGGCTGGGCACCGTGCTGCCGGCCGTGACGTGCTCGGTGCAGTCGACGTTCCTGACCGGGACGCTGCCCGCCGAGCACGGGATCGTGGGCAACGGCTGGTACTTCCGCGAGCTGGGCGAGATCTTCCTCTGGCGGCAGCACAACCGGCTGGTCGGCGGCGAGAAGCTGTGGGACGCGGCGCGGGCGGTCCACCCCGGCTACACGGTGGCCAACGTCTGCTGGTGGTACGCGATGGGCGCCGACGTCGACTGGACGGTCACGCCGCGCCCGGTCTACCACGCCGACGGGCGCAAGGATCCGGACTGCTACACGTACCCGCCGGAGCTGCACGACACGTTGCAGGAGTCGCTGGGCACCTTCCCGTTGTTCAGCTACTGGGGTGCCAACGCCGGGATCGCCTCGTCGCGCTGGATCGCCGGGGCCGCCGTGCAGATCATGGCCACCCACCACCCCGATCTGACGCTCGTCTACGTGCCGCATCTCGACTACGACCTGCAGCGGTTCGGGCCGGACGGGCCGGAGGCGGCAGCCGCGGCGGCACAGGTGGACGCGGCGCTCGCGCCGGTGCTGGAGGCTGCCGCGCGGCGCGGTGCGACGGTCGTCGCCTTGTCCGAGTACGGCATCACGCCCGCGACCCGGCCCGTGGACATCAACCGGCTGCTACGTTCCGAGGGCCTGCTCGAGGTCTACACGCAGGCGGGGATGGAGTATCTCGATCCCTGGGTCTCGCGGGCCTTCGCGGTGGCCGACCACCAGATCGCCCACGTGTACGTCCGCGACAAGGCCGATGTCCCGCAGGTCGCCAAGATCTGCTCGGCGCTGCCCGGCGTCGCCGACATCGTGGACCTCGGCCATCCGCGGGCGGGGGACCTGGTGCTCCTCGCCGAACCGGACGCCTGGTTCACCTACTACTACTGGCTGGACGACAAGCGGGCGCCCGACTTCGCGCGCCTCGTCGAGATCCACCGCAAGCCCGGCTACGACCCCGCCGAGCTCTTCTTCGACCCGGCCGGCCCCGGCGCGGCGAAGGGGCGAGCCGGGCTGGCGCTCCTGAGGAAGAAGCTCGGCATGCGCTACCTGATGAACGTCGTCGGGCTCGACGCGGGCGCCCGGGCGGTGCGCGGCTCGCACGGCCGGCTGCCGGCCACCCCTTCGGACGGTCCCGTCCTGCTGTGCTCGGACCCGGCCCTGGCCCGCGAGTCGCTCGAGGCCATCGAGGTCAAGGAGTTCGTGCTGCGCGCGGCGGGGCTCGCCTCATGACGGTCGAGAGCCCCGCCGGGACGGGGTCGGCCGAGCTGGCCCGCCGGTGCGAGGCGGCGCTCATCGCGTACCTGGACCGGCAGCGCCCCCACTGGCCCGACGGCACGCCGCGGGGCGTCCTCGACGCGGTCCGCCGCTTCGTCCTCGCCGACGGCAAGCGGTTGCGCCCGATGTTCTGCTACTGGGGCTGGCGCGGCGCGGGCGGCCCCGACAGCGCCGCGATCGTCACGGCCGCCGCCGCGCTGGAGCTGTTCCACGAGTCCGGCCTGCCCATCGACCAGATCCACCGCGGCTACCGCCTCTTCACCGTCATGCGCACCGAGGTCATCGCCGGGCAGTACCTCGACCTGGTCTCGGCCGTGGGCGACGGCTCGGTGGCGGGCGCCCTGACCGTCATCCGCATGAAGGCCGCCCGCTACACCGTCACCCGCCCGCTGCAGATCGGCGCGGCCCTCGCCGGCGCCGGACCGGCCGGCCAGGCGGCCCTGCAGGCCTTCGGCGACCCCCTCGGCGACGCCTTCCAGCTGCGCGACGACGTCCTCGGCGTCTTCGGCGACCCGGCCGTGACCGGCAAGCCCGTCATCGACGACTTGCGCGAGGGCAAGCCGACCGTGATGGTCGCCATGGCGCGCGACCGGGCCTCCCGCCCGCAGGCGAACCGGCTGCGCGAACTCTTCGGCAGCCCGGCCCTCGACGAGGCGGGCGCGGCCGAACTCCGCGACATCATCACCACCACGGGCGCCCGCGAGGCCACCGAGGACCTGATCGCTAAGCGCGCCGCCTCGGCCCGGACGGCTCTCACCCGCGCCCCCCTGACCCCCCAGGCCCGCGACGCCCTGGGCGAACTGGTCGCATCGGTGGTCGCCCGGACCCGCTGACCGACTTACCGGATCCGGGGTGGTGCGGGGGCATGAATCACGTCGAATCCGACCAAAGGTGAATCCTGCTCTGGCTGAACGGGCGATCCCGTGGTTGACCCGGGGATATAGACATACGGCGTGGGCATGGGGCGATGGGCGGGGACGGCGGTGCTCGGGGTGAGCGTCGTGGCGACGGCGGTGGCGCTGGCGGGGATCGGGCCGGCGTCGGCGGCCGAGCCGGTGCGGATCATGCCGCTCGGGGCGTCGATCACCTACGGGTACGGGTCGAGCGACGGCAACGGCTACCGTGGGCGGCTGTACGAGCGGCTGACGCGCGACGCCGGCATGAACGTCGACTTCGTGGGCTCGCAGCGGTCGGGCCGGTTGCGCGACCGCGACCACGAGGGGCATCCGGGGTGGCGCATCGACCAGATCGCGGCGCACGCCGGCGAGTGGCTCGCCGCGTACCGGCCGGATGTTGTGATCATGCACCTGGGGACCAACGACATGATCCAGGACTACCGGTCGGCGACGGCGCCGGAGCGGCTGGCGGCGCTGTGCCGGGAGATCGTGCGGCGGGACCCGGGCGTCACCGTGTACGTGTCGTCGCTGGTCGCCTCGACCGACACCGCCGTCGACGGGCGGATCGACGCCTTCAACGCCCGGCTGCCCGGGGTGCTCGCCGGCCTGCCGCAGGTCGTCTACGTGGACCAGCACGCGGCGATGGACCGGCGCGAGCTGAGCGACGAGGTGCACCCCACCGACCAGGGCTATCGCGAGATCGCCGACGCCTGGTACGCCGCCATGCGCCGCTGACCGGCGGGGTGCCCCGCGCGGGCTCAGCAGAGGAGCAGGCTCACGTTGCTCATGCCGCACTCGGCGCCGACGCTGAGCTGGCTGAGCTCCATCCCGTCGGCCTCGGTCTCCTCCGGCTCCAGCAGCTGCAGGTCGAGAATGTCTTCCACGTGGTGTCTCCTCAGATCGGGACGGCCCGGACGCGCGGATCGGCGCCGGGAGCTGGGGCGGGGGCCGTGGCGAGCGTCGCCAGTGCGAGCAGGACGCCGGCCGTGCCGGTGTGCAGGTCCATCGAGAGCCGGCGCAGGGTGACGCCCGGGTAGGCGATGCCCCCGCCGTACGGGACGGCGTGCAGGCCGAGTTCGGGCACGTGCGCGGCCGCCGCGGCGGGGTCGGTGCCGGCGAGGGCGGCGATCAGGCCGGCGCGGCCGTTCATCAGCCCCGGGTACACGACGAACGAGGGCCGGCACGCGCGCAGCAGGCCGGGCAGCGCGGCCACCGGGCGGTGCGCGCTCAGCCGGGCGGCGGCGACGGCGATCCCGGCACTGCCCGATTCCAGGTACGGCAGCACGCGTCCCTTGTCGGGAACCTGCAGCCCGCCGGCCGGGGTGGTGACGCAGCGGGACAGGTCACGCCCGAGCGCCGTCTCGGCGTGGTCCAGCCAGGACGCGTCGCCGGTCGCCTCGTACAGCCGGGTGAACAGCAGGGCCGGGCCGCTCCAGCCGTGCAGCAGTCCCGTGGCATCGGTGGCACCCGGCGGCAGCGTGACCAATGTCCCCGCCAGCGCGCGGGCGGCGTCGAGGGAAGTGCCGCGCTGCTCGGCGAGCGTGAGCAGGGCCAGGGCGACGCCGGTCACGCCGTGCGCAAGGCTGATCCCGCCCGGCGGCCGATCGCAGCGGGCCAGCAGCGCGTCGGCGGCGCCGGGCTCGCCGAGCAGGTCCAGGACCACGGCGACGCCGTGGCTGCCGGTCCACAACCCGGAGCGGGCCGGATCGAGAGCGGCCCGCCGGCACAGCCACCGCACGTACTCCGGCCGGATCGGATCGCCCGCCCGGGCCAGCGCGTAGAGCACGCCCGCGGCGCCGTGCCCCAGCCCGAGCCCCCCGCTGCGGAACTGCTCGGCGTCGCCGGGGAAGAGCCGGTCCGTCCGCTCCGGAGTGGCGGCGGCGTGGATGGACCGCACGAGGTCGCCGATCGTCGTGCCGCCGGAGGGCGCCCGGCGGGGGCGGACGGCCGGGCGGAGCAGGTCGCGGCGCAGTCGGGCAACGACGGCGGGCGGGACGGGGAAGCGGGCGGCGGCCCAGTCGAGGTGCCCGGCCGTACTTGCGGGGGAGATCTCCCGCATCGGGGCGAGCGGGATCAGCAGCCACAGGCGCAGGGCCGCGAGGGCGTAGCGGTCGAGGCCGGCGCCGCGCGTGCCCGGCGGCGCGGTGAAGCCCGGCGCGCCCAGACCCGGCACGGTGTCCTCGGCGGCCGGGAAGGCCTCCTCGGCGTCGACGAGCGAGATCCGGTCCTCGTCGTCGACCAGCACGTTGCGCGGGTGCAGGTCGCCGAAGACCCAGCCCCGGTTGTGCACCGCCGCCAGCAGCCGGTCGAGCTGATCGGCCAGCGCCGCGGCGCGCCCGTAGTAGCGGGCCAGATCGTCCGGCGTGGCGTCGGCGTACAGGGGGCAGTGCCGGGCCATCCACTTGCCGAGCGGGACACCGTCGCGGAACTCCCGGGCCAGGAACAGGTGCTCCCACGCCTCGTGCAGCCCGTCGACCTCGGGGATGCCGGGGAGGCCGGCCAGCGCCACCAGGGCCTCGTGCTCACGGCGCAGGCGGGTCACGGCGTCGCGGCCGTGGGCGTCGAGGCCGGCGTGCGGTCGTGCCTCCTTGACGAGGATCCGCCGGCCGTCGCGCTCGGCCCGGTACACGCCGCCGCCGTTCGAGAAGTGCAGCGCACCCGTGATCCGGAAGGGCAGCTCCGCGGCGCGGCGGGCCGCCAGGTGCGGCGCCAGCACCGCCGGGGGAGTCACCCAGGGCGGCACGTGGAACGCCGCCGTACGCCGGTCGGGCACCAGCACGCCGTCGGGCCGCCGCACCGCGGGGACCAGCCGCCCGCCGTCGTCGGCCTCCAGCGGCACGAACCCGCCGAAGCGCACGTGCACCGGTCCCGCCCCGATGCGCAGATCACCCAGGATGTACGGGCCGGGGCTCCCGTGCAGCCGCGTGCCGAGAGCGTCCAGGACGTCGCCCAGGGCCTCCGCGTCCGCCGGGTAGACGGTGACGAACTTGCCGCTGGAGCCGCGCGCCGCGTACTTGCCGTTGCGGTGGAGGAGGGCCCGTGGGGAGCGCAGGTGCTTGTACGCCAGCCCGCGCCCGCCGCAGACGTCGTGCACCACGCCGAGCACGCCGGCCGCGTTGCCTGGCGTGGCGGCGACGTGGACCTTCCAGCCCTGCTCGGGCAGCACGGTCCCGGCGCGGTGCAGCACCCGCCACGGGCCGTACGTCCGCGCCGTCCACCCCGGTCCCGGGGCGGGCGCCACGGCGGCGAACGTCGCGTCACCGTCGTCGCCGCCGGCCCGGTCGAAGAACGGCTGCCCGGGAAGGCAGTAGTCGTCGTGCACGCGGTCGAGCCAACCAGACAAGATCCGCCGGGCGCCGGTCCGTCCCGACCGGCGCGCCCGTGATCACCCGCGCGGGGGACTCAGGGGCGTACGGGATGAAAGCCGAAGGGAAGCTCCAGGCGGTGCGCGTGCAACAAGGCCTCGTCCGCCAGGATGTCGGGGGTCTTGCCGTCGGCCACGATGCGGCCGCCGTCGAGGATGACCGAGCGGGGGCAGAGCTGCATCGCGTACGGGAGATCGTGCGTCACCATCAGCACGGTCACCGGCAGCCGCTCGAGGATCTCGGCCAGCTCGCGGCGGCTCGCGGGGTCCAGGTTGGACGACGGCTCGTCGAGCACCAGCAGCTCGGGGCGCATGGCCAGGACCGTGGCGACCGCCACCCGCCGCCGCTGGCCGAACGACAGGTGATGCGGCACCTGGTCGCGGTGCGCCGTCATGCCGACCGCCTCGAGGGCCTCGTCGACGCGCGCGTCCAGCTCGGCGCCGCGCAGGCCCAGGTTCGCCGGGCCGAACGCCACGTCCTCGGCCACCGTGGGCATGAACAGCTGGTCGTCCGGGTCCTGGAAGACGATGCCGACCCGGCGGCGGATCTCCGCGAGCCGGGCGCGGTCCTTGGCGTCCACGCGCAGGCCGCCGACCTCGACCGTGCCGGCGCCGCCGTGCAGCACGCCGTTGAGGTGCAGGACGAGGGTGGTCTTGCCGGCGCCGTTCGGGCCGAGCAGGGCGACCCGCTCGCCCTCGGACAGGCTCAGGTCGACGCCGCGCAGGGCGACGCTGCCGTCCGGGTACGCGAAGGTGAGCCCCTCGATGCGCAGGCTCATGGCAGCAGCGCCACCGTCACGCCGATGATCGCCGCGGCCGCCGGCAGCACGGCCGACTGCGCCCACTGGGCCGGCGTGGTGCGGGCCTGGCCGCGGTGCGGCATGCGGCCGTCGTAGCCCCGCGAGACCATGGCGAGATACACCCGTTCCCCCCGCTCGTACGCGCGCAGGAACAGCGAGCCCACGCTGACCGCGAACGCCTTCACCTGCCACAGGAACCTCGGATCGTACCCGCGGGACAGCCGGGCGATCCGCATGCGGCGCGCGTCGTCGGCGAGGATGTCGAGATAGCGCAGCATGAACGTCGCGATCTGCGTGAACACGGACGGCACGCGCAGCCGGTCGAGGCCCAGAATCAGGTCGCGCATGGTCGTGCTCGCCGCCAGCAGCAGCGAGGCCACGACGCCGAGCGTGCCCTTGGCCGCGATGTTCCACGCGCCGTAGAGCCCGTCGACCGACAGCGACAGGCCCAGCCACTCGGTGCGCTCGCCGTGCCCGGCGAAGGGCAGGAACACCGCGAGGAGGACGAACGGGAGCTCGATCGTCGCCCGCTTGGCCAGCCACGGTACGGGCACCCGGGCGGCCGCGGCGACGGCGGCGAGCAGCAGCGCGTAGCCGCCGAAGGCCGCGAACTCCTCGCGGGGCGTCGCCACCACCACGATCGTGAACAGCAGCGTGGCGACGATCTTCACCTCGGGCGCGAGGCGATGGACCGGGCTCGGCCGGTCGAGATGCAGCGGATGCGCGTGCCCGGCGCCCACCTAGGCCACGTCCCTCGTCGTCATGCCGGGCTTCCGCTCCCCGGGTCGCCGGCCCGCTCGCTGCCGGCCGCTCCGCCGCCGCCGGCCGGTGCCGGTGCGCCGGTCTTTGCGGTCGCGCCGGTCTTTGCGGTTGCGCCGGTCTTTGCGGTTGCGCCGGTCTTTGCGGTTGCGCCGGTCTTTGCGGTTCCGCTGGTCGCTGTCGCTGTCGCTGCGCTGCCGGTCGTGGTGCGGCGGCGGGCGAGCCAGAAGACGCCGGCGCCGATCGCGAAGGTGACGAGGACGCCGAGGATGCCGGAGAGGCCCGTGGAGACGTACTCGTTGTCGACGCCCTTGATGCCGTAGTCGGCGAGCGGGCTGTCCGCCAGCTGGTGGTCCTGCTCCCGCTGGGCCATGCACGTGCCGCCGGTGATCTCGTCGTCGGCGTTGAACGTGCAGCCCTGGCGGGCGGCCGCGTCGAGACCGTCCGGGCTGCCCGACGCGAAGTTGCTCACCACGCCGGCGAGCAGCAGGGCGACGAGCAGGCCGCCGGCCAGGAACCAGCCGAGCCGGGCGCGCGGCTTGCGCGCGGGGGAGTGCATGGTCGTCATGCGGCACCTCCGGAGACGGTCACGGGCTCGGCGGCGACGGGGGCGGTGCGGAAGCGGCGCAGGGCGTACACCAGGTCGGGCCGCACGCGGGCGACGGTGGCGACCGTGGTCGCGGCGATCAGGCCCTCACCGATGCCGATCAGCGTGTGCACGCCGGCCATGGTGCCGGCGATCGTGGCGAGGGAGAGCTCGGTGGTGCCGCCGAGCCAGTATTCGAACACGAAGCCCTGGGAGGCGAGCACGACCCCGGCGACCGAGGCGATGAACGCCGTGGCGCCCACCCCGGCGGGGGTCTTCGGCAGCAACCGCATGAGCAGGGCGACGAGCAGGTAGCCCGCGGCCGTGCCGATGAGGGCCATGTTGGTGATGTTGAGGCCGAGGGCCGTCAGGCCGCCGTCGGCGAAGAGCAGGCACTGCACGATGAGCACGGTCGCCACGCACAGCGCGCCGACCCAGGGGCCCACGAGCACGACGGCGAGCGCGCCGCCGAGCAGGTGCCCCGAGACGCCCGGCAGGACCTGGAAGTTGAGCATCTGCACGGCGAAGATGAACGCCGCCACGAGGCCCGCCATCGGGGCGAGGCGATCGTCCAGGTCCGCGCGCGCCCGCCAGACGCAGACCGCCAGCCCGAGCGCCGCGAACACCGCGAACAGCGCGGAAACCGGCCCGTCCACGATCCCGTTGGCGATGTGCATCGCCTGTGTGTCCATCCCGCGCCTCCCTGTTTCCCCGGAGCATATGCGTCAGTGGCGCAGTTGCACAGCTGTGGCAACAACGTCACAGCGCCTGGTACGGGAGACGTAGCCCACACACCCCGGTCGATGGGTGATCTTGTCGCCCGGCGGCCGCCCGACGGTCACGACGACGGCCATGTCCCTGGTTCGCGGCGCCGCGGGTGCCGGACGGGTCGGCGACGTGCCACTTCCCGAGCCGTTCGTCCGGAAACGAAAAGCAGGACTGCCGGCGGCAGCCCTGCTCTCAGTCGAGGAGCCCAATGCTTCTCGCGGGTGGATCTCGGACGGTGCTACTGGCTTTCCGGTTCGCCGGTTCGCCGGTTCGCCGGTTCGCCGGCTCTCTGGTTCGCCGGCTCTCTGGTTCGCCGGCGATGCCGAGGCCGGGGCCGGCCGGCCTCAGCCGATGGCGGCGAGGGCGCGGGCGCGCTCGGGCCAGGTCGCCAGGCTCGGGGCGAGGCGCATGCCGGCCGCCGTGATGGCGGCGCGGATGGTGGCCTCGTCCGCGGCACCCAGCTGCTCGTAGGTCGTGATGCCGCCGGCCGCCAGCGCCATGGCCATCTTCGGGCCGATGCCGGCGATCTTCGTGAGGTCGTCCGGCTCGTGCACCGGGGCCGGCGCCGGGCCGGGCGTGCCCGCCGGGACGGTCTCGTCGTCGATCGGCGTCGACGCCTGGGCCGGGATCACGATGGTCGGCTCGTTCCCGGGCGCCGTGGAGACGGGCTCGGGCGCGACGGGCTCGGCGGTGACGGCCACGGGCTCGGCGGCCACGGCGACCGGCACGGGCTCCGGCTTCGCCTCGCCGATCGGCTCCGGCTCGGCGACGGTCTCGACGGCCACCGGCTCCGGCTCGGCCACCGGCTCGGCGATCGACGAGGGCTCCGGTACCGGCTCGGCGATCGGCGAGGGCTCGGCCACCGGCTCGGCGGTCTTCTCGGCGGCCGGCGTGGGCTCGGCGGTCGGGGACTCGGCCGGCGGGATGCGCTCGGTCACGGCCTCGGCGATCGGCTCCTCAGCCGGGGCGGGCGAGGCGGGGACCACGACGGTCGGCTCGTCCTCGATCGCGGGGGAGGCGGCGGGGGAATCCTCGGCCGCCGGGCGCGGGCCGGGGACCACGGCGGTGACCTCGTCCTCGAGCGCGGTGGCGGAGGGCGAGGCGGCCTGCGGGTCCGACGAGGTGTGGGAGTCCGGCACGGTGGCCGGGGCCTCGGCGGGGGCGGCCGCAGCGGGTGTCTCGGCCGGCGTGCCGATCGACTCGGCCGGGGAGACCGGGGCCTCGGCGGGAACCGAGGCGGGGACCGGGGCGGGAGCCGGGGAGACCGGGGCCTCGGCCGGCGCGGACGGGGTGGGGGCAGCGGCGGCGGGCTTCTTGCGGCCCCAGATGAACCAGGAGGCGGCCGCGCCGACCACGAGCCCGGCCAGCAGGGATATGACGGTTGACACGGGAGCCTCCGGCGGCTTTCGGGTGCGTGATTAGCGCGCATCATAGAAGAGAGCCGCTGCGCCCCTGTCACGAACCGCCGGTCAGCGCGTCAGGGCGCCCCGGGCGGCGGTCGCGAGGAAGTCCGGTTCGGCCACGGGACGGCCGAAATGGTAGCCCTGCGCCAGGCGGTAACCGAGGCGGTGCAGTTCCGCGGCCTGCTCGGCGGTCTCGACGCCCTCGGCCACGGCCTGCAGTCCCAGGCCGTTGCTGACCTGGATGAGGGCGGTGGCGATCACCGCGTGCCGACCCGCCATCGTGATCGAGTCGACGAACGACTTGTCGACCTTGAGGATGTCGACCGGGACGGTCTGCAGCAGGCCGAGCGACGAGTGGCCCGTGCCGAAGTCGTCGAGGGCGATCTTGACGCCCAGCTCGTGCAGGTCCTTGACGGCCTGGACGGTCTGGCCGCCGCCGAAGACGGCGGTCTCCGTGACCTCGACGGTCAGCTGGGCGGCGCCCAGGCCGGTCCAGGCCAGGGTCTCGGCGACCACGCCGGCGAAGCCCGGCTCGGCGAGCTGCCGGGCGGACACGTTGACGGACATCCGCTCGGGTGCGGCGTCGCCCAGGGTGTTGCGCCAGGAGACGGCCTGGGAGCAGGCGGTACGCAGGATCCACTCGCCGAGCTCGACGATGAGCCCGTTGCTCTCGGCCACCGGGATGAACTCGGCCGGGCTGACGAGGCCGCGCACCGGGTGCCGCCAGCGGACGAGCGCCTCCACGGACACCACCCGCCCGTCGGGCAGGGACACGATCGGCTGGTAGACGACCTGGAACTGGCCGGTGTCCAGCGCGGTCCGGATCTCGGCGCCCAGCTTCGCCTCCTCGCCCGCCGACCGGTCGAGATCGGCCGAGTAGGCGCGGTGCCGGGCGCCGCCGGCCTCCTTCGCGGCGTACATGGCGAGATCGGCGCGGCGCAGCAGCTCGCCGGGGTCGGTGAGGCCGGCGCCGTCGGCGCTGCCGATGCTGGCGGAGACGAGCAGCTCGTGCCCGTCCGCCTCGATCGGCAGGCGCAGCGCGGCCGCCATGCGCTCGGCGATCCCGGCCATGGCCTCGGGCGACGCGTCCGGCACGAGCACGGCGAACTCGTCACCGCCCAGCCGCGCCACCAGACTCTCGTCCTCCAGAGCGGCGGCGACCGGAACGGCCCCGGAAGACGCGGACGACACGGAAGAGGCCGAAGGCAGGGAAACGGAAGAGGCCGAAGGCAGGGAAGAGGCCGAGGGCAGGGAGGACGCGGACGACACGGAGGCTGCCAGCCGCCGTGCGACGACCTCGAGGAGCCGGTCACCGACGGCGTGCCCCAGCCGGTCGTTGACGTCCTTGAAGCCGTTGAGGTCCAGCACCGCCACCTGCGGCCGCGCCCCGGCGGCGACGGCACCGGCGAGGCGTTCCTCGAAGACGCGGCGGTTGGGCAGGCAGGTGAGCGTGTCGCGCAGGGCCAGGTCCTCGAGCTGGCGGGCCTGCCGCTGCACCTGGGAGACGAACCCGGCGAGCCTGCCCATGACCAGCACGACCAGCAGCGTCGAGCCGACCCCGACGGCAATCGTGTCCAGGTGGCCGGGGTCGCGGCCCGCCTCGAGGAAGAGGACCGCGGGGACCAGCATCGTGGCGGTCGCGGGCAGGATGAGCCGGCGGGCGCCGGTGCGCTCCGGCGAGTGGGGCGGGACGGCGGACGACGGGTGCAGCGCGGCGCCGGCCCAGCACACGTAGGTGAAGACGAAGACGGCGTACGCCCAGGGGATCGCCCACGCCATCGACGCGGGTGCCAATCCGGTGACCAGGTTGCCGAGCAGCGTGGCGACGCAGCCCGCGGCGAGCAGCCAGCCGCTGGGGCCGCTGTGCCGGGTGTGCGTGACGATCGGGCCGAGGGCGGCGATGAGGATCACGCTGATCGTCAGGTAGCCCATCGTGACCAGGCGCAGCGGCACCGGCTGGCTGCTGTCGCCGGCGATCGGCCCCACGACGAGCACCCAGTAGACCAGGCCCAGCCCGATGAAGGTGACCGCCGCGTCGATGATGCGGCCGGCGCTCGGGCGGCGGCCGCGGCCCAGGCGGAAGAGGGCGACGGCGAAGAAGGGGTACGCCGCCAGGTAGCACACGTCGGCCCAGGACGGGAAGGTCAGGCGGCCGGCGAGCTGGTTGAGCGCGTAGACCAGGTCGCCGGAGGCCCACGTCAGCTGCCCGGCCGCGAAGACGAGCCAGGCGAAGGGGTCGGGCGGCCGGTTGCGGCGCACCCCGGCGAGGGTCAGCACGGCGGCCAGCAAGCCGGTCGCCGCGGACAGCAGCGGCGCACCGGCCCCGGGCAGCCGCGTGTAGCCGACGCAGGCGAGAATGCCGAGCACCGGCCAGATCCACCAGCACCGGTCGGCGAGTCTCAGCACATTCCGACGGATCGGCACCCGGGGCGCGTACCTGAGCAGATCTTGACCCGGGGTTGAGCGTGCGCTGAGGTGGCGCGTCCCCGCTGCCCGTCGCGCGCGCGGAGGCATGGATACTCATGCACCGGCGCGGCTGGCGCGCCCCGCCCGTCGCCTGGAGGTCCTCGCATGCCACGCTCCCGTTCGTGGACTCTGCGCAGCCGGGTCATGGCCATCTGCGCCGCGCTGGGCGTCCTGCTCGTGGGGCTGAGCGTGGCGGCCGCCCTGATCGCCGCGGACAGCAACGAGCGCATCGACGTCCTCACCGACAAGACGGGCCCGATGCGCACCGCGGGGCAGAGCCTCGACGCCGCGTTCGTCGACCAGGAGACGGGCATGCGCGGCTACCTGTTGAGCGGCAGGACCGACAACCTCTCCCCGTACGAGCGGGGGCGCGCGGCCGAGGCCGACCTGCTGGACCAGATCGACCGCCTCAACCGCACCGGCCGTGCGGACGCCGCGGTGACCGCCGCGATCGCGCAGGTCCGCGCGCGGGCCGAGACCTGGCGCGCCGAGGTGGCCGACCCCGTGATCGCCGCCGTCCGGACCGGGGGACCCGAGGCGGGCCAGTCCCTGCCGGCCGCCGACGGGACGGCGCAGTTCGACGCCGTACGCGCGGCGGTCGGTGATCTGCAGGACAGCATCTCCGTCGTGCGCAACGCGGCCGTCTCGGCGGCCAAGAACACGGGCGGTGCCCTGCTCGCCCTCGAGATCACCGCCGCGGCCGCCGTCCTCGTCTTCGCTGTCGCGCTCATGCTGCTGCTGGACAGGCTGATCAACCGGCCGGTGCTGGTGCTCGCCCGGCAGATCCGGGCGGTGGCGGCCGGCGACTACGACCGGGCCATCGTCGGCAGGGGCGCACCGGAACTCGCCGGCCTCGCCGACGACGTGGACGCCATGCGCCGCAAGATCGCCGCCGAGCTGCGCGAGGTGCAGCAGGCCCGCGCCCAGGTCGACGCGAAGGCCGCCGAGCTGACCCGCTCCAACCGCGACCTGGAGCAGTTCGCCTACGTCGCCTCGCACGACCTGCAGGAGCCGCTGCGCAAGGTGGCCAGCTTCTGCCAGCTGCTGCAGCGCCGCTACCAGGGGCAGCTCGACGCGCGCGCCGACCAGTACATCGCCTTCGCCGTCGACGGCGCCGACCGGATGCAGCGGCTGATCAACGACCTGCTGGCCTTCTCCCGGATCGGGCGCCTGACCAGCGGCTTCAAGCGGGTCGACCTCAACCACGTGCTCGACATCGTGCGCTCGCAGCTCTCGGCGCGCAGCGAGGACGCCGAGATCGTCGCGGCGGACCTGCCCACGGTCGAGGGCGAGGAGCCGCTGCTCACCACGCTCTTCGTGAACCTGATCGGCAACTCGCTCAAGTTCCGCCGGCCGGACGTGCCGCCCGAGGTCGTCGTCAGTGCGGAACGCTCGGGCGACATCTGGCAGATCACGGTGCGCGACAACGGCATCGGCATCGAGCCGGAGTTCGCCGACAAGGTCTTCGTGATCTTCCAGCGCCTGCACCCCCGCGAGGCCTACGAGGGTACGGGCATCGGCCTGGCCATCGTCAAGAAGATCGTCGAGTACCACGGCGGCACGATCGAGCTGGACCCCTCCGTGGCGGTCGGGGCGTCGTTCACCATCACGCTGCCGGTGATCGCCCCGGCGGAGGAGGAACCGGCGGCGGAGATCGCCTCCCCCTGAGGTTCCGCTCCGCCCCGGGCCGAGGTGACCGCCGCGGACTACTACCGGGACGATGCCCGCTTCTCGGCGGCGACCAGCGGCGCCCGCGTGGAGCTCGGCCGGGAGACGGCCGCGCGGACCGGGCCGGAGCGGCTGCCGGACGCGGCGGTGGAGCTGTGCGCCCGCGAGCCGGCCGGCCGGATTGTCGCCACCCGGCACGGGGACGCGATGCTGCTCGGCGACTTCCTCGCCACCGCGACCCGGACGGGCCCTCACCGCGCGGCTCCGTGGCCGCGCGGCTTCCCGGCCGCGCGGTCAGGAAGCCGCGCGGTGACGGCTCCCGGCGGGCTCAGGCGCCGATCAGGGTGCGGATGCGGTTCGCGCCCACGGCGAGCAGGAGGGTGGGCAGGCGCGGGCCGGTCTCCTTGCCGATCAGCAGGCGGTAGATCAGCACGAAGAAGGCGCGCTGGGCCACCTTGAGCTCCTGCGTCGGCTTGGTGTCCGCGGGCAGGCCCGCCATCGTCTTGGGCACGCCGTAGACGAGGGTGGTCAGGCCGTCGAGCGACCAGTTGGCGTCCAGGCCCGCGGCGAGCAGGCGCAGGGACTCGCGCTGCTGGTCGTCGAGCGACTCCAGCAGCTCCTTGTCCGGCTCGGTGCGCACCTGGGTGCGGGCCTCCGGGGCCAGCTGGGTGAGGACCCAGGTCTGGGCCTTGGCGAGCCGCGGGCGCACCTCGGCCAGGTCGCCGACCGGCCGCTCCGGGTCGATGTCGCGCAGGATGCGCAGGGTCTGCTCGTCGTGGCCGGTGGTGATGTCGACGATCGAGGCGAGCGTGCGGTAGGAGATCGGCACCGGGGTCAGCGGCAGCGTGGTCGTGGCGGTGCGCACGGCGCGGTCGTGGGCGGCCTCGTCGGCGGGCGCGGCGGTGCCGGCGGCGATCTTGGCCGTGAGGGCGTCCCACTCGTCGTAGAGGCGCTGGATCTCGGCGTCGAAGGCGATCTTGAAGGACTGGTTGGGCCGGCGCCGGGCGTACATCCAGCGCAGCAGCGGCGCCTCCATGATGGCGAGGGCGTCCGCGGGGGTCGGGACCGCGCCGCGGGAGCTGGACATCTTGGCCATGCCGCTGATGCCGACGAAGGCGTACATCGGGCCGATGGGCTGCTCGCCGCCGAAGACCTCGGTGACGATCTGCCCGCCGACCACGAAGGAGGAGCCGGGGGAGGAGTGGTCGACGCCGGAGGGCTCGAAGTGCACCCCCTCGTAGGCCCAGCGCATCGGCCAGTCGACCTTCCAGACCAGCTTGCCCCGGTTGAACTCGCTGAGCAGCACGGTCTCGGTGAAGCCGTCGAGCGTGCAGACGTACGTCAGCGCCGTGGTCTCGTCGTCGTAGGCCGTGACCGTGGTCAGGTCCTTGCCGCACTCGCCGCAGTAGGGCTTGTAGGGGTAGTAGTCCTGGCCCGCGCCGCCGTCGTCCTCGGCGGCCGCGCCGGAGCCCTCGGCGGCCTCGGCAGCCGCGGCGGCCTCGTCCTCGTCGAGCTTCTGGCCCTGCTTGCCGCGCCCCTTGGCCGCCGGCGCGGCGTCCGAGCCGGCGGCGGGACGGCCCTTGGTGCGGTAACGGTCGAGGACCGCGTCGATCCGGGCGCGCTCGCGCATGGCCAGCAGGATCTGGTCACGGTAGGCGCCCGACGTGTACATCTCGGTCTGGCTGATGCCCCGGTAGTCGACGCCGAGCTCGGCCAGCGAGTCGATCATCGCGGCCTTGAAGTGCTCGGCCCAGTTGGGGAAGCGGCTGCCGGGCGGGGCGGGCACGGCGGTCAGCGGCTTGCCGATGTGCTCGGCCCACGACGGGTCGATGCCAGCGGGCACCTTGCGGAAGCGGTCGTAGTCGTCCCACGAGATGAGGTGGACGACCTCGTGCCCGCGCCGGCGGATCTCGTCCGCGACCAGGTGCGGCGTCATCACCTCACGCAGGTTGCCCAGGTGCACCGGCCCCGACGGGCTCAGCCCGGAGGCGCACACCACGGGCTTGCCCGGCGAGCGCCGCTCGGCCTCGGCGATCACCTCGTCGGCGAACCGGCTCACCCAGTCGACGGGTCCTGCGTTTTCTGCCACGGTCTCCCACTCCATCTCGTCCTCGCCGCCCATTTTCCCGGATCGCGGCGCATCGCCCCGCACCGCCCCTGCCCGCCGGGCGCCGCACGCGATGCTACGGACGCCGGGACGGAGGCCGCACGCGATATGCCGGGGGCCACCCGGCCCGGAGCAGGCGCAGGCCGGCGGGGCTGACAGCGATGCCATACCGCCGGGTGACCGGGCGCGGCGGGATTACCAGGATCGTCACGGGCGCGTCATCGTATTGACACACCTCAATGAAAGGCCCCGCGGATGTCCTCACGAGTGACCCGTGTCCTGCGCGCCTCGATCGTCGGCGCGACCGCCCTCGCCGCCGCCGTCGCCGCCGGTCCCGCACCGGCGCAGGCCGCCAACCCGTACGAGCGCGGCCCCGCCCCGACCACCAGCAGCATCGAAGCGTCCCAAGGCCCCTTCGCGACCGCCACCGTCACCGTCGCGCGCTCGGCCGTCTCCGGCTTCGGCGGCGGCACGATCTACTACCCGACCAGCACCGCCGCGGGGACGTTCGGCGCGGTCGCCATCTCCCCGGGCTTCACCTCCTCGCAGTCGGCCGTGTCGTGGCTCGGCCCGCGGCTGGCGTCCCAGGGCTTCGTCGTCATCACGATCGACACGCTCAGCACCCTCGACTCCCCGGACAGCCGCGGCACCCAGCTGCTCGCGGCGCTGGACTACCTCACCGGCAGCAGCTCGGTGCGGACCCGGATCGACGCCACGCGCCTCGGCGTCATGGGCCACTCGATGGGCGGCGGGGGCAGCCTGGCGGCGTCGCGGACCCGGCCGGCCCTGCAGGCGGCGGTGCCGCTCACGCCGTACCACACGACCAAGAGCTGGACCACCGACCGCGTCCCGACGCTGATCATCGGCGCGGAGAACGACACGGTCGCGCCGGTCGCCTCGCACTCCGAGCCGTTCTACACGAGCCTGCCCGCGACCTCGGACAAGGCCTACCTCGAGCTGAACAACGCGTCCCACTCGGCGCCCACGTCCACCAACGTCACGGTGGCGAAGTACAGCATCTCGTGGCTCAAGCGCTTCATCGACAACGACACCCGCTACGAGCAGTTCCTGTGCCCGGCGCCCTCGGGCTCGGCGATCCAGGAGTACCGGGACACCTGCCCGCACTCCTGACCAGCTGCAACGCACCTGCCCGCGCTCCTGGCGAGCTGCAACGCACCGGCACCGGTGCGGGACCCGCGTCCCGCACCGGCGCCTCGCACGCTGAGGCGGTGAGAAGAGCCCCTGCCTGGCAGCTGTGCCTGGGCGCAGCACCCCTGGCGATCGCGCTCTACTACTGGCTGGTGACCCTCGGCCCGGACTACGCGGTCGCGCAGTCCGCCGTCTACGCCGCCGCGAACCTCACCGTCACCGTGGCGGCCGCCGTCGCGGCCAAGACCCATCCCACGGTACGCATCCCGCTGCTGCTCGTCTCCGCCAGCGCCTTCTCCTCCGTCGCCGCCGACGTCAGCTTCTACTTCCTGGCGTTGTCGTCGGGCGACGTCCCGTACCCGAGCATCGCGGACGTGGGGTATCTGGCCGCGTACCCGCTGCTCGCCGCCGGCCTGCTCGGCATCGTCCGGCGGCGCACGCCCGGCTGGAACCTCGCCAGCGCCGTGGACGCGGCCACCGTGGCGGTCGGCACGGGCTACCTGGTCTACGCCCTGGTCATCGAGCCGACCCTGGAGGTGGGCGCCGGGGACCTGCCCACGCTCGTCTCGGTCGCGTACCCGGTGGGCGACCTCATGCTCATCGCGACCGGTGCGCGCCTGCTGCTCGGGGCGGGGCGCCGGACCGTCTCGCTGCGGCTCTTCGGCGTCTACCTCGGCGGGGTCCTCTACGCCGACACCGCGTACAGCGTGCAGAGCCTCGACGGCACCTACCAGGTCGCGAACTATCTCGACGCGGTGTGGATGACGACAGGGTTCGCGTTCGCCGCCGGTCTGCTGCACCCCTCCCTGCGGACGATGATCGCGCCCGCGCCCGTCGCCACGCCGGACGCCACCCCGGCCCGCCTCGTCGTGCTGGCGGTGTCCGCCCTGCTCGCCCCCACCACCGTGCTGACCCAGCATCTGCGCGGCAACGACACCCCCGTCGTGGCGGCGACGATCGTGTGCGACCTGTTGTTCCTGCTGGTGCTGGCCCGCATGGCCGGCCTGGTCAAGGCCCAGCGCGCCGCCGCCATCACCGACAGCCTCACCGGCCTGCACACCCGCCGCTACCTCAACGAGACGCTGCGCACCGAGCACGCCCGGCACCAGCGCTCCGGCCGCCCGGTCGGCCTGCTGCTGCTGGACGTCGACCACTTCAAGGCGGTCAACGACGCCTACGGCCACCACGGCGGCGACCAGGTCCTCATCGAGGTCGCGAGCCGCCTGCGCGGCCTGGTCCGCCCCGGCGACATCGTGGCCCGCTACGGCGGCGAGGAGTTCGCCGTGGTCCTGCCCGGCGCCGGCCTCGACGAGACCGCCATGGTCGGCGAACGCGTCCGCCGTGGCATCGCCGCCGCCCCGATCGCCGTCGGCGCGGACAACCACCACCAGGTCACCGTCTCGGTCGGCGTGGCCGGCATGCCCCGCCCGTGCACGGACATCGACGCCCTCGTCCACGCCGCCGACCATGCCCTCTACGCCGCCAAGGAGGGCGGCCGCGACCAGGTCGCCGCGGCCGGCCCCCGGCTCGCCCCGGCCGCGCATTGACTGCTCGGGCACACTGGGCCCGTGGAGAGTCACGAGTTCGGGGCCGCCGTACGCCAGTTGCGGGAGAGCACGGCCCCGGAGAGTGTCGGACTGCCGGCCGGTCGCCGGCGGGTGCGGGGGCTGCGGCGTGAGGAGCTCGGCGAGCTCGCCGGGATGTCCGCCGACTACGTACGCCGGTTGGAGCAGGGGCGCAGCCACCCGTCGGCCGGCGTGGTGAAGGCCATCGCCCGGGCGCTGCGGGCCGGGCGGGCCGACTACGAGCGGCTGTCCGCGCTGGCCGGGTATGCCGCCGCGGACGGTCAGGTGCCGAACGAGGTCGGCCCGGGCGCGATGCGGCTGCTGGAACGGTTCACGGACACCCCGATGTTCGTCTCCGACGCGGCGATGAACCTGGTCGCCGTCAACGGCCCGTTCCTGGCCCTCGGGCACTGGGAGCCCCTCGGCGAGCCGTGGGAGTGGAACATCGCCTGGCGGACCTTCTGCACGCCGTTCAGCGCCTTCCAGCAGTCCGCGGCCGACGCCACCGACCATCAGGCGATCCTCGTCGCTCAGCTGCGGAGCGCGCGGTTGCGCTACCCCGCCGACGCGTCGCTCGCCGCGCTGGTGGACGAGTTGCGCAGCCGCAGCCGCCTGTTCGACACCCTGTGGCGTACGCCACGACCGGTCGCGGCGTACGAGAGCAGTGCCGACTTCGTCCACCCGGACGGCACCGCTGTCACGCTCGTCGGCAGCCTCCTCGCCATCCCGGGCGACGACCTGGCGGCGCTGATGCTCACCGCGGCGCCGGGCTCGGCCGACGCGGCCCGGCTCGCCGAGATCGTCGAAGCCGCCGGGGAGCCGGCCATCACGAGGGTGGGCCAGACCGGCCCAGGATGATCACGCCGGAACCTGCGAGGTTGAGTGGCGTCACCGGCAACCACTCCGAAAGCGGGTCCAGCGATGAAGGCAGTACGTTTCCACGAGTTCGGCGGTCCCGAGGTCCTGCGCTACGAGGACGTCGAGCAGCCCGCCCCCGGCGCCGGTCAGGTCCGGATCCGCGTCGCCGCGACGTCGTTCAACGGCGTCGACGGCAACATCCGCGCGGGGTTCATGCAGGGCCCGATCCCGGTCGAGCTGCCCCACACCCCCGGCCTCGACGTCGCCGGCACGGTCGACGCGCTCGGCGAGGGCGTGACCGACATCGCGGTCGGCGACCAGGTCATCGGCTTCCTGCCGATGACGGGGACCGGGGCGGCCGCGGAGTACGTGATCGCGCCGGCCGAGATCCTGACCGGGGCACCCAGGACCATCCCGCTCGCCGACGCGGCGGCCCTCCCGCTGGTGGGCCTGACCGCCTGGCAGGCGCTGTTCGACCACGGCAAGCTGACCGCCGGCCAGCGGGTGCTGATCAACGGCGCGGGCGGCGCGGTCGGCGGGTACGCCGTCCAGCTGGCCAAGGAGGCGGGTGCGCACGTGATCGCCACGGCCTCCCCGGCCAGCGCCCCGGGCGTCGAGGCCGCGGGGGCCGACGAGGTGATCGACCACACCACCACCGACGTGACCGCGGCGGTGCGCGAGCCGGTCGACCTCGTGGTCAACCTCGCGCCGGTCACCCCGGAGCAGCTGGCCGCGCTGGTCCCGCTGATCCGCGACGGCGGGGCCCTCGTGAACACCACTGTGTGGATGCCCGCACCGTCCGACGAGAAGCGCGGCGTACGCGGCATCGACCTGTTCGTCCGCAGCGACGCCGACCAGCTCGCCGACCTGGCCGCCCGCGTCAGCACCGGCGAGCTGCGCGTCGAGGTCGCCCGCCGGGTGCCGCTGGCCGGCCTGCCCGCGGTGCACGCCGAGGCCGGCCCGGGCAAGACCGTCGTCCTCGTCGCCGCGGCCTGAGGAGCTCCCATGTCTCTCTCCCTCGACCCCCAGATCGCCGAGGCGCTGGCCCCGATGGCCGGGTTCACACCCCCGGCGGCGGGCGACATCGCCGGCCGGCGTGCCGTATGGGAACCGATCATCGGTGCCGCGAGCGCCGCCCAGCCCATGCCCGCCGACGTCACCCTCACCGACCACATCGTCACCACCGCCGACGGCGAGCACATCAAGGTGCGCTGGTACGCCAAGGACGGCGCGACACCCGGGCCGGCCGCGCTCTTCTTCCACGGCGGCGGCTACATCTTCGGCCACATCGACCTGTTCGACGGCCCGGTCGCTCGTTACGTGTCGGCCTCCGGCGTGCCGATGCTGTCGGTGGAGTACCGCCGCGCGCCCGAGTTCCCGTTCCCGACGCCGCTCGAGGACGCGTACGCCGCCCTGGCCTGGCTGCACGACCGGGCCCCCGAGTGGGGCCTCGACCGCGCCCGCATCGCGGTGCTGGGCGACAGCGCCGGCGGCGGCATGGCAGCGGCCCTGGCCATCCTGGCCCGCGACCGCGGCGGCCCCGCCATCGCCCACCAGCTGCTGCTCATGCCGATGCTCGACGACCGCGTCGCCACCCCCGACCCGCACATCGAGCCGTACCTCCTCTGGTCGTACGACGACAGCCGCACCGCCTGGCCGGCCCTTCTCGGCGACGCGGCGGGCGGACCCGGCGTCCCGGCCACCGCCGCCCCGGCCCGCCTCGAGGACGCCACGGACCTCCCCCCGGCCTACATCGAGGTCGGCCAGCTCGACGTGTTCCGCGACGAGGACCTCGCGTACGCCGCCAAGCTGAGCCGGGCCGGCGTCCCGGTCGAGTTCCACCTCCACCCCGGCGCCCCGCACGAGTTCGACTCGATCGCCTTCAAGTCCGACCTCGCCCGGCGCGCCATCGCCGACCGCGTCCGGGTCCTCAAGTCCCTCTGACCGCGCCGTCGGCGGATCCTCTCCTACGGGAGACGTAGGGTGGCGATCATGACGTACTCCGCCCTCAGTCATCTGGAATGCTCGCGGACCGGCGAGCGCTACGACGCCGATCGGGTGCAGGGGGTGAGCGCCGCCGGGGTGCCGTTGCTCGCCCGCTACGACTTGGAGCTGGCGGCGAAGACGTTCACCAAGGAGGCGCTCGCGGGACGGCCGGCGTCAATGTGGCGCTATCACGAGATGCTGCCCGTGTCCTCGCCGGACGCGGTCGTCTCGCTCGGGGAGGTCATGACGCCGCTGGTGCCGTTGCCCCGCTACGGGGCCCGGATCGGCGTACCGGATCTGCTGCTGAAGGACGAGGGCCTGGTGCCGACCGGCACGTTCAAGGCGCGCGGGGCCGCGGCGGGGGTGTCGCGCGCCGTGGAGCTGGGTGTCGCCGGGGTGGCCATGCCGACCAACGGGAACGCGGGGGCGGCGTGGGCGCTCTACGCGGCGCGGGCCGGGCTGCCGAGCCTGATCGCGATGCCCGTCGCCGCGCCGGAGATCACCCGCAAGGAGGTCGCCGTGGCCGGCGGGGAGCTCTACCTGGTGGACGGGCTGATCGGGGACGCCGGGCGGCTGGTGGCGGCGGCGGTGAAGCAGCGGCCGGGCTGGCAGGAGGTGTCGACGCTCAAGGAGCCCTACCGGCTCGAGGGCAAGAAGACGATGGGGTACGAGATCGCCGAGCAGCTGGGCTGGGAGATGCCGGACGTCATCCTCTATCCGGCCGGCGGCGGCGTCGGGCTGATCGGCATCTGGAAGGCGCTGCTGGAGCTGCGGGACCTGGGCTGGATCGGCGACCGGCTGCCGCGGCTGGTCGCCGTGCAGGCCGAGGGGTGCGCGCCGATCGTCAAGGCGTTCCGGGAGGGGGCCGAGGTGAGCGAGCCGTTCCCGGACGCGCGGACCGTGGCCTTCGGGATCACGGTGCCCAAGGCGCTCGGCGACTTCCTCGTGCTGCGCGCGGTGCGGGAGACGTCCGGCACGGCGGTCGCGGTCAGCGACGCCGACCTGCTGGCCGAGCAGCGCCGGGTGGCCGCGGACGAGGGCACCTTCATCTGCCCGGAGGGGGCGGCGTGCCTGGCGGCGGCGCGCGACCTGCGCCAGGCGGGGTGGATCGGCGCGGGCGAGCGGGTGGTGATCCTCAACACGGGTACGGGCCTGAAATACCCCGAAACGGTGGAGGTCGACGCCCCTGTCCTCCCCGTGGACGGCGTAATACCTATTAAGTCGGTCTGATATGTGGGACAAGTGTGGTCCCGGGGCTGATGCATCCCTAGGTTCTCCTGGTGGCGGCCATGATCAACGGCCGCGTGACCACACTTCGGGAGACCTTTCATGCACACCCCCCTCACCCGGCGCCGCACCCTGGCCGCGTTCGTGGCATCCGCCGTCGTGCTCGCCACGGCGGCCTGCGGCGGCGACGATGACGGGGACGCGGCGGCCGGCGGCCTGACGAAGATCCAGGTCGCCCTCGACTGGACCCCCAACACCAACCACACCGGCCTGTACGTGGCCCAGAGCAAGGGCTTCTTCCGGGCGCACGGGCTCGAGGTCGAGCTCGTGCAGCCCGGTGACGCCGACGCGTCCGCGCTCGTCGCCGCCGACAAGGTGCCCTTCGCCGTGAGCGCGCAGGAGGCCCTGACCCAGGCCCGGGCCGAGGGCGCCCCGCTGGTCAGCGTGGCCGCGGTGATCCAGCACAACACCTCGGGCTTCGCGTCGCCGAAGGACCGCAACCTGACCCGGCCCGCCCAGTACGCCGGCAAGACCTACGGCGGCTACGGCGGCCCGGTCGAGGAGCCGCTGCTCAAGACCATCGTCAAGGCCGACGGCGGCGACCCGGCCACGATCAGGAGCGTCAACGTGGGCGACGCCGACTTCTTCGCCGCCACGAAGAAGGGCATCGACTTCGAGTGGATCTACTACGGCTGGGACGGCGTCAAGGCCGAGCTGCTCGACCAGCCCGTGAACATCCAGTACGTCAAGGACTACGCGCCCGAGCTGGACTTCTACACCCCGATCCTGATCACCAACGAGAAGCGGATCAGCGGCGACCCGGAGCTGGTGAGGTCGTTCGTGGCCGCGGCGTCGGAGGGGTACACGTACGCGGCGAAGAACCCGGCCGAGTCCGCCGGCATCCTGCTGAAGGCCGCCCCGGACCTCGACGCCGACCTGGTGCAGAAGAGTCAGGAGTGGCTCAGCCCGCGCTACCAGGACGACGCGGCGCGCTGGGGCGAGCAGAAGCCGGAGATCTGGACCGGCTTCTCGAAGTGGCTCTACGACCAGAAGGTCATCTCCACCGAGGTCGACGCGTCGAAGGCGTACTCCAACGACTTCCTCCCGAAGGCGTGACGCGCCGCATCGCCCCGGTCGTCGCGGTCGTCGCGATCCTGGCGGCCTGGCAGGCGTACACCTCGATCTCCGGGGTCGACTCCTGGTTGTTGCCGAGCCCGGCGGACATCGTGGACGCCGCAGCCGACCAGCGGGACGTGCTGCTGACCAACGCCTGGGCGACCACCTGGCTGACCGTGCTCGGGCTCGCCGCGGGCGTGGCGACCGGCATCGTCACGGCCGTCGTGCTGCACCTGGTGCCGCTGCTGCGCGCCGCGGTCTACCCGCTGCTGGTGGTCAGCCAGAACATCCCGACCATCGCGATCGCCCCGCTGCTGGTGGTGTGGCTCGGCTTCGGGCTGGCACCGAAGCTCGTGGTGATCGTCCTGGTGTGCTTCTTCCCCGTCGCGGTGGCCACGCTCGACGGGCTGCGCCGCAGCGACCCGCTGATCGCCGACTTCCTGCTGATGAGCGGGGCGGACCGGCGGCAGCTGTTCACGATGCTGCAGTGGCCGGGCGCGCTGCCGTCGCTGTTCTCGGGGCTCAAGATCGCGGCCACGTACAGCGTCTTCGGCGCCATCGTCTCGGAGTGGATGGGCAGCGAGACCGGGATCGGGCGCTACATGCTCGTGCAGAAGTCCGCGTTCCGCGCCGACCGGCTCTTCGTGGCCATCGCGATCGTCGTGCTGCTCGCGCTGCTCGTCTTCGGCCTCGTGCTGCTGCTGGAGAAGGTGACCGTCAAGGGCCGCGCCCCGGAGAGGAAGACCAGTGACTGAGCCGGCCCTGGAGGTGACGGGGCTCTCCCACGCGTACGGGGAGCTCCGGGTCCTCGACGACATCTCGCTGCGCGTGGAGGCGGGGGAATTCGCCGCGATCGTCGGGCCCTCCGGCAGCGGCAAGAGCACGCTGTTCCACCTCATCGGCGGCCTGCTCACCCCGTCCGCCGGCGGCATCACGGTGGGCGGCGAGCCGGTACGGCGCGGGCTGATCGGCTACATGCCGCAGGCGCCGGCGCTGCTGCCGTGGCGCACGATCGAGGACAACGTGCTCGTGGCCCGCGAGATCAGCGGCGCCGGCCGGTCCCGGGCGCTCGCGCGGGAGTGGCTCGCCAAGGTCGGGCTGGACGGCTTCGCCCGCTCCTATCCGTACGAGCTCTCCGGCGGCATGCAGCAGCGGGTCGCGTTCCTGCGGGCCCTGCTCGCCGAGCACCCGCTGCTCTGCCTCGACGAGCCGTTCAGCGCCCTCGACGCGATGCTGCGCGCCGAGATGCACCGCTGGCTGCTCGACATCTGGGAGCAGAACAGGCGGGCGGTCCTCTTCGTCACCCACAACATCGAGGAGGCGCTGCTCCTCGCCGACACCGTGTACGTCTTCACCTCCCGCCCGGCCACCGTGCTGGACCGCGTCGAGGTGCCCTTCGCCCGCCCGCGCCGCCCCGAGGTCGTCGACGACCCCGCCTTCGTGCGCCTGCGACGCCGGCTCACCGACAGCCTGACTGCGAGAACCCCATGACCCTCACCCACGTCCGCGTGATGCTGGAGTACTTCCACCCCTGGACCAACGCCGCCGGCCTGTACGTCGCCAGCGCGAACGGCTGGTACCGCGACGCCGGCCTGGACGTCGAGCTCAGCGTCTTCGACGCCCTGCGCGGCGACACGCTGGAACACCTGCGCCGAGGCGAGGCCCACCTCGGCGTCTTCCCGACCAACCGGCTGCTCGTGCGCCGGGCCGCCGGCGAGCCGCTGCGGGCCGTCGCCGCCGTCAACCACCGGGGCCTGGAGACCGTCCAGACCGTCGCCGGGCGCGGCATCACCCGCCCCCGGGACCTGGCCGGGCGCCGGCTCGCCCTCAACCCCACCCCGCGCGGCGTCGCCATGGTCCGGCACCTGGTGGCCGCGGACGGCGGCGACCCGGACGCGGTGCTCCTCGTCGACAGCGGGCACCGCGAGCTGAGCGCCGACGACATCGCCGCCGGCCAGGTCGACGCCACGTTCGGCGGCTACTGGGCGTGGGACGCGCTCTTCGCCCAGCTGCCCGGCGAGGAGCACGTGGTGTGGCCGGTCGACGAGATCGGTGCGCCGCCCTATCACAGCTACCTGCTCGGCACCGGGCCCGCACTGGCCGGCCGCGACGATCTGATCCGGACGTTCCTCGACGTCACCGAGCGCGGTTACCGGGCCGCCACCGACGACCCGGCCGGCACCCTCGCCGTGCTGGACCGGGTGATCCCGTACTTCCCGCGGGCTCTGCTGGCGCGCTCCCTCGGCCTGATCGCGCCGACCTGGTGGCACGACGGCCGCTGGGGCGAGGTGCGGCCCGAGCTGATGCAGCCCTACACCGAGTGGCTGGCCGCGAACGCCATCCTGCCCGCCGGCTTCGACTGGCGCGACGCCGTGTGGCCGGGCCACGACCGGGCCGTGCGATGACCTCGCCCCTGATCCGGGCCGCCGAGCTGGCAGCGCTGCCGGACGTGACCGTCCTGGACGCGACTGTCGAGCTGGCCGCGCCCCGGTTCGACGGTGACCACGCCGCGGCGTCCGGCCACGCGGGCTGGGAGCGCGAGCACCTTCCGGGGTCCCGGCACGCCGACCTGCTGCACGAGCTGAGCGACCCGGACGCCGGCCACCACTTCGCGCACCCGTCGCCCGAGCGGCTGGCCGCCGCGCTGGGCGGGCTCGGCGTCTCGGACGGCACCCCGGTGGTCGTCTACGACCGGGCCGGCGGGCTGTGGGCGGCTCGCCTGTGGTGGCTGCTGGACTGGATCGGCGTGCCCGCGCGGGTTCTCGACGGCGGCCTGGCCGCCTGGCGAGCCGCGGGCCTGCCGGTCGCGTCGGGCCCCGCGGACCCCGGGCACGGCACCGTCACCCCGCGTCCCCGGGCCGGGCGCTGGGTCACGCTGCGGGATCTGTCCGGCTTTCTCGACGGTACGAACGCCGCCACGGTGACCTGCGCCCTGAACCCGCCGGCGTATCG
>NZ_JAUQWH010000093.1 GCF_030757795.1 Actinoplanes oryzae
GGCGGCTGCGGTCGTCCGGGGCGGTCGCGGCGAGCGTGACCAGGAGGTCAGCGGCGGGTGCGGACATGGCAGTGGTCCTCCATCAGCGGGCAGAGAGCCGTGCCCGCGCGCGGCGGAACTCTCCCCACGCTAACCGCTCGGCGGAGTCGTGACCAGCCGAAAGTATGAGTCCGGTCCCGCAACACCCGGCGTAACCGGCATATCGCACCCGCAATCCCCCGTCGGAAGGGATTCATGAACCGGTGTGCTTGGGTACACAGAGCGGAAACACACCGGAGACGGAGTTCAGGAATGGCCATCCTCGGCATCGACATCGGCGGGTCCGGCGTGAAGGGCGCGCCGGTGGACACCACGCGGGGCGAGCTGCTCGCCGAGCGCGTACGGGTGCCCACCCCCCAGCCGTCCGACGTCAGCAGCGTGGTCGAAGCGGTCGCCGAGGTGGCCGCGCAGTTCGACGGCTTCGACCGCGTCGGCGTGACCTTCCCGGGCGTCGTGGTCGACGGCGTGACCCGCACCGCCGCCAACGTCGACAAGTCGTGGCTCGAAGCGCCCGCCGCCCGGCTCTTCACCGAGCGGCTCGGCAAGCCGGTCTCGGTCCTCAACGACGCCGACGCGGCCGGGGTCGCCGAGATCGCGTTCGGCGGGCACGACACGCACGGGCTGGTCATGATGCTGACCTTCGGCACGGGCATCGGCAGCGCGCTGTTCCTGGACGGGACGCTGATCCCCAACACCGAGTTCGGCCACCTGGAGCTGGACGGCAAGGACGCCGAGCTGCGCGCCTCCGACCGGGCCCGCGAGCACGAGGACCTCGGCTGGGAGAAGTGGGCCGGCCGCGTGCAGGACTATCTGCGGCACGTCGAGATGCTGCTGTCGCCGCGGCTCTTCATCGTCGGCGGCGGGGTCAGCAAGAAGGCCGAGAAGTGGCTGCCGCACGTCGAGGTCCGCACCCCGATCGTCACGGCCACGCTGCTCAACAACGCCGGCATCGTGGGCGCCGCCGTCACCGCCGAGCAGGCCCACGGCCACCCCGGCGCCATCCAGGTCGACGCCGCCACCCAGGGAGAATAAGTGCCCCGCACCATCGCCACGAACACCCAGGTCAGCCGCGCGGAGCTGCTGGACTTCGTCCGCCCCCGGCACCACGCGATCCTCATGACCACCCGGCGTGACGGCCGCCCGCAGGCGTCGCCGAACACGTGCGGCGTCGACGCCGAGGGCCGGATCGTCATCTCGACCTACCCCGAGCGCGCCAAGGCCCTCAACATCCGCCGCAACCCGCAGGTCAGCGTCTGCGTCCTCTCCGACGACTTCGGCGGGGCATGGGTCCAGGTGGACGGCACGGCCGAGGTCGTCGACCTGCCCGACTCGGTCGAGCCGCTGGTCGAGTACTTCCGGGTGATCTCCGGCGAGCACCCCGACTGGGACGAGTACCGCCAGGCCATGCGCGACCAGGGCAAGAGCCTGATCCGCATCACGGTGGACCGCTGGGGCCCGATCGCGACCGGCGGCTTCCCGGCCCGTCTCGCCTGAAGATATGAATACGCGCACCCGGGGCCGCCCAGAAGCAGCCCCGGGTGCGCGTGGCTACCGCCCGGCCGGGTGGGTGGTCCCGCCCCGGACCGCGGCCGCCGGGCTGTCCCGGGTGGTCACCCGCCCGGGCGCCGGACCGCTCAGGAAGCGCCGCTGGCCCGCCAGTTGATGCTGGTGAGCAGGGACCGGGCCTGGTCGGCGACCTCGGCGTCGACCACGACGGCGTACTGGGAGGCCTGCAGCGAGCTGCGCGACGTGAAGTCGCGGCGGCCGCCCGTCATGGCCTGGGCGATCGCGCCGAAGACCGCGCCCCAGACGGCGCCGATGGCCAGGCCCAGCAGGATGACGCCGGTCCAGTTGGAGTCGCTGAAGAGGCCGAAGAAGAGCCCGATGAACAGGCCGAACCAGGCCCCGCTCGCGGCGCCGGCGAGGGCGGCGCGGCCGGTGGTGAAGCGGCCCAGGACGTTCTCGACCAGGCGCAGGTCGGTGCCGATGATGGCGCTGCGCTCGACCGGGAACTTGTTGTCCGACAGGTGGTCGACCGCCTGCTGCGCGGTGGCGTAGTCCGGGTAGGTGCCGACCGCGACCGTGGCGGCCGGGAAGACGTCGGTGGTGGCGGGCGGGGTGGCCGGGACGCCGGCCGGGCCGGGCGGGACCGCGGGGTCGGGGGTGGTCATGGTTGCCTCCGGTTTCAGATTCCCCCGGAGTGGGCGGAGGCCGGGACCGGCTCGCCCTCCGGGGAGGTCGATCGGTCGCCCGCTGCGAGGCGGACCCAGACGGTGAAGGTGACGGCGACCGCGGCGGCCACCGCGAAGGCACCCGCCGCGAAGGCGAAGCGACCGGAGTAGTCGACGATGCGGCCCACCCGGTCGGCGGAGGCGATCGCGCCCAGGCCGAGCAGGGCGAGCACGCCGCTGATCCCGCCGGCGACGGCGAAGAGCAGCATGACGTAGCGGTTGGGGCGGGCCTTGACGCCGGCGATGCGCACCCGGCCCGCGCGGACCAGCGCCGAGGCGAGGGCGCCCCACGCCAGGACCACCAACAGGCCGGCGATGGTGTCGCTCGGGCGGTGCCAGCCCGCCCAGATCGTGGCGACGGCGATGATCAGCACGTACGCCGCCCCGGCCAGCGCCACGGTGCCGCGGATCGCAAACGGCAGCACCAGGATCAGCGCGAACGCCACGGAGGCCGCCGCGGTGGTGTGCCCGCTGGGGAACGAGTTCGGCATGTCGAAGCCGTCGAGGTCGGGCCGGGTGAGCCGGCTCTTGAGCAGCTGGCTGGTGGCGTTGGCGCCGAGGACCAGCAGCGCGGCGGCGGCGGCCAGGTCCTTGCGGCGGCGCATGACGCCGATGGTGGCGGCGGCCAGGCACACGGCGACGAGGCTGACCAGGGTGGTGCCGTTGAGGGCCCGGCGCAGCACCGAGGTGACCCGGGGGTGGTCGAGGTCGGCGCCGTTCATGACCATGCTGTCGACCACCTGCCCGAGCGGGTGGCGCACGCAGATCCAGTAGACGGCGGCCACGCCCGCCGCCGACACCAGGGCCACGAGGGCGTGGACCAGGACATGGGTGATGCCGCGGCCGCCGCGCGGGGCGGCGGGGGCGGTGTCGGGGCGCTCTGCCACTGCCGTCATCGGGCCGGTTCCTCCTGCGTCGTCACGTCGGCGGGCACACCTATGCCCAACTAGCACACTTCTCAAGCCTGCGCATAGTAGAGCCTGTCCCGCCGATCCCGACGGCCTGCGCCGGGTCCAGCTTCCGCCTCGCTGCGCGGTGCGGGCGGCCCGATACAAACCCGGTATCGGACCGCCCGCCCCACTTGCGACGCGAAACCTGGACCGTCGGCTCGGCGACGCCGTGATCGGCGGGACAGGCTCTGTGGCACAACCTGACTGCACCCGGGCGCTCCCCGGGGCGGCAACGGCCGGATCCGACCTTCGTGGTGAGCCGAAGCACGGATGCCGACGCCGCAACCAGGGGGATTCCTACATGTCGTACTTCGCCCGACGGATCGTGACCGGGCCGCTGCTCGTCGCCGCGCTCGGCGCCGGGCTGGGCGTGGCACCGCAGGCGGCCAGCGCCGCCGCCGGGGTGACCGCGACCGTCGAGGTCACCAGCACGCTGCAGGTCCGCAGCGCCCCGGCGCTCGACGCCGAGGCGGTGGACAGCCTGCGCGGCGGCCGCCAGGTCACCGTGCTCTGCCAGGTCGAGGGTCAGAAGGTCCGCGGCTCGGTGCGCACGACCACCGCCTGGGACCGGCTCGCCGCCGGCCGCTACATCTCCCACGCGTACGTCTCCACCACCCGCAAGATCCCGGCGTGCCCCGCGCCCTCGGCCGCCGCGGTGCCGCAGAAGGCGAAGGCCCAGGCCGCCCGCCGGTTCGTGGTCGGCACGGTGAAGAGCTTCGACGGCAAGGTCAACCTGCGCTCGGCCCCGTCCACCCAGGGCGCGGTCATGGCGTCGGTCAACTCCGGCCGCAAGATCAACCTCGTCTGCGCGGTCACCGGCGCGTCGGTCGCCGGCACCGTCCGCACCACGACCCAGTGGGACAGGACGTCGGTCGGCACGTACATCTCGCACGCGTACATGTACTCCGGCACCCTCAAGCCCTGCCCCGGCGCGACGATGCCCACCACGCCCGCGGTGACCCTGACGCCCGAGCAGTTCATCAAGGCCGCGGTGCCCGGCGCCCAGCGCGGCTGGCGCGAGTACGGCGTGCCCGCCTCGGTGACGATCGCCCAGGCCATCCTCGAGTCGGGCTGGGGCCGCAGCGGCCTGTCGACCGTCGACAAGAACTACTTCGGCATCAAGTGCCAGGGCAGCTCGTACGGCAAGCTGGCCAACGGCTGCCACGTCTACAACACCACCGAGTGCACCAAGGCCGGCACCTGTTACGCGATGGCGGACGCCTTCCGCACGTACGCGACCATGGCGCACTCCTTCCGGGACCACGGCAACTTCCTGCGCGTCAACCCGCGGTACGCCGGCGCCTTCACCTACACCAAGGACGCGAACAAGTTCATATGGAAGGTCTGGAAGGCCGGCTACGCCACCGACCCCAACTACTACACCAAGGTCACCGGCCTGATGGCGACCTGGAACCTGTACCAGTACGACACCTGGAAGTGAGCAACCGCCCTCGTCGGCCGAACCGGGCCGACGGGGGCGTTTTGCGTAATATGCTCGCATTGGTGAGGGGCAGTGAGGCGGTCAGCGCGTGGCAGGGACGCTACGTCGGTCCGCTGCTCGCCGCGAACGTGGTCGTCATCGGCCTCACCGCCACCCTGCTCGCCGTCGGGGCCCTGCGCGAGGACCAGCGGGCCGACGCCGCGCGGGTCATGGACCAGCGCACGGCCGTCGCCCGCAACGCCGTGATCACCGAGACGAGCCGCTACCGGGACCTCATGCAGGCCGTCGCCGCGGGCCTGGGCACCAACGCCCGGCTGACCGCCACGGACTTCGCCGCCGCCACCGCGCCGCTGGACCGGGCCCGCCTGCCCGGCGCCACCTCGGTCGCCTTCGTGGTGCCCGCCGACACCTCGCAGGTGGCCGCGACCCAGCGCCTGTGGCGCGAGCGCGGCGCCCCCGACCTGGTGCTCAATCCGCAGGGTACGGGCACCCAGCACTACTTCTCCGTCTTCCAGCGCAGCCTCGACGGCCCCCAGGCGGCGCTCACCGGCCTCGACGTCGCCCCGTCCAAGGAGGGGACCGCCGCCCTGGTCACGGCGCGCCGCACCGGGCAGCCGGCCGTCTCCGACGCGTACGTGCTGCTGCGCGACCGGCAGCTCCCGGTGGCCCGGCAGCAGCTGTCGTTCCTCTTCGTGGCGCCGGTCTCCGCGTCCGGCGCCTTCCTGGGCTGGCTGGCGCTCGGGCTGCACGGGCAGGACTTCCTCGGCGGCGTGCTGGACCAGGCCGGGCAGGGAGTGCTCGACGGGGAGCTCTACGCCGAGGACGGCGACCGCCGCCAGGTGCAGGTCGCCGCGTACGACGCCCGGGGCCGCCGCGACCTCACCCGCCGCGCCACCTTCCCCGTCGCCGACCAGCAGTGGACGCTGGTGACCGGCGCGGACTCGGGCGTGCTGCCCGGCGCGCGCACCGCCACCCCGGCGACCGTGCTGCTGGCCGGCCCGCTGATCACCCTGATGCTGGCCCTGCTGGTGTGGATCCTGGCGACCGGCCGCGCCCGGGCCCGCGAGCAGGTGCTCGTGGCCACCGCCGAGCTGCGCGAGGCCGAGGCCGAGAGCCGCCGCCAGGCCGGGCTGCTCGCCGCGGTCATGACCAGCATCGGCGACGGCGTCGGGGTGGTCGACGAGCGCGGCGAGTTCCTGCTGCACAACCCGGCGGCCAAGGCGCTGCTCGGCGTCACCGACGACGTCGCGGGACCGCACGGCTGGCAGGCGCACTACGGGCTGTTCCGGCCGGACGGGCGCACGCCGTTCCCCGTCGACGAGCTGCCGCTGATGCGCGGGCTGCGCGGCGAGGCCTCGGACGGCGTCGAGATCCTCATCCGCAACGAGCAGCGCCCCGACGGCATCCTGGTCAGCGTGGACGGGCGCCCGCTCGACCCGAGCGCCGGGCAGCACGGCGCGGTCGCGGTCTTCCACGACATCACCGCGCTGCGGCGGTACGAGACCGATCTCGCCGTCTTCGCCGGGGTCGTCGCCCACGACCTCAAGGCCCCGCTCGCCGTGATCCGCGGGCACTGCGAGACGGCCGCCGACGAGCTGGCCGACGCCCCCGAGGGCCCCGAGGTCTTCGAGGCGCGCGCGGCGCTCGACCGGATCGCCAACGCGGTGGACCGGATGTCGGCGCTCATCGACACGCTGCTCGCCTACACGACGGCCAAGGACGCCCCGCTCAAGCTGGACACCGTGCCGCTCGCGCCGCTGGTGACGGACATCATCCAGCAGCGTACGGAGCACCTGCGCCCCGGCTCGGCGGCACCCGACTTCTACGTGGGCCCGCTGCCCGCCGTGGTCGCGGACGCGGCCATGCTCCGGCACGTGCTGGACAACCTGATCGGCAACGCCGTCAAGTACGTCCAGCGGGGCCGGGCCGCCCGGGTCGACGTCACCTGCGGCGAGGCGCAGCCGGGCTGGGCCCGGATCGAGGTGGCCGACCGCGGCATCGGCATCCCCGACGAGGACAAGCCCGCCGTCTTCGAGTCGTTCCACCGGGCCCAGTCCGCCGCCGGATACGCCGGCACGGGCCTGGGCCTGGCCATCTGCCGCCGCATCGTGGAACGGCACGGCGGCACGATCGGCGTGGCCGACAACCCCGGCGGCGGGACGCGCTTCCACTTCACGCTGCCCCTGGCGAGCCCGCGGGCCCCGTCGGCGGCGCTGGACCGGGCCCTCGCCGAGCGCAAGGCCATCGAGGGCACGGTGATCAGGCCGGACGGGCCGGCAGCAGCGACGACACCAGCGCGAGAAGCTGGGCCGGCAGGAACGGCTTGAGCAGCGTCGCGCTGGCACCCACCTCCTCGGCCCGGGTGTCGCCGGGCAGCATCGACCCGCTGGCCAGCACGACCGGGATGTGCCGCAGCTCGGCGTCGGCGCGGATGGCCCGGCACAGGTCCAGCCCCGTCATCCGCGGCATGTCGATGTCGGTGACCACGACGTCGGGACGATGCTCGCGGACCGCCTCCAGCGCGGCGGCCCCGTCGGTCGTGGCGACCACCTGGTGGCCGGCCCGTTCCAGCGCGCGCCGCAGCACGAACAGGATGTCCTCGTGGTCCTCGGCAACGACGATCATGGGCGGCCTCTCCTGGGTGACGACGGTGTCCCTCCGATAAAGACGTCAGGGGCGGGGAGGAAACGGGGTAGAGAGGGGACATGACTGTTCCCTCAGTGCCTCTCGGCAACGGCCGGGAGATGCCGCTGCTCGGCTTCGGCACCTGGCAGATCCGCGGCGACGCCGCGTACGAGTCGGTGCTGGCCGCGCTCGCGGCGGGTTATCGCCACATCGACACCGCCACCATGTACGGCAACGAGGCCGAGGTGGGCCGCGCGCTCGCCGACAGCGGGGTGCCGCGCGACGAGATCTTCGTCACCACCAAGCTGCCGCCCGAGCGGGCCGGGCAGGAGCGCCGGACCCTCGACGACAGCCTGCGGGCGCTCGGCCTCGACGCCGTGGACCTGTGGCTCATCCACTGGCCGCCGCGCAGCGGCAAGTCCGTGCCCACCTGGCGCGAGTTCCTGGCCGCCCGCGACGAGGGCCGGGCCCGCTCGGTCGGCGTCAGCAACTACGACGTCGCCGAGCTCGACGAGCTGATCGACGCGACCGGGATCGCGCCGCAGGTCAACCAGGTGCGCTGGGGCCCGAAGCTCTGGGACGCCGAGCTGGTCGCCCAGCACCGCAAGCGCGGCATCGTCGTGGAGGGCTACTCGCCGTTCAAGACGACGAACCTGCACGACCCGGTCCTCACCGGCATCGCCGAGGCGCACTTCGTCGACGCCGCCCGGGTGGTGCTGCGCTGGCACGTGCAGCACGGCATCGTCGTCATCCCGAAGAGCACGACGCCCGAGCGCATCCGGAGCAACTTCGCGATCGACGGCTTCGAACTCACCGGCGACGAGATGGCCCGCATCGACGCGTTGGCGGGACGATAATCACGCGGCACATCGCCCCGCGAGTGCCTATTGTTGACGCGCCATGTCTGTAGCTCCCGTCAGTGCCGATCTTGCCGCCCTCCGCCGCAGGATGTCCGACCTTCTCCCGCGCGACGAGCACCGCCTCGGGCGGCGCCTCGAAGGCACCCGCAAGATCCGCGACGAGGCCCGGAAGGCCGCGGCGATCGCCGAGATCACCGAGGCGGTCGCCGCCGCCGAGGCGCGCTTGGCGGCGGTCGCGGCGTCCGTGCCGGCGGTCACCTATCCCGAGTCGCTGCCGGTCAGCGCCCGCCGCGACGACATCCTCGCCGCGATCCGCGACCACCAGGTCGTGATCGTGGCGGGCGAGACCGGCTCCGGCAAGACCACCCAGATCCCGAAGATGTGCGTCGAGCTGGGCCGGGGCCTGCGCGGGCAGATCGGGCACACCCAGCCGCGCAGGATCGCCGCCCGCACGGTCGCCGAGCGCATCGCCGAGGAGCTCGACCGGCCGCTGGGCTCGACCGTGGGCTACAAGGTGCGCTTCACCGACCAGGTCTCCGACGAGACCATGATCAAGGTGATGACGGACGGCATCCTGCTCGCCGAGATCCAGCACGACCGGCGGCTGACCCGATACGACACGCTGATCATCGACGAGGCGCACGAGCGCAGCCTCAACATCGACTTCATCCTCGGCTACCTGAAGCAGCTGCTGCCGCAGCGCCCCGACCTCAAGCTGATCATCACGTCGGCGACGATCGAGACGCAGCGCTTCGCCGAGCACTTCGCCGACGCCGCCGGCAAGCCGGCCCCCGTGATCGAGGTGTCGGGCCGGACTTATCCGGTAGAAGTCCGATATCGGCCATTGGTAACTGAGGAAGAAGAACGGGAGGAGCCGGTCGACCTGGTCGACGGCATCGCCGAGGCGGTCGACGAGCTGGGCCGCGAGTCCGACGGCGACATCCTCGTCTTCCTCAGCGGCGAGCGCGAGATCCGCGACACCGACGACGCCCTGAGCAAGCGCAACCTGCGCAACACCGAGATCGTCCCGCTCTACGGCCGGCTGTCCGCCGCCGAGCAGCACAAGGTCTTCGAACGGCACACCGGCCGCCGGGTGGTCCTGGCCACCAACGTCGCCGAGACGTCGCTGACCGTCCCCGGCATCCGCTATGTCATCGACCCCGGCACCGCCCGGATCAGCCGCTACAGCAACCGGCTCAAGGTGCAGCGGCTGCCGATCGAGCCGGTGTCGCAGGCCAGCGCCAACCAGCGCAAGGGCCGCTGCGGCCGCACCAGCGACGGCATCTGCATCCGGCTCTACTCGGAGGAGGACTTCGAGGGCCGCCCCGAGTTCACCGAGCCGGAGATCCTGCGCACCAACCTGGCCTCCGTCATCCTGCAGATGACCAACCTGGGGCTGGGCGACCTCACGAAGTTCCCGTTCATCGACCCGCCGGACCGGCGCAACGTCACCGACGGCGTCAAGCTGCTCGAGGAGCTCGGCGCCCTCGATCGGGCCAAGCTCACCCCGATGGGCCGGCGCCTCGCGCAGCTGCCCGTCGACCCGCGGCTCGCGCGCATGGTCATCGAGGGCGGCGAGCAGGACTGCGTGGCCGAGGTCATGGTCATCGCCGCCGCGCTGTCGATCCAGGACCCGCGCGAGCGTCCGGTCGACAAGCAACAGCAGGCGGACGAGAAGCACAGCCGGTTCGTCGACAAGGAGTCGGACTTCTTCTCGTACCTCAATCTGTGGCGGCATCTGCGCGACAAGCAGCGCGAGCTGTCCGGCAACCAGTTCCGGCGGATGTGCCGCACGGAGTTCCTCAACTATCTGCGCGTACGCGAATGGCAGGATCTCTATGCCCAGCTGCGCCAGGTGGCGACGCGGCAGCTGGAGCTGACCGTCACCGAGGACGCCGAGGGCGTGCCGGAGGCGCAGCGGCTGCACACCGCGCTGCTGTCCGGCCTGCTCAGTCACATCGGGCTCAAGGACACCGACAAGCGGGAGTACCTGGGCGCCCGCGGGGCGAAGTTCGCGATCTTCCCGGGGTCGGCGCTGTTCAAGAAGCAGCCGCGCTGGGTCATGTCCGCCGAGCTGGTCGAGACCTCCCGGCTCTGGGGCCGGGTCAACGCCCGGATCGAGCCCGAGTGGGCCGAGAAGCTCGCGCCGCACCTGGTCAAGCGCTCCTACAGCGAGCCGCACTGGGAGAAGAAGCAGGGCGCCGTCATGGCGTACGAGAAGGTCACGCTCTACGGCCTGCCGATCGTCCCGCGCCGCAAGGTCGGCTATGCCCGGGTCGACCCGGTCGCGTCGCGTGAGCTGTTCATCCGGCACGCGCTGGTCGAGGGCGACTGGGACACCCACCATCCGTTCTTCGCCGAGAACGCCAAGCTGCTCGAGCGCATCGAGGAGATCGAGAACAGGGCCCGGCGCCGCGACATCAAGGTCGACGACGAGACCGTGTTCGCGCTCTACGACGCCCGCATCCCCGCGGACGTGGTCTCCGCCCGGCACTTCGACGCCTGGTGGAAGAAGGCCCGGCACGCCGACCCGAAGCTGCTCACCTTCACCCGCGAGATGCTGGTCAACACCGGCCGCGACGGGGTGGACCCGGGCGCCTACCCGGACGCGTGGCTGGCCGGCGGGGTGCGGCTGCCGCTGAGCTACCAGTTCGAGCCGGGCAAGCAGGCCGACGGCGTCACCGTGCAGGTGCCGCTGCCGCTGCTCAACAAGCTCGACGCCGACGACTTCGGCTGGAACGTGCCGGGGCTGCGCAAGGACATCATCGTCGCCCTGATCCGCGCGCTGCCGAAACAGCTGCGCACGAGCTTCGTGCCGGTGCCGGACTGGGCCGAGGCCGTGCTGGGCCGCATCCCCGCCCGCCGGGGCGCGCTCAGCGACGCGGTCGGCGACGAGCTGCGCCGGCTCACCGGGACCGTCGTTCCCCGCGACGCGTGGCGCCCCGGCCAGGTCCCGGACCACCTGCGGATGAACTTCCGCGTGGTCGGCGAGGACGGCCAGGTCGTGGGGGAGGGTCGCGACCTCGACGTGCTGCGCGCCTCGCTCGCGCCGAAGGTGCAGGCCACCATCTCCCGGGCCGCCGGCGACATCGAGCGTCGGGGCATCACGACCAACGACTTCGGGACGTTGCAGCGCTCCGTCAAGCAGGTCCGCGGCGGCTACGAGGTGACGGTCTACCCGGCGCTCGCGGACGAGACGGACAGCGTGGCGATCCGGGTCTTCGAGACGGAGGCCGAGCAGCGGGAGGCGATGCGCGCCGGCACGCGCCGGCTGCTCCTGCTCACGTTGCCGCCGGCGGCGCGCTACCTGCAGGGACGGCTGGACAACAGGGCCAAGCTGGAGTTGTCGCGCGGGAACCCGTACCGGTCGATCGCGGAGCTCCTCGACGACTGCGCGGGCGCGGCGGTGGACCGGCTGGTGCAGGACGCCGGCGGTCCCGCCTGGTCCTCGGAGGCGTTCACGAAGCTGCGCGACGAGGTGCGGCAGGACCTGGTCGACGCCACCGCGAACGTGGTCACCCAGGTGCAGGCGGTCCTCGCCACCGCGTACGAGGTGAGCCAGCGGCTGGGCACGACCCGCGACCCGGCCCTCGTGCCCGCGCTGGCCGACATCCGGGCCCAGCTCAAGGGCCTGGTGTACGCGGGCTTCGTCACCGAGACCGGCTGGAAGCAGCTGCACCACCTCCCGCGCTACCTCAAGGGGATCGCGTACCGGCTGGACCGCCTCGGCGGCAACCTCGGGCGCGACCGGCAGCTCATGGCCCAGCTGCAGGAGATCGAGCAGGAGTACAAGGAGCTGCGCGCCGAGCAGCCCCGGGGCGGCCCGGCCGAGGAGGGGCTGCGCGAGATCCGCTGGATGATCGAGGAGCTGCGGATCAACTTCTTCGCGCAGTCGCTCGGGACGGCGTACCCGGTTTCGGACAAACGCATCTACAAGGCGATGGACCAGCTGCCCGCCTGACCGTTTCTGCCCCTGTCCTCCCGCCGGACGTGCCACCGTAGTTGATGATGGCGGGAGGCGGGATGGCAGCGCGGGCGGGCTCGGCCCGGCCCTACTGGCTGTGGTACGCGAGTGCCATGGCCGTCCTGGTCGTGGCCACGCCCTTCCTCCGCCCGGCCGCGCTGCGCGGTGCCGCGGGGCTGGGCTCCGCCGCCGTGGTGATCGCGGCCCTGGCCTGGGGGATCCGGGCGCACCGCCCCCGGTACACGCTGGCCTGGCGCCTCCTGCTCGCCTCGTCGGTCTACACGGTCGTCAGCAATGTGCTGTGGCCGCTGCTGACCTCTCCGAGCGGGACCGACGTCTTCTACTACACGACGTACCCGCTGTTCGGGGCGGCATTGGCCGTGCTGCCCGTGCAGGGCCGCCGGCACCTGTGGTCCTCCGGGTACACCGAGGCGGGCATCATCGCGGGCGGCGCGGCGGTGGTGTGGTGGACGCTGCTGGTCGACCCGCTGGTGACCGACCCGGGACGGTTGCCGGACCAGCCGCACGTCGCGGTGTTCCCCTTGCTCGATGTGCTGCTGTTCGCCTTGGCTCTGCGGCTGCTGTTGCTGGGCGGGGTGCGGTCGGTGGCCTACGTGCTCATCGCCCTGACGACCTTCACCCTGCTGACGGCGGACACGGCGTACTTCGTCGCGGTCGTCGCCGGCGGCGGGGCCCCGCTCGTGAGCTCGGTCTGCTGGGTGCTGGCCAACGGCCTGCTCGGGACGGCGGCGCTGCACCCGTCGATGGCCGTCACGCAGCCGGCCCCCACCGACGCCGAGGTGCTGGAGGGGCTGGGCAGCACGCGGATCTACATCGTGACGGTGGTCGCCACGCCCATCATCACCGGCGTCTATCTGCTGCACGAGGTCGCGGCGGACGCCGTGGCGGCGGCGGACATCATCGTGCCGGTGGGGGCGACCGCGGTGACGTCGGCGCTGGTGGTGACCCGGATGCGCCAGATCAACCAGGTCGCCCGCCGGCGGGCCGTGGCGCTGCAGGCGTCGCTGACCCGGCAGGAGGAGCTGCAGTCCGAGCTGCGCCACCAGGCCCAGCACGACAGCCTCACCGGGCTGCCCAACCGCGACCTGCTGTACGAGCGGATCACCGCCGCCCTCGCGGCCGAGCGCACCGGGGCGCTGATCGTGGCCGACCTCGACGGCTTCAAGGAGATCAACGACCGGTTCGGGCACGCCGTCGGCGACGAGCTGCTGCTGGCCGTGGCCGGGCGGCTGCTCGACCTCGTCCCGGACGGCAGCATGCTGGCCCGGCTGGACAGCGACGAGTTCGCCGTCGTCGTCCAGGACCTCGACGACGCCGCGTGCACCCGGCTCGCCGAGCGCTTCCTGTCGGCCACGCGCGAGCCGTTCACCGTGCAGGTGCACGAGCTGTTCGCCACGGTCAGCCTCGGGCTGCGCGAGCTTGACCCCGACCTGCTGACCGGGGACGTGCTGCGGGACGCGTACCTGGCGCTGCACGCGGCCAAGGCGGCCGGGCGGGACCAGCTGACCCGCTGGGCGCCCGCGCTGAGCGAGGAGAAGCTGGCCGTCTCCCGTACGGTCGAGCGCCTGCGCGGCGCGATCGAGCGCGACGAGCTCGTCGTGCACTACCAGCCGCTGGTCCGGCTCGCGGACGAGCGCATGACCGGCGTCGAGGCGCTGATCCGCTGGCAGCCGCCCGGGGAGCCGATGATCCCGCCCGACAAGTTCATCGCCGCCGCCGAGGACAGCGGGCTCATCGTGCCGATCGGGACGTGGGTCCTGCACCGGGCGTGCGAGGTGGTCGCCGGCTGGCAGCGCCACGGGCACCCCGTCGCCGCCTCGGTCAACGTCTCGCCGCGGCAGCTGCGCGAGCCCGACTTCGCCGCCCTGGTCCTCGACGCGCTGCGCACCTCGGGGCTGCCCCCGGCGTCGCTGATCCTGGAGATCACCGAGGGGGTGCTGGTCGCCTCGGGCGCCGTCACCGAGCAGACCATCCGGCACCTGCAGACGCTGCGGGCGCGCGGGGTACGCGTGGCGATCGACGACTTCGGGACGGGCTACTCGTCGCTGGCGTACCTGCGGGACCTGCCGATCGACCACGTCAAGATCGACAAGTCGTTCATGCCCGCGGACGCCGGCGACCCGGCGCTGCGCGCGATGGTCAAGGCGATCGTGGATCTGGCCGCCGGGCTGCGCCTCGGCACGATCGCGGAGGGCGTGGAGACCGCCGGGCAGGCCGCCTTCCTGCGCGAGCTGGGGTGCGAGCGGGCGCAGGGCTACTACTACTCGCGACCCGTCCCGGAGGCCGAGGTGCTCGCGGCGTTTCTGGGCCACAAGTCCGTTCTGTGAGGCGCGCCGGTGCATGCCGGGGAGCGGTCGGGTGCCGTTCGGTTACCGCGCCGCCACGACCCCCGGGCAGGCCCTAGCGTTCTCGCCATGACGAACTTCGCCGCTGTTTCCGCCGCTGCCGCTTCCGCCTTCGTCCCGGCCTGCCCGGCGCGGGGATTCCTCGACGAGATGATGGCGCGGGTGGGCGTCGACGGCCTCGCCGCCGCGCTGGGCGACGCGGGCCTGCTCGCCCAGGTGGACCAGCACGCCGCCGCCGTCCGGGACGCGCTCGTCGGGGCGGGTCGCGAGGTCGACGCCGACGGCCTGGCCGCGTACGCCCGGTCGATCGTCTTCGCCGCCAAGCGCATGGGCCGCGCCGTGCCGGAGCCCGGTCACGCGCCGCTGACCGGCACCGCGTGGCTGGCCGCCGACTGGCACCAGATGCGCCTGGTGGCCGTCTGCATGATCGCCGAGTCGGCCGGTCTGCTGTAACTCCTGGCCGAAACGCTGATAGCCGTCGCTATCAGCATCAAGTCGGGCGAAGGTAACTTTTCGCTCATGCGCCTCATCGCCTCGTTCATCCCCCTGCTCGCCGCCCTCGCCGGCGCGGCTCCCGCGGTGGCTGCTCCTGCGGCCGATCCCGTCGCTGTGGCGCGTTACTCCTTCGACGGCGGCTCCCTCGCCGACCGTTCCGGACGCGGGCCCGCGCTCGCCGTCCGTACCGTCTCCGGGGGCCGGGTCGCCTTCACCGGCGGTTACGCCGCCTTCCCCGCCCGCTGTGCGACCGCCGCCTCCTGCCCGCGGGCCGTCCTCGAAGGCCCCGACGACGCCGACCTCGACCCGCAGACCCGCCCGTTCCGCTGGGGCGCCCGGGTGCGGGTGACGAAGGCCCAGCTTGGCACCGCCGGCTCCGCGAACGTCGTCCAGAAGGGCGTCGCCGACACCGACAGCCAGTGGAAGATGCAGATCGGCGCCCGGCAGGGCAAGGCCCACTGTGTCGTGGTGGGCCAGGGCGGCACCCGGGCGGTGATCCACCTGGTCCGCTCGTCGGTGGGCGTCGCGGACGGCGACTGGCACGAGATCCTCTGCCGGCGCACCGCCACGCTGCTGACGGTCTACGTCGACGGCAAGGACCGGGGGCACGTGACGATCCCGGCCTCCCTGTCGGTCGCCAACGCCCTGCCGCTGCGGATCGGCGGACCCAGTCTCCGGGGCGACCTCTACCACGGGCAGCTCGACGACGTGTACGCCCTCCTGGGCTGACCGGCCCCCGGCCCGCCGTCTTCGAATCGGCCCGGACGGCGGGGCCGGGACAGGGGCGGGAGCTGGAACCCCGGCAAGGGTTCTGGCTCCCGTTCCTCATCCGACCGGGGCCGCAGCGTCTTCGCGCAGCTCTCGCCGCGCTCTTGTCAGGCTATGAGGTCTCGCAGCGTCGTGCGGAACTGCTCCTCCGCGTCCGGGTGCAGGGCGGCGAGGAACTCGTCCTCCGCCTTCCGGTAGGCCGCCCGCGCGGCGTCGAACGTCCGCACGCCCTGATCGGTGAGCTCGACGATGTTGCGGCGCCGGTCCGCCGGATCGGGCCGGCGCGCCACGACGCCCTTGCGCTCGAGCTCGTCCAGCAGGGCCACCATCGTGGTGCGGTCGATGCCGAGCCGCTGCGCCACCTGGAGCTGGGAGGCAGGCTCACGGCCGGACAGCACCCGCAGCGCGCCGAAGTCCTTGCTGTCGATCCCGAGCGGCTGCAACGCCGCGTCGGTCAGGGCCGTGAAGCGCAGGTGGGCGTGCTTGAGCAGATAACCCAGCACATCGTACGGATCGGGTGCCGTGGACATGCCGCCATACTACGCGCTACGCTGATCGTCAGTAACCCTGACGATCAGAAGGACTGACTCATGATTCTCGTGACCGGAGGCGCCGGCTTCATCGGCTCCCACACCGTCCGTGCCCTCGCCGCCGCCGGGGAGGAGTGCGTCCTGCTCCAGCGCCGCACCGCCGAGGTCCCCGCCGCCCTGGCCGGCCTGCCGGTGCACGCCGTCCGGGCCGACATCGGCGACCTCGACGCGCTGCTCCAGGCGGGCAAGCAGCACCCGATCACCGGGATCGTGCACCTCGCCGTCACGCTCCCGTGGGCCGGCGACGGCAGCGACCCGATCGACGCCTCGGCGCACTCGCTCGAGGGCTATCTCAACGTCGTGCGGGCCGCGCGGGCCTGGGGCGTACGCCGCATCGTGGCGGCCAGCACCATCGGGGTCTACGGCTTCGGGACGCCGGGCGCCCTGACCGAGGACATGCCGCTGGCTCTCGCGCACACCCACGCCATCCCGACGTTCAAGAAGATCTTCGAGCTGCTCGGCGGCCACCTCGCGGCCGAGACCGGCATCGAGATCGTCAACGCGCGGATCTCCGGCACGTGGGGCCCCGGCGGCCACCTGCCCGACCCGTTCTTCGCCGCGCCGTCGATCCTGCAGGGCGCGGCCCGGGGCAGCGAGCCGGACCTCTCCGGGCTCCTCGCGCCCGCGCACGCCGATGACGCGCTCGACCTGCTCTACGTCCGCGACACCGGCCGGGCGCTGGCGTCGCTGCAGCTGGCCGGCGAGCTGCGGCACCCGACCTACAACGTCGCCTCCGGCCGGGCGACCAGTAACGCCGACGTCATCGCGGCGATCCGGGCCGGCGAGCCGGACTTCGCGTTCGAGCTGCCGGTGGCCGGTGGCCGCCCGCAGAGCTGGCTGGACATCACCCGCCTGCGGGAGGACACCGGCTTCGAGCCCGAGTACGACACCGCCGCGGCGGCCGCCGACTACATCGCCTGGCTGCGCGCCGGGAACGAGCGCTGACCCCGGCTCAGCTGCGGCTCCGCTCGGCCGGGCCGGCTCAGCTGCGGCGGAAGGCGTAGGAGCGGCCGCCGCCCGGGGCGCCCCGCCCGGCCCGGGCCCGACCGGAACGTTCCCGGGCGGCCTGGCGTGGATCCCCGGCGCCGTGGTGGGCGGGTGCGGTGCGGCCCTTTCCCGCGCCGTCCTTCATGGCGGAGGCGAGGGCCGCGGCCGGATCCCGGCGGGCGATCTCGCCGGCGTCGAGGCGAAGACCGGCGGGAAGCGTCTGATCCCCGGGCCCGGTGTTGCCGGGCGGGGGAGCGGGAAGGTCGCGAGCAGGCATGAGCATCCTCCTGAGCAGGAGAAGGGGAAGCCGTGGTGAGAGAAACGAGGAGAGCCCCGGGCGCCGGACGCGGCGAACCCACGGCGGACAAGCGCCGCCGAACCACCCGGTGCCGGGGCCGCGGCGATCGAACGCCGGGCGGCCCGCATGCGGCAGAGGCAGTAGCTCAGAACTCCATGGTCAGCACAGTAGGCGCCGACCACCACCGGCGCGAGCCATTAAAGCCCGCAGGCCGCGCGGGCTGTTGAACGCCCGCCGGCGGCGGGAGCGGTTGATCGCCTGCGGCCCGCGCGAGCTGTTGATCGCCCGCGGGCAGCGGCCCGGGGATCAGCCGGCCGCGATCCGGTCGAGGCCCGCCCGCAGCGTCCCGATCGCCGTCGGGTAGTCGCGGAGCTGCTCGCCGATGACCTCCAGGCCGGCGCGCAACGCCACCGGCGGCACCGAGCGGGCCCGCAGCACGGCCTGCGTCCACTCGACGAAGTCGGTGAAGACGGCCTCGTCGCCGACGTAGAGGGACGCGGCGAGGAAGTCGGCGATGTGGCCCACGTCCTCGGCGGTGGCGTCGTGCTGGCGCTGGTCGTAGGCGCTCATCGCCGGGTAGGCGGCGGCCAGGCGGGTCAGCGCGGTCTGCACGAGCTCGCCGCGGTGCCGGACGACGTACGTGTATTCGTCGTCGCCGAGGAACGCGGCCTCGAACGGGTCGGTGAGCGGCGGCGGCCACTTGTGGGCGAGGCGGGTGACGGCCTCGTCGGCGGTGGCGGCCCAGGCGTCCGCGCCGAGGCGGTGGGCCCAGCGGCCGTCCGGGCCGAAGCCGCGGCCGCCCGCGATGACCGGCACGCCCACCGAGCGGCACGCCGTGATGGCGGCGTGGGCGCGGGGCAGCCGGGTGGGGATCATGCAGCTCAGCGCGACGGCGTCGGGGCCGGTCTGGTGCAGGTGGGTGACCAGGTGCGGGCCGGGGACGTTGGCGCCGAGGAAGTCGACGCGCCAGCCGTCGAGCCGCAGCATCTCGCCGAGCATGCGGGACGGCAGGGCGTGCCACTCGCCGTCGACGCAGGCCACGGTGATGCGGCCGCGGGTCGGGCGCACGGCGGTGCGGGCGGCGACCGCGGCCAGCGCCCGCTCGCTGATCGCCGTGGCGGCGTGCTCGCGGGCGATGGACCACTCGTTGGCGGCCCACAGCTCGCCGACGCGGCTCTGGGTGGGGGCGATCAGGCCGAGGATGATCCGCTGCGGCTGCTCGCCGGCGTCGAGCAGGGCGGTCACGACCTCGACCGCGCCGAACTCGTCGCCCTCGCCGACCAGGCGCAGGAACTGCTCGGCGGCGGCGGGGTCGTCCAGGGACGCGGGGGGAGTGGTGGTGATCGACATCAGCGGGTACGGGTCCTCCGATCGCCCCGCCGGGCGTCGATGGCGAAGGGGGAGACCGGCAGGCGCCCGGTCTCCATCGAGCGGAGCCGGGTGCGCGAGGGCGCGCGGACGGCCAGCATGGCGATGTCGTCGCGGACGCCGCCGTGCACCCAGTCGGACACGAGCTGGCGGACCCGCTCGACGGCGGCGTCGCCGGGCATGTCGCGGCAGCTGGCCAGCGCCTCGCGCAGCCGCTGCTCGCCGTACTGCTCCTGGCCGGTGGCGCCGCCGCGGGCCTCGGTGAGCCCGTCGCTGTAGAGCAGGCACATCTCGCCGGGGGCGAGCTCGACCGTCGCCGGCTGCACCCGCAGCTCCGGGACCACGCCGACCAGGGTGCCCTTGACCGGCACGGCCTCGACCGTGCCGTCGGCGCGCAGGACCAGCGGCACGGGATGCCCGCCGGTGGCCAGCTGCAGCCGGACCCGCCCGTGCTCGGCGCGGCACACCGAGCCCACGACGAGCGTGACGAAGCGGTGCTGGCGGGCGCCCCCGAGCAGGGCCGTGTTGAGCACCTTGAGCATGGTGGCCGGGTCGTCCTCGACCAGCCGCAGCGCGCGCAGCGTCTGGCGGATCTTGCCGGTGAGCACGGCGGCCTCGGCGCCCTTGCCGCAGACGTCGCCCAGCACGACGATCGTCTCGGCGCTCGTGGCGGTGGGCTCGAAGACGTCGTAGAAGTCGCCGCCGATGCGCAGCTCGTCGCGCGCCGCCTGGTAGGAGCCGACGAGCTCCACGCCGTCGGGCTGCGGCAGCTCGGGCGGCAGCAGGTCGGCCTGCAGGATCGCCGTGGTCTCGACCTGCTCGCGGTAGAGCGTGGCGGCCGAGATGGCCGAGCCGGCCCGGGCGGCGAAGATGCGGGCGAGCACCTCGTCCTCGGGCGTGAAGACGGCGCCGGGACCCCGGCGCGCCAGGATCAGGGCGCCGGCCGGCTCGGCGTTGCCCGGCAGCGGCGTGACCAGCAGCGCCCCGACCGGACCGAAGTCCTCCGGCAGCAGCCAGGCCGGCATCTGCGAGGCGTCCAGCCAGCGGCTCGGGATGGGCGGGAAGCCGGCGAGCGCCTCCTCGAGCCCGGGCACCTCGCTGAGCAGCCGATCGCGCAGGGTGCCCTCGTGCAGGTCGCCGCCGGTGGCCAGGCGCATCCACTCGCTCTGCCGGCGGCGCGGCGGCAGCACCACCACGGCCAGGTCGGCGAGGTGCGACGCGGCCAGCTCGACGGTCGTGCGCAGCACCCGGCGGGTGTGCAGGGACGCCGACAGCCGCCGCCCGGCCTCGGCCAGGAAGGCGGTGCGGGCCCGCTCGGAGTCGAACTGCGCGGTGCGCCGGACCTCCTCGGTGACGTCCCGCAGGTACCACGCGTAGTGGCCGTCGTCGAGCGTGCGGCGCTCGCCGCGCAGGTGGCGGCCCTCGTGCTCGGCCTCGAAGCCGGCGCTGCCCTCGGCGGTCGCCCGGGCCAGCGCGGCGGGCGGGGCCTCGAAGGCGGCGGCACCGGGCTCGAGGCCCGGCACGAGGGCGGTGGCGGCGCCGTTGACCAGCAGCACGGTGTGGTCGGCGGCCGAGCAGAGCACGACCGCCTCGGTGGAGGCGTCGAGCGCCGCCCGCAGCAGGGCGGGCGCGGGGGCGAGCACGGGCGGACCATGCTGCCGGTCGCCGGCCTGCAGGGGCAGGTGAGCTGTCACGACGGTCCTCCTCTCAGGTCTCCCCGCCGACAGGTAATCCTGCACAGCCTACGCGGGAATCCCGTGAACTGCCCGGCTCAGAAGGTGGATCCGGGAGCGAGATCGACCACGACGGGCGCGTGGTCGGAGGGGCCCTTGCCCTTGCGGGCCTCCCTGTCCACCAGCGCGTCCGTCACCGCGCCGGCCACGTCGGGGGTCGCGTAGACCAGGTCGATCCGCATGCCCTTGTTCTGGTGGAACATGCCGGCACGATAGTCCCAGTACGTGAACGGGTGATCACCCTTGAGCGGCCGGGGCAGCACGTCCACGTAGCCGAGGGCCAGCAGGTCCGCCAGCGCGGCCCGCTCGGGGGCGGTGACGTGCGTGGAGTTGACGAAGAGCCGCGGGTCCCACACGTCGTCGTCGGTGGGCGCCACGTTGAAGTCGCCGGTGACCACGGCGGGGCCCTTGCGCTCGGCCAGGTCGGCGCGCAGGGCGGAGAACCACTGCAGCTTGTACGCGTAGTGCGGGTCCTCGGGCGTCCGCCCGTTCGGCACGTACACGGAGGTGAAGCGGATCCCGCCGCACGTGGCGGAGACGGCCCGCGCCTCGGGACCGGGGTAGCCGGGCTCGCCGGGGAAGCCACGCTCGACGCCGGTCAGCCCGATCTTCGAGAGGATCGCCACACCGTTCCAGCGCCCCTGCCCGTACGCCGCGGTCTCATAGCCGAGCGCGGCCACCTCGGCCTCGGGGAACCCGTCCGCGGCGACCTTGGTCTCCTGCAGGCACAGCACGTCGGGCGCGCTCTGCTCCAGCCACTCGAGCAGCCGGGGGAGGCGGGCCTTGACGGAGTTCACGTTCCACGTGGCGAAGCGCATGCCTCCCAGGGTGCCCCATCACCGATGACCGGGCACGACCGGCACGCGGAGGTGGCTCAGGGGCGGCGCGCGGGTGCCGTGGGGCGGCGGTGGGCGCGCACCGGGACGGCGTCCGCGCGGGTGGCCGCGAGCAGGGCGGCGGCGAGGCCGGAGGCCAGCACGAGCAGAACGGCCACGAGCCAGATGGTCGCGCCTTCGGATCCGAGCAGTGTCTCCATGCAATCGCCTCCCTGGTGTTTCCCTCTGATCGGCAGCGCCGGGACCCATGCGAGGATCCCGGCCGTGCAAATATGCCGGACTCTCCGCGGGAAACGGAAGGGCTTGGGAAGACGTTTGTCACCGAATGGTGAAGATGGGGCTCCGGTGAACCCGAGGTGTCCACCAGGGGGCTACGGGCCGTAACGAACGGGGGCGCCGCAGCGTTAGGGCTGGTGCGTGGGGAGGCGGCGCTGAGTGCCCCAGTGCTGGGCGAAGTCGCCGGCCGGCACGCCCGGGCCCCAGAGCCAGCCCTGACCCTGGGTCACGCCCACGGCGGCGAGCGCGTCGCGCTGGGCGCGGGTCTCGACCCCCTCGGCGACGATGCTCAGGCCCAGCGCCCGGCTCATGGCGACCACGGCGCGGACGATCTCCTCGTCCTGCCCGGCGTCGCCGAGCCCGGCGACGAACGACCGGTCGATCTTGACCCCGGTGACCGGGAAGCGGCGCAGGTAGCCCAGGGCCGAGAAGCCGGTGCCGAAGTCGTCGACGAGCAGCTTGACGCCGAGCTCGCGCAGCTCGAAGAGGACCCGCGCGGCCACCCCGTCGCCGTCCACCATCACGGACTCGGTCATCTCCAGCGCGACGACCTCCGGCGGGAGGCCGAGCTCGCGCAGCTCCGCCGCGACCGTACGGGCCAGCGCGGGCTCCGACAACTGCCGCGGCGACACGTTGATCGACAGGTAGAAGTCCGGTCCGACGGTCCCGTCCGCGCGCCACCCGGCGAGGCGGCGCAACGCCTCCGTACGCACATAGGTCCCCAGCGCGTCGATCAGCCCGGCCTCCTCCGCGACCGGGATGAACGTCATCGGCGGGACGGGCCCCCGCTCGGGGTGCGTCCAGCGCACGAGCGCCTCGGCCCCGCACGGCTGTCCCGTGTCGAGCCGGACGATCGGCTGGTAGACCACGGTGAGCTGGTTCCCGGCAAGCGCGGCGCGCAGGGCGCCCTCCAGCTCGATGCGCTCGCGGACCTTGTCGTGCATCGACGTGTCGAAGACCGTGGAGCGGCCGGGGCCCTCGGACTTGGACCGGTACATCGCGGTGTCCGCGTCGCGCAGCAGCGCCTCGGCGGTCAGGGCCGGATCGCCGCCGCCGGGGGCGTGGGCCAGGCCGATCGACGCGGTGATGACGACCTCGGTGTCGAGCACGGGCACCGCCGTGGCGAAGCAGCCCTGGATCACGTCGACCAGCCGCAGCGCCCGGCGCTCGTCGCCGGCGAAGGCGACCAGGAACTCGTCGCCGCCGACCCGGGCGGGCTCCTCGACGCCGTGCAGGGCCGCGCGCAGCCGGCCCGCCACCTCGATGACGAGCTGGTCGCCGGCGTCGTGCCCCCACGAGTCGTTGACCCACTTGAAGCCGTCGAGGTCCAGGAACGCCACCCACACGCGCTCGGACCCGGTCGCCGGGGCCTCGGCGACGAGGCGCTCGACCGTACCCGTGAACATCCGGCGGTTGGGCAGGCCGGTGAGCGGGTCGTGGGTGGCCTGGTACTCGGAGTGCAGCTGGGCCTCGGCCTGCGCCCGCACCGCGGAGACGGCCCGGACCAGCAGCAGCACGACGATCGCCGCGCCGGTGCCGCCGATGAGCACGCGGTAGGTGGGGTACTGGCCGACGGTCAGCAGCAGCGCGAACGGCGTGAGCACCGCCGGGGCGACCAGCAGCATCCGGCGCCAGGACCACGCCTGCACCGGATAGCGGTCGCCGTGGCCGACCTCGGTGATCGACGGGTGCAGCAGGGCGGCGGCCATCAGCGTGTACGAGGCGAGGAACGGCACGTCGAGCAGCGGTGAGGCGTACGTCTGCCCGTCGACGCCGATGATCGCGTACCCGACGTCGCCGGCCATCAGCGCCACGATGGACGTCAGCAGCAGCACCAGGCTGGGCGGCCAGACGCGGGCGGTGAAGGTCAGGTTGACGGCCAGCGCCAGCAGCACGACGTCGAGCAGCGGGTAGAGCCCGGCGAGCGACGACTCGAGGAACGACCGGCCGGGCACGGCGACCGCGGGGGCCGCCAGCAGCAGCGCGCTCGCGAGACCGCCGGCGAGACAGACGATGAGCCCGTCGAGCGCGGCGTGCTGCTCCATGGCGCCGCGGGCGCGGACCAGCAGCGAGAAGAAGATGCCGAGGCACAGGTAGCCGGGCAGGGTCAGCGCGTCGGCCGCCAGCGGCTGGTCCGTGACGAACGGGCGCACCAGCGCGCCGGCGAGGAACAGCACCCCGGCGGCCGCGATGGCGTACCACGCGGCCCGCGGCCCGGCGCCGAAGCGGCGCGGACCCGTCAGGTACGCGGCCACCCCGCCCAGCCCGACGAGGACGAAGCAGGCGGCGTTCACCGCTTCGCTGACGTCGAGGACGTACACCACTGTCGCTGCCGCGCCGAGCACGGTGGCCCCGAGCCACGCGTACCGCCAGGAGCGCGGAGCAGCCGTCGCCCGCACCTCGCATCGCCCCCCGGCACAAGTCAGCTGATCAGTGCTCCCGTCGGCAACTTACCGTCCGGAACACCCGCCGTGGCAGCACTTCCGTGGACAAACACGGTCGGGCACGCGCCATGGCACAGCAGGTGCGCCGCGACGAGGCCGAGCAGCCCGGGGCTTTCCGTCCCCCGGGGGCCGATCAGCAGCATTCGGGCCCCACGCGACGCTCGTACCAGGGTGGCGGCGGGATCGCCGTGCAGCAGGCGGGTGCGGACCCGCGCGATCCCGGTCACCACGGCGGCCGCCTCGGCCAGCAGGCGACGGCCGTGCTCCGCCGCGGCCGCGTCCCCGGCAACGTGCACTAGTTCAAGAGCGATTCCCCGGCGTACGGCCTCCGCGCCCGCCACGCGCACGGCGAGCAGCGAGCTGGCCGAGCCGTCCACGGCGGCCAGCAGGGGGCCCGCCGGGGGCCGCACGCCCCGCGCCACGGCGACCGGGCACCGGGCCCGCGAGACCGTCTGCACGAGCACGGACTCCAGGGGCAGCCGCCGCAGGGTGGCCAGCCCGTCGTCGGCGAGCACGAGCAGCTCGGCCGCGCGGCTCTGGCGCAGCAGCTCGCGCACCGGGCTGCCCTCCAGGACCCGCCGGTCGACCCGGACGCCGGGCACCGACCGCACGGCCGTCAGCGCGGCGTCTCGCACCATCTGATTCGCAACCTGTCGCGCGCGGGCGAAATCCGGGGGATCATCGGAGGAGGCACCGGGCCAGGAGAAGGCGTGCACGATCCGCAGCGGCCGCCCGCGAGCGACCGCCTCACGGGCACCGAGCCGCGCCGCGGCCAGGCCCGCGGCCGTCCCGTTCACGGCTACGACAACAGGAGCAGGTTCCGGAGTCTGCATCGGTTTCACCGCCTCGCACCGCAACCATACGGTCACTGACGAAGATCTATGCTGTGACTGGGGGCACCTTTTCGTGATCTATTCCTCAGCGATCGACCGGCTGATGACCCGTTCAGCTTGAGGGTTTACGGTGAACGGCAGGTTATTCGCGACATCTGCCGGTGAAGTGAGGGAAATACATGACGGATGTCAAGCTCGACCACCCCGGTGGCCAACTCTCGCTGCCGGTCCGGCCGGCCGTGGAGGGTCCGGGTGGCATCGAGATCAGCGCCCTCCTGAAGGAGACCGGTTACGTCACCCTCGACCAGGGTTTCGTCAACACGGCCTCCTGCGCGTCGGCGATCACCTACATCGACGGTGACGCCGGCATCCTCCGATACCGAGGGTTTCCGATCGAGCAGCTCGCGGGCAAGGCTTCCTTCCTGGAAGTCTCCTACCTGCTCATCTACGACGCCCTCCCGACCCCCGCCCAGCTGGCGGAGTTCGCGGACAAGATCCGCGTCCACACGCTGCTGCAGGAGGAGATGCGGACCTTCTTCTCCGGCTTCCCGCGCGACGCCCACCCGATGGCCGTGCTGTCCTCGGCGGTGACCGCGCTCTCCACCTTCTACCAGGACGCGCTGGACCCGGCCGACCCCGAGCAGGTCGACATCTCCGGCATCCGGCTCATGGCGAAACTGCCGACCATCGCGGCGTACGCCTACAAGAAGAGCATCGGGCACCCGCTGCCCTACCCGGACAACTCGCTGGACTACGTCGAGAACTTCCTGCGCATGACGTTCGGGCTGCCCACCGTCGCGTACGAGGTGGACCCGAAGATCGCCAACATCCTCGACATGCTCTTCGTCCTGCACGCCGACCACGAGCAGAACTGCTCCACGTCGACCGTGCGCCTGGTCGGCTCGGCCGGCGCCAACCTCTACGCCTCGGTCGCCGGGGGCATCAACGCCCTCTCCGGCCCGCTGCACGGCGGCGCCAACTCGGCGGTCCTCGAGATGCTCGAGGGCATCCGCGCCGACGGCGGCGACGTCGACTCCTTCGTGCGCCGCGTCAAGGCGAAGGAGAAGGGCGTCAAGCTGATGGGCTTCGGCCACCGGGTCTACAAGAACTACGACCCGCGCGCCGCCATCGTCAAGAAGGCCGCCCAGGACGTCCTGTCCACCCTGGACGTGCAGGACCCGCTGCTGGACATCGCGTTCAAGCTCGAGGAGATCGCCCTCGCGGACGACTACTTCGTGAGCCGCAAGCTCTACCCGAACGTCGACTTCTACACCGGCCTGATCTACAAGGCGCTGGGCTTCCCGACCAAGATGTTCACGGTCCTGTTCGCCCTCGGCCGGCTCCCCGGCTGGATCGCGCAGTACAAGGAGCAGTCCGCCGACCCGGCCACGAAGATCGGCCGGCCGCGCCAGCTCTACACCGGCGAGGCCGAGCGTCAGTTCGTGCCCATCGGCGAGCGCTGACGCCGCCGGTTTTCTCCGCATTCAGCTTCGGCCGCCCGGCTCCCCGGGCGGCCGAAGCTGTTCCCGGGTTTCGCCCGCCGGGCGGTCCGGGCATGGTCTGGGGCACCGCGAGGCTGGAGGGGCTGCATGGACGTCGTCATCGGGATCGACACCGGGACCACCGCGACCAAGGGGGTGGCCGCGGGGGCGGACGGCTCCGTGCGGGCCGTGGTCAGCGTGCACTATCCGCTGTCGGTGCCCGGGCCCGGCCGCGCCGAGCTGGACGCGGCGCGGCTGCGCGACGCCGCCGTCGAGGCGCTGGTCAAGGTCGCCCAGGAGGTACGCGGGAAGGGCGACCACGTCCGCGCGGTGAGTCTCTCCGCCTTCCTGCACGGCCTCGCGCCCCTCAACGCCGACGGCAGCCCCCGGGGACCGTTGATCACGTGGGCGGACAACCGCTCGGCCGGGCAGGCGCGGGAGATCGGCGACGGCGGGCGGGGCAAGGAGCTGCAGGCCCGCACGGGTACGCCGGTGCACCCGATGGCGCCGCTGGCCAAGCTGGCGTGGTGGCGGTCGTCCGACCCGGCGACGCTGCGGGACACCCCGCGCTGGGGCGGCGTCAAGGAGGTCGTCCTCTCCGGGCTGGCCCGCGAGGGCTTCGTCGTCGACCTGTCGCTGGCCTCCGGCACGGGGCTCTACGGCCTCCACGAGCGGCGCTGGGATCCCGAGGCGCTGGACCTGGCCGGCGTACGCGCCGAGCAGCTGGCGGAGGTCGTCCCGACCACCACGGTCCTCGCCCTGCACCCCGACGTCGCCAAGGCCGCGGGACTGGCGCCGGACACGCCCCTGGTGATCGGTGCCGCCGACGGGCCGCTCGCGAACCTCGGCGTCGGGGCGACCCCGGCCGGCGTCGCCGCGGTGTCGCTGGGCACGAGCGGTGCCCTGCGTACGGTGGTGGACCGGCCGGTGGCCGACAAGGGCGGCCGGCTGTTCTGCTACGCGCTGACCGAGGACAGGTGGGTGCTCGGCGGGGCGATCAACAACGCCGGATCGGTCGTCCGCTGGGCCGGGCAGACGATGGCGGAGGGCTTCGACCGGCCGCCCGCCGAGGGCGAGGACGCCGACGTCCGCGACGCCGCCCTGCTCGTCGAGGCCGCGGGCGCACCGGCGGGCAGCGAGGGGCTGCTCTGCCTGCCGTACCTGCTGGGCGAGCGCGCCCCGTGGTGGAAGGGCGGCATGCGCGGGGCCTACCTGGGGCTGCGGCGCGAGCACGGGCGGGCCCACCTGGTCCGCGCGGCCGTCGAGGGGGTGTGCCAGCAGCTGGCGCTGGTCCGGGACACGTTCGCGGACGAGGGCATCGAGATGCGGGAGGTACGGGCCACCGGGGGCGCCGTCGCGTCCGAGCTCTGGACCGAGACGCTGGCGTCGGCGCTCGACCTGCCGGTGGCGATCGCGGACACGCCCGAGGGCACGGCGCTGGGCGCGGTCCTGCTCGGCTTCCATGCCCTCGGCGACCTGCCCGACCTGGACCGGGCCGCCGCGCTCGTCGACATCTCGGAGCACACCGCCCCCGACCCCGAGGACGCGGCACTGTACAAGCGGCTGCGGCCGTTGATCGAGCGGTCGGCGCTCGCGGTGACCGACGTGCTGACCGAGCTCGACCGGCTGGCCCCCGAGCCGCTGCCGAGCACGGAGAAGGCGGTGGGCGCGTAGCTCTCGTCCACGGCACGGCGTGGGGAAGGCCACGACGGCTCACGTTGACGGCGCGGGGGCGGGTGAGAAAGAGTGCTTGACGAGCGGTAGCGGAGGAACCCGGTGCGAGTCCGGGACGGTCCCGCCACTGTGACCGGGTGCTGGGAGGTGCCCGGGAGTCAGGAGACTCCGGCCGCTCGCACCGACCGAACGCGGGCGTGGACACCCGCCGAAAGGACTCTGGCCGTGACGCCGTACCCGTTCTCCGCCGTCGTCGGCCTCGACGATCTGCGCCTCGCCCTGCTGCTCACCGCCGTGTCGCCCGCCGTGGGCGGCGTGCTGGTGCGCGGTGAGAAGGGCACCGCCAAGAGCACCGTCGTGCGCGCGCTCGCCGCGCTGCTCCCCGAGGTCGACGTGGTGCGCGGCTGCCGCTTCGCCTGCGACCCCGCCGCGCCCGACCCCGGCTGCCCCGACGGCCCGCACGAGCCGGGCGCCCCGCACGGGCACCGGCCCGCCACGCTGGTCGAGCTGCCCGTCGGGGCCACCGAGGACCGCGTGGTGGGCACGCTCGACATCCAGCGCGCGCTCGCCGACGGCGTGAAGGCGTACGAGCCGGGTCTGCTCGCCGCCGCCCACCGCGGCGCGCTCTATGTCGACGAGGTCAACCTGCTGCCGGACCACCTCGTCGACCTGCTGCTCGACGCGGCCGCGATGGGCCGGGCGCACGTCGAGCGCGACGGCGTGTCGGTCAAGCACGCGGCCCGGTTCCTGCTGGTCGGCACCATGAACCCGGAGGAGGGCGAGCCGCGGCCCCAGCTGGTCGACCGGTTCGGCCTGGTGGTGACGGTCGCCGCGCCCCGCGACCCGGTGCAGCGGGCGGAGGTCGTGCGGCGCCGGCTGGCGTACGAGGCGGGGCCGGACGCGTTCGCGAGCCGGTTCGCGCGGGAGGAGGCCGCGCTGGCCGCCCGGATCGTCGCGGCGCGCTCGGCCGTACCGTCGGTCGTGCTGCCGGACGCCGAGCTGGACCGGATCGCCCGGATCTCCCTGGCCTACGGGGTCGACGGCATGCGCGCGGACATCGTCGTGGCCCGGTGCGCGGTGGCCCTGGCCGCCTGGCACGGCCGCACGACGGTGACCCGCGAGGACGTGCACGACGCGGCGCGGCTGGCGCTGCCGCACCGGCGGCGCAAGGACCCGCTCGACCCGCCGGGCACGGACGAGGAGCGCCTCGACGAGGCCCTCGCCCAGGCCGACGCGGACATGCCGCCGGACGACGATCCCGACGGCGGCCCCGAGAATCCCGATGGCGGCCCGCAGGACCCCGGCGGTGGCCCCGAGGGCCCCGGTGGCGGTCCGGACGGGCCCGGTTCCGGGGGTGCGCCGCCTTCTTCCGACGCGACGCCGCCTTCCTCGGATGCGACGCCGTCTTCTTCTCCTGAGGGCGACGCGGGCGACAAGTCGGAAAAGCCGGGCGGGCAGGGTGCCGCGGCGCCGGCCGGAGCGGTCTTCCGGACCCGCGCGCTGACGATCGCCGCCCGGGGCGAGGGCGGCCACGCGGGCCGGCGGTCCCCGGCCTTCGCCCGGCGGGGGCGGGTGGTCGGCTCGCGGGTGCCGCTGGGCAAGCTGCGGGGCGCACCGCATCTGCCCGCGACGCTGCGTGCCGCCGTGCACCGGGCCGCCGGCTCCACGGCGGACGGCTCGGCCCCGGGCTTCGTGCAGCCGCGTGACCTGCGGGAGGCCGTCCACGTCGGACGCGAGGCCAACCTCGTGCTGTTCGTGGTGGACGCGTCCGGCTCGATGGCGGCCCGCAAGCGGATGACCGTGGTGAAGACCGCCGTGCTGTCGCTGCTGCGGGACGCCTACCAGCGGCGGGACCGGATCGGCATGATCACGTTCCGGGGGCGCGAGGCCGAGCAGGTGCTTCCGCCCACGTCGAGCCACGAGGTCGGGGTGCTGCGGCTGGCCGCCCTGCGCACCGGGGGGCGTACCCCGCTGGCGGCGGGCCTGCGCACCGCGGCCGCGACCATCGCGACCGAGCGCCGGCGGGACCCGCGCCGCAGGCCGCTGCTCGTCGTCGTCACGGACGGGCGCGCCACCAGCGGCCCCGACCCGGTGACCGTCGCGCCCGCGCTGGCCGGCGTGTCCACCGTGGTCGTCGACTGCGAGTCCGGGCCGGTGCGGCTGGGCCTGGCCCGGCGGCTGGCCGCGGCGCTCGGCGCGGACGTGATGCCGCTCGACGCGCTGAGCGCCGCCGGAACGATCGATCCGGCCGGTCGCCCGGCCGCCGCCCGGGGGAGGGCCGCCTGATGCCGCAGGGCAAGGTCACCACGGTTCCCGACGACGGGCTCACCACGCGGCAGCGCCGCCGGCAGGCCGTGCTCGCCGTCCACACCGGACACGGCAAGGGCAAGTCGACGGCCGCGTTCGGGATGGCGCTGCGGGCGTGGAACGCGGGCTGGCCCGTGGGCGTGTTCCAGTTCGTCAAGTCCGAGAAGTGGCGGGTCGGCGAGGAGTCGGCGCTCAAGGCGCTCGGCGAGTTCCCCGGCGGCGCGCCGGTCGCGTGGCACAAGATGGGCGAGGGCTGGTCCTGGATCCAGCGCGCCGGCACCGAGCGCGACCACGCCGCCGAGGCCGCCGAGGGCTGGGCCCAGATCAAGCGCGACCTGGCGGCCGAGAGCTACGGCTTCTACGTGCTCGACGAGTTCACCTACCCGATGAAGTGGGGCTGGGTCGACGTCGCCGACGTGGTCGCGACGCTGCGCGCCCGGCCCGGCACCCAGCACGTCGTGATCACCGGCCGCGACGCGCACCCCGACCTGCTCGAGGCGGCCGACCTGGTGACCGAGATGACCAAGGTCAAGCATCCGATGGACGCGGGGCGCAAGGGCCAGCGGGGCATCGAATGGTGAACATCCCGCGGATCGTGATCGCCGCGCCCGCCTCCGGGCACGGCAAGACGACGGTGGCGACGGGCCTGCTGGCGGCGTTCGCCCGGCGCGGCCTGGCCGTCGCGCCGTTCAAGGTCGGGCCGGACTACATCGACCCCGGCTACCACGCGCTGGCCGCCGGGCGCCCCGGCCGCAACCTCGACCCGGTGCTGGTCGGCGAGGAGCTGATCGGGCCGCTGTTCGCGCACGGCTCGGCCGGCACGAGCCTGGCGATCGTCGAGGGCGTGATGGGCCTCTACGACGGGCGGGTCGGCGGCGGCGACACGGGCTCCACCGCGCAGGTCGCCGGCCTGCTCGGCGCCCCGGTCGTCCTGGTGGTCAACGCGGCGGCGCAGGGCCGGTCGGTCGCGGCGCTGGTGCACGGCTTCCGCAGCTTCGGCGACGTCCGCATCGGGGGCGTGATCCTCAACCAGGTCGGCTCGGACCGCCACGAGGCCCTGCTCCGCGAGGCGTGCGAGGAGGTCGGCACCCCGGTCCTCGGGGCGATGCGCCGCGCCACCGCCGTCGAGGCGCCCTCCCGCCACCTCGGCCTGGTCCCCGCCGCCGAGCGCCGCGCCGAGGCCCTCGCCTCGGTGGACGCCCTCGCCGCGCTGGTCGAGTCCTCCGTGGACCTCGCCGAGGTGATGGCGCTGGCCCGCTCGGCCCCGCCCCTCACCGCCACGGCCTGGTCCCCGGCGGCGGACACCCCGGTGCCCGGCCGCCCGGTGGTCGCGCTCGCCGGCGGTCCGGCGTTCACCTTCGCGTACGCCGAGACGGCCGAGCTGCTCACCGGAGCCGGCGCCGACGTCGTGGTCGTCGACCCGCTGCGCGACGAGTCGCTCCCCGAGGGCACGCGCGCGCTGGTCGTCGGCGGCGGCTTCCCCGAGGTGTACGCGGCGGAGCTCTCCGCGAACGAACCCCTGCGCGCCGCCGTCGCCGCACACGCGTCCCGCGGCCTCCCGATCGCGGCCGAGTGCGCGGGCCTGCTCTGGCTGTGCAGCACCCTGGACGGCAAGCCGATGTGCGGAGTCCTCGACGCCGACGCGGCCATGACCCCGTCGCTGACCCTCGGCTACCGGGACGCGGTGGCGCTCTCGGACAGCCCCCTCTTCCCGGCGGGCTCCCGGGCGACCGGCCACGAGTTCCACCGCACGATGGTGCACCCCCGTTCCGGGCTGCTTCTCGAGCCGGCCGGGGGAGCGGCGTGGGCGTGGCGCGGGGCCGACCCGGAAGGGTTCGCGACGCCCCAGCTCCACGCGTCCTACCTGCACCTGCACTGGGCCGCCGACTCCGCGATCGCCCACCGCCTGGTGTCGGCCGCCGCGTCGGCCGATCCGGTCCCGTCCGTCGCGGTGTCACCCGGCTCGTGACTGTGGCTCTGGGCATCGGCGCGCGCTCGTCGGTGTCGCCGTCGCAGCTCGACCAGGCGGCTGCGGCGGCCCTGGCGGTCGCCCCGGCGACGGTGATCGCCACGCTCGATCGCCGGGGGGCCGTGGTCCGGGGGCTGGCCGAGCGGCTCGGACTGCCGCTCGTGATGTTCAGCGCCGCCGACCTGTCGGAGGTGTCCACCCCGAACACTGTGCGGCTGACCGGGGCCCCGAGCGTCGCCGAGGCCGCGGCCCTGCTCGCCGCGGGCCCCGGCGCCCGGCTGCTGCTGCCGAAGACGATCCACGCCGGCGTGGCGGTGGCCGTCGCTCAGCTCAGATCGCGGGGCGGGCGGTAGGCCCACCGGCGGTCGGCGTCGGTGATCGGCCGCCGGACGCGCGCGGGCACCCCGGCCACGACCACGTCCGGCGGCACGTTGCCCGTGACCACCGCGCCCGCGCCGACCACCGAGCCGCGCCCGATCGTCACGCCCGGGAGCAGGATCGCGCCCGCCCCGATCCACACGTCGTCCTCGATCACCACGGGCGCCGAGAACTGCGTACCGTCGGAGCGCAGCTCAGGATGCACGGGATGCCCGGTCGCCGTGATCGTCACGTTCGGCGCGAGCATGACCCGGTCCCCGATGCGCACCTCGACGTCGTCGACCACGGTGAGCCCGAAGTTGACGTAGACGTCGTCGCCGAGGAAGAGATTGGTGCCGTACGCCACCCGCAACGGCGGCTCGATCCACACCCGCTCGCCCACGCCCCCGAGCAGCTCCCGCAGCAACCGCTCGCGCTCCGCCGCCTCCCGGGGCCGCGTCGCGTTGTAGTCGTGCACCAGCTCCTTGCCCCGGATCCGCTCCTCCTCGAGCGCCTCCAGCCCGGGCGCCCCGTCCCGGTACAGCTCGTGCGCAGCCATCCGGCGCCGGACTTCCCGCTCCGCCTCGTTGATCATGCTCCGACCGTACCGGCCGGTCGTGCCCTCCCTGCCGCCATCGGATGCCGCGCACCGATACGCTCCGGCGTCGCGCCGACATGCCCGGCGGCGTTGCGACACGACCAGCGATGCTGCGACAGGTGCCGACGGTGCTGCGCCGGCCGCCTGCCCGGCTTGCCGCGCTGGACCGCCTGCCCGTAGTGCGCCCGATCGCGCGGGCAGCGGAGAGCCGACCCCGCCCGGCTGGTGTGGTGACCGGGTCCCCTGCCGCCCGCCCGTCACCTTCCGCATCGTGCCCCGGGACGAGCGGCGGTCGCCCCGGAACCTGCTGGACAGCCGCTGCGAGCATGGGAGGAGATGAGTGAGTGGGCGCCGAATCCGGCCGAATGCGCAGATGGCGGGCCACACCGACGGCGGTACGGCAATCTGCGGTGTAGCTAGTACGTCCGATCGGCCCCATACTGAGGACAAGTCGCGACCGGGGCACGCAGACAAAGGAGGCGACACCCAGGTGGAGCTGGGCGCCGCCTCCGGGCATCCGCCCCCCGCGGAGAGGGGAGGGAACACGCCCGTGCAGACGACATCCTTCTCCTCTTCTCCGGGCCGGTGCAAGCCCCGCCCGGAGGGAGGTGAACGAAATGACGGTCTACTACCGAGGGCCGGACCCCCGGAGGCCGCAGCTGGTCATCACCGGCCGCCTCGTCAAGGTGCGCGTACCGGGTGGCTGGCGCGTCTGGGTGATCTCCGAGCTGCACGACCTCGGCGTGGTCCACCGCCGCCCGGGCCACGAGCGCATCATGTCCGCCGCCGGCGGCTCGGTGATCCTCGTCGCCCTGGCGGCCCGTCACCTGCACGGCTGGCCGGTGCTGGCCGTCGTGGTGATTCTCCTGCTCAGTCTCGTGATCGCCGCGGCGGAGCACCGCAGCACCCGCCGCCGGGCGCCCGCGCAGCTGTGCGCGAGCTACCGGGGTGCCGAGGTGGTCGTGGTCGAGCTTCCCCGCCGGGATCTGGACATGGCGTGCCGAGGCCTGATCCGCGCGATCGAGCACAGACAGGACACAACTGGTAAGTAACCCCACCAAAGGCAGCGCCGACCCGCCGATCTTGCGGTACGG
>NZ_JAUQWH010000094.1 GCF_030757795.1 Actinoplanes oryzae
TACGGCGGTCACCTGGGGCAAGATCGCCGACATCCTGTACCGGCGCGGGGACTACGACGAGGCCCTGCGCATCCGCCGCGAGGTCCAGCTGCCGGTCTACGAGCGGCTCGGTGACACCCGCTCCGCGGCGGTCACCTGGGGCAACATCGCCGACATCCTGTACCGGCGCGGCGACTACGACGAAGCCGCCGAGCTTCACCTCAAGCGGTTGCAGGTCAACGAGACGCTGGGCAACGTCGACGGCATCGCGTCGGCCAAATGGGGACTCGCTCAAATCGAACTTGCGCGGGAAGACTACAACGCGTCATTCCCGCTGCTCGTCGAATCATTCCGCCTGCTCCAGCAGCTTCAACGCCCAGACGGCGTCGCCGCTGTCGGTAACATACTCGGGCAGCTCCTGCTTGCTGCAGGAAACCCAGACCAAGCCATCACCGTCCTCAAGGCCAGCCTCGCCGCCGCCGACAAAATCGGCGCGGCAGCGTTCTCCGCGCATCTCAGGAAACTGATCGAAAAAGCGACCGAATAGCATATAACCCCGACCATCTTTAATTTTTACCTCGATTTCACTGCCTGCCGAATCGGCTTCATCGAGTGCATTATCGTCGGCAGATCCGGGCGTCGGTCGTGGGGCTCGAGCGGCCGCGGTTTCACGAAGCGTGACCAGTTCGGGTGTTCGGTTCGCCGCCGTCGCCGTTACGTGGATGCCGGGGCGGCAAGCCGGCCGCGTCGCGGCGACCGGCCGACATTGACGCCGGCGGGTCCTCGGCACCGACGGAACGTGTGCGGGGCCGAGGACCGTGGAGCGGCCATCCGGCGCCGCTGATCGGCTGGTGGGGGTCGGTCAGTTTCCGGGGCCGGTGTAGGGGACCGGAGGCTCGGCCAGGGCGGCCTTGGCGGCGGCCGTCAGGTCGTCGGCGATCACCTCCGGTGTGCCGGCTTCGAGACCGTCCAGCGCCTTCGCCACCATCTCCGCGGCGTCGTTCAGCGGGCCGGGCCACCAGTCCTGGTGGCCGGTGTCGGTCATGGCCAGGTAGAAGCCGGTCACCTGGGTACGCTGCGCGGCCAGCTCCTGCCGTACGGCGTTGGTCATCGCCCACTCGGCCGCCTTCGCCGCGTGGTAGGCGTCGGCCTGGCCCGCCGCCACCCACGACGAGGCGGAGTTGACGTTCAGGATCGCGCCGCCGCCGTTGTCCCGCAGGATCGGGGCGAAGGCACGGATCATCGCCAGCGTGCCGTAGAAGAACGTGTCCATGTCCGCCCGGATGTCCTCCAGGCGGCCGGCGACCAGGTTGGCACCCGAGGCCGCGCCCGCGTTGTTGATGAGGAGCGTCACGTCCGGTGCCTGCGCGGCGGCGGCCGCCACGCTCGCCGGGTCGGTGATGTCCAGCGGAAGGGTCTCCACCCCGTCCAGGTCGATCAGCTCCGGCCGGCGGGCGGTCGCGTAGACCTTCTTCGCACCCCTTGCGAGCAGCTGTTCCGCGAAGTGGCGGCCGAGGCCGCGGTTGGCGCCGGTGACCAGAGCCACCTTGTTCTCCAGATTCATGGCGGTACGGTAAAACGTGACGCCGGCGTCAAAGTCAAGCCCGGATCGGGGGAGGATCATGCTCGCCATCGGTGACCTGGCCGCCCGGGCCGGGGTGACGACCCGCGCCCTGCGCTACTACGGCCAGCAGGGGCTGCTTCCCGCGGCCCGGACGGGCGGGGGCCAGCGGCGCTATCCCGACGCGGCGCTGGACCGCGTCCGCCTGATCCAGGACCTGTTCGCGGCCGGGCTGCCGAGCCGGGTGATCGGTGTGCTGCTGTTGTGCGTGGACACGAAGAGCATCGACGACGAGACGGTCGACCTGCTGCACGAGAAGCGGGAGCGGATGGTGCGGCAGATCCAGGAGCTGACCGCTTCGCTGGAACGGCTCGACGACATCATCCACATCGCCACCACCCCGGGTGCCTGCCGCGATTGAGGCGCGGCAGACCGTAGCCTGTCGGGATGCGACGGTTCTTCGAGGAGGATCTCACCGGTGCGGAGTTCCGCGAGTCCGACCTGAGCGGGGCGCGGATGCTCGGGGTCGTGATGCGGGACGCGGAGATCGACGGCCTGGTCACCAATCTCGTGGTCAACGGCGTGGAGGTGACCGCCTACGTCGAGGCGGAGCTCGATCGCCGGCATCCGGTGCGGTTGCTGATGCGCTCGGACGAGCCGGACGACCTGCGGGAGGCCTGGCGGCAGCTGCACGACGACTGGGCGGCGACGGTGCGACGGGTCCGGGCCATGCCCGCGGGCAGTGAGCATCGCGGCGTCGGCGGGGAGTGGTCGATGGTGGAGACGCTGCGGCACCTCGTCTTCGTGCACGATTCCTGGTTCCGGCGCTGCGTGCTCGGGCTCACCGAGCCGTTCACGGCCATGGGGCTGGGGCCGGCCTCCATTCAGGAGCTTGCGGACGTCCGGCCGGGCCTCGACGAGGTGCTCGCCGTGCGGGGGCGGCAGGCCGCAGAGGTGGAGGCCTGGCTGGCCGGGGTCACGCCCGAGCGGCTCGCGGCACCGGCGCCGGTTCCCGGGGACGGCAGATGGCCCCCGTACGCCACCGGGCGCACAGTCCGGCAATGCCTCGGCACGGTGCTCAACGAGGAGTGGGCGCACCACGGGTTCTGTGTGCGGGACCTCGGCAGGCTCACGGCCGGGTCGTGACACGCAGGTCGGCCTCGATGGCGGCGGCCGTCTCCAGCAGGGCGGGGAGGAGGGTTTCGCGCATCTCGGCGACCGAGGTGCGGGAGGCGTGGACCGAGACGTTGACCGCGGCGACGACCTGGCCGGTGCGGTTGCGGACCGGGGCGGCCAGGGAGCGCAGGCCCTCCTCCAGCTCCTGGTCGACGAGGGCCCAGCCCTGGCCGCGTACCCGCTGCAGCTCGGCCTTGAGGTCGGCGGCCCGGGTCACCGTGCGGGTGGTGAGCGGGGTGAGGGTGGTGCGGGTCAGGAAGGAGTCGTCGGGCTGGGCGGCCAGAAGGACGCGGCCCATGGACGTGGCGTAGGCGGGGAAGCGGGTGCCGACGTTGATGGCCACGGTCATGATGCGGCGGGTGGGGACGCGGGCCACGTACACGATGTCGTCGCCGTCGAGGACGGAGAGCGAGGAGCTCTCGTGGACGCGGGCGGCCAGGGTCTCGAGGTGGGGCTGGGCCACCTCGGGCAGGGACAGGCTGCTCAGGAACGAGTAGCCGAGCTCCAGCACGCGCGGGGTGAGCGAGAAGAGGCGCCCGTCGGTGCGGACGTAGCCCAGGTCGGTGAGGGTGAGCAGGAAGCGGCGGGCGGCGGCGCGGGTGAGGTCGCAGTGGCGGGCGACGTCGCTGAGGGTCAGCTCGGGGCGGCCGGCGTCGAACGCGCGGATGACGGCGAGCCCGCGCTCGAGGGACTGGACGAAGTGCGGCTCGCGGCCGGTCACGGAGTCTCGTCCAGGGTCTCCTGGGCGATCTTGAAGGCCTTGTTCGCGGCCGGCACGCCCGCGTAGACCGCCGTGTGCAGCAGCACCTCCGCGATCTCCTCGCGGGTCAGGCCGTTGCGCAGCGCCGCGCGCACGTGCATGGCGATCTCGTCATGACAGTGCAGAGCCGTCAGTACGGCCAGAGTGACGCAACTGCGCGTGCGGCGGTCCAGCCCCTCCCGCGTCCACACGTCGCCCCACGCGTAGCGGGTGATGAAATCCTGGAACGGCGTCGTGAACTCGGTCGTGGCGGCGATCGCCCGGTCCACGTGCGCGTCGCCGAGCACTTCGCGGCGCACCGCCATGCCGTCGGCGTAGGCGTCAGTCATCGAGGGCCTCCAGCAGCAGGGGATTGACGATGGCGGCGTGTTCCCAGGTCGCCAGGTGGGCTCCGGGGACGATCTCCAGGCGCGCGCCCGGGATGGCGGCGGCGATGGCGACACCGTGCGAGGGCGGCGTCGCCGGGTCGTCCGCCCCGGCGATGACCAGCGTCGGCGCCGTGATGCCCGGAAGGTCCGCGCGCAGGTCCATGTGCTCGATCGCCGCGCACGCCGCCGCGTAGCCCACCGGGTCGGTCGCCGCGATCATGTCCCGCAAATACGACTTATCAGCATTGATGACCCACCGATCGACCACCGCGTCGGCGACAGCACCGGTGCCGGCCGAAAGGACGGTTGCCGCACGGGCAGCCCACGCCGACGGCGGCCCGAGCAAGGCCGACGTGCAGCACAGGACCAGCCGATCCACCCGCGCCGGATGGTGCGCGGCCAGCCACATCGCCGTCATCCCGCCCAGCGACAGGCCGCACACGTGGGCCCGCCCGATGCCGAGATGATCCAGCAGCGCCGTCGCGTCCCCGGCCAGGTCGGCCAGGGAGTAGGGGCCCGGCGGGACCGGGGACCGGCCGTGGCCGCGGGCGTCGTACCGGATGACGCGGAAGCGGTCCGCGAGGGCGGGCAGCTGCGGGTCCCACATCCGCAGGTCCGCGCCCAGCGAGTTGATCAGCAGCAGCGGCGGCGCATCCGCCGGCCCGGTGACCTCGTGGTGGACGATCATCGGCCCAGCGCCCGGTCGATGAGCGCGTCGGCGCTGCCCAGATAGCCGGCCGGGTCGAGCAGCCGCTCGACTTCCGCGGACCCCAGCGCGCCGACGATTGCCGGATCGTGCGCCAGGTCCCCGCGCAGGGCGGCCTGCTTCACCACGTCCTTGAACTCCGGTCCGAGTGCCCCGGCCACCCGCTCGGCGAGCAGCGCGCCGCGCGTCAGGTCCAGGTTGGCGCGCATCCGGCCGGCGTGCACCTCGAGGCTCTCCAGGCACTGCCGCAGCCGGTGCACGGCCGAGCCGGTCGCCACGAGCAGGTCGCGCAGCGGCAGCCACTCGGCCTGCCAGGCGCCCGCGGCCCGCTGGTACTCGTGGGGCATCGCGGCGAGCACCGTCGCCACCAGGCCGGGCGTGTCCGCCGCGGCGGCCACGGCACTGATCGCGTGCACCGGGTTGCGCTTGTGGGGCAGCGTCGACGACCCGCCGCCCGCGCCGCCCTCCGACAGCTCGCCGACCTCGGTCTGCGCGTGCAGCGTGACGTCCCGCGCGATCTTCGCCACGGCACCGGCGGTCGTGCCCAGTGCGGTGGCCAGGTCCGCGACGCGGGTGCGCTCGGTGTGCCACGGCAGGTCCGGTTCGGCGAGACCCAGCCTTTCCGCGTACGCCCCGACGAGCGCCAGGGCAGCACCCCGCTCGTACGCCGCCAGGGTCCCCGCCGCCCCGCCCAGCTGCACCGCGAGCCGGGTCCGCCGCACCTCGCCGAGCCGCCGGCGTGCGGCGTCGAGCCCGCCGAGCCACCCGGCCGCGACCAGCCCGAACGTCGTCGGCAGCGCCTGTTGCAGCAGGGTCCGGCCGGCGACCGGCGTCGTGCGGTGCTGCTCCGCCAGCGCCGCGACGAGCCCGGCGACCGCCGCGAGATCGTCCAGCAGCGGCCCGAGCGCGCGGTGGGCGACCAGCATCGTGCCGGTGTCGACGATGTCCTGGCTGGTGGCGCCGCGGTGCACGAGCGGCGCGACCGGGCCGGGCAGGGCCGCGCGCAGCCGCTGGATCAGCGGAACCACGGGGTTGCCCGTGGCGGCGGCCTCCTGCCCGAGCGCCGCGATGTCGACCTCGAGGGCCGCGCACGCGCCGGCGACGGCCCGCGCGTCGGCCGGATCGGCCAGCCCCGTGTCGCCCGCGGCCAGGGCCAGCGCGGCCTCGGCGTCGAGCAGGGCCCGCACGTACGCCCGGTCGGCCGTCGCGGCCCGGACCGGCCCGGCGGCCAGGACGCCGTCGAACAACCCCACTGGCACTCCTCGGCAATCGATCTCGATCATTGACGTGACCCAGGCCACACCTCTACGTTCTCTCTGAGAACTTACGTGCGTATGCCGCACAACGGCAAATCCTCCGGGGGGTCCTCCATGCGCCGGATCATCGCGGGAATCGCCGCGCTCGCCCTCACCGCCACCGGGGCCGGCTGCGGCTCCTCGGGCGGCGGCGGCACCACCACCGAGAACGGCGTCGACCAGGTCAAGGTCGGCGTCATCCCGATCGTCGACGTCGCGCCGATCTACCTCGGCCAGCAGAAGGGCTTCTTCGCGAGCCGCAAGATCGAGCTGACCATGGAGAGCGGCCAGGGCGGCGCGGCCATCGTGCCCGGCGTGGTCAGCGGCCAGTTCCAGTTCGGCTTCAGCAACATCACCTCGCTGCTCGTCGCGCAGACCAAGAACGTGCCCGTCAAGATCGTGGCCAACGGCGTCGCCTCCACCGGCGCGGCGGGCAAGGACTTCGGCGGCGTCGCGGTGCGCAAGGACAGCCCGATCACCAAGGCCGCCGACCTGGCCGGCAAGAAGATCGCCGTCAACACCCTCAAGAACATCGGCGACACCACCGTACGCGAATCCGTGCGCAAGGCCGGCGGCGATCCGAGCGGCATCAGCTTCGTCGAGATGCCCTTCGCGAACATGCCCGCGGCCGTGGAGCAGGGGCAGGTCGACGCCGCCTGGGTCGTCGAACCCTCCCTGTCGGCGATCACCGGCGCGGGCGGGCGGGTCGTCGCCTGGAACTACGTCGACGCGGCGCCGGACCTCACCGTGGCCGCCTACTTCGCCTCGACCAAGCTGGTGGGGGAGAAGGCCGACCTGGTCAAGCGGTTCACCGAGGCGATCAATGAGTCGCTGACCTACGCCGACGCCCACCCCGACGAGGTGCGGGCGGTGCTCGGCACGTACACCAAGATCGACGAAAAGGCCCGCGCCGCGCTCACCCTGCCCCAGTGGCCCGCCCAGATCAACATCGCGTCCGTCGGCACGCTCGCCGAGCTCGGGGTGCGCGACGGCATCTTCGACGGCGCCACCCCCGACCCGGCGAAGATCCTGCCGTGATCTGGCGCCTGTCCGGCCTCGCCGCGCTGGTCGCCGTGGTCGAGCTGCTGCCCCGCCTCGGCGTCGTCAGCCCGGACTACCTGCCGCCGGCCAGCGGCATCGCCGCCGCCCTGGGTCGCGAGGCCGCCACCGCCCCCTTCTGGGCCGCGGTCGGCGACACCCTCGTCGCCTGGGCCGCCGGCCTCGCCGTGGCGATCGCCGCGGGCGTCGCGGCCGGCCTGCTCATCGGCTCGATCCCGGTGCTGCGCGCGTGGACCGCCTCGACCATCGAGTTCCTGCGGCCCATCCCGTCGGTCGCGCTGATCCCGCTCGCCGTCCTGCTCTACGGCACCGGGCTCGGATCCTCGCTGCTGCTGATCGTGTACGCCGCCTTCTGGCAGGTGCTCGTCCAGGTCCTCTCCGGCGTGGCCGACGTGGACCCGGTCGCCGACGAGACCGCGCGCAGCTTCCGCCTCGGCCCGTGGGCCCGGGTACGGCACGTGCTGTGGCCCACCGCCCTGCCGTACGTCTTCACGGGCATCCGGCTCGCCGCGGCCGTCGCCCTGGTGCTCGCCGTCACCGCGGAACTGGTCATCGGCTCGCCCGGGCTCGGCGCGGTCATCGCGGTCGCGCAGAGCTCGGGCGCGGTGCCCGTCATGTACGCGATGATCGTCGTCACGGGCATCCTCGGCGTCCTGATCAACGTGGGCGCCCGGCTCGCCGAGCGCAAGGTCCTTGCCTGGCACCAGTCGGTCCGCGGCGAGGTGGCCCTGTGATCCGCCGGCTGATCATGGTCGTGTCGCTGCCGGCCGTGCTCTTCGCGATCTGGTACGCGGCATCGCTGAGCAGCGAGAACTTCTACGCGCCGCCGCTGAGGACGATCCTCGTCGCGTTCCGGGACACGTGGACCCCGGACCGGCTCCGGGCGGATGTGCTGCCCAGTCTCGGCCGGCTGCTCGCGGGGTACGCGCTCGCGGCGCTGGTGGGCGTGGCACTGGGCGTGGCGATCGGCGCCTTCCGGCGGCTCCGGGCGGCGGCGGAGCCCGTGCTCGAGTTCTTCCGGGCCATCCCGCCGCCGGTGCTCGTACCCGTGATCATGCTCTTCGCCGGGATCGGCACCAGCATGAAGGTGATCGTCATCGCCTTCGGCTGCGTGTGGCCGATCCTGCTCAACACCGTCGAAGGCGTGCGCGCGGTCGACTCGGTGCTGTCGGACACCAGCCGCTCGTACGGGATCAGCGGGGCCGCCCGCCTGCGCCACCTGCTGCTGCCGGCCGCCTCGCCGCAGATCGTCACCGGCCTGCGCCAGGCCCTGTCCATCGCGATCATCCTCATGGTGATCAGCGAGATGTTCGCCGCCAGCAACGGCCTCGGCTTCACCGTCGTGCAGTTCCAGCGCAGCTTCGCCATCCCCGAGATGTGGAGCGGAATCCTGCTGCTCGGGCTGCTCGGCTTCGCCCTGTCCGAGTTGTTCCGCCTCGCCGAGCGGGCCGCGCTGGGCTGGTACCACGGCCTGCGGGCCGCGCAACGCCAATGACCTCGGGAGGGTACGTGCTGGAAGTGCTGGGACTGCGCAAGACCTATCGCACCGGGCAGCGGGAGGTGGAGGCGCTGCGCGAGCTGACGTTCACGGTCGGGGCGGGCGAGCTGGTGTGCCTGGTCGGGCCGTCCGGGTGCGGGAAGACCACGCTGCTGCGCTGCATCGGCGGGCTGCTCGAGCCGGGCGGCGGGACGGTGCGGGTGGACTCGGCGCCGGTCTCGGGGCCACCGCCCGGGATGGCGATCGTCTTCCAGGAGTACGGGCGCAGCCTCTTCCCGTGGATGTCCGTGCGCGAGAACGTGGCTTTACCACTCAGGCAGAAGAAGCTCCCCCGGGGTCGGATTTCTACGCTGGTGGGGGAGGCTCTGGGGGCGGTGGGGCTGGAGGGTACGGAGACCGCGTACCCGTGGCAGTTGTCCGGCGGGATGCAGCAGCGGGTGGCGATCGCGCGGGCCGTGGCGTACGAGCCGAAGATCCTGCTGATGGACGAGCCGTTCGCGGCCGTGGACGCGCAGACGCGGGCCGATCTGGAGGATCTCGTGCGGTCACTGTGGCAGCGGCTGGGTGTGACGATTCTCTTTGTCACGCACGACATCGACGAGGCGGTCTATCTCGGGCAGCGGGTGATCATGCTGTCCGCGTCGCCGACGGTGATCCAGGACGAGCTGACCGTCGACCTGCCCGAGGAGCGCAACCAGCTGCACACCCGGGCCGACCCGCGGTTCACGACGCTGCGCACCCACGTGTACGAGCAGATCCAGGCCGCCAAGATCGCCGCGCAACCTTCTCCGGGTCAGGTCCGTTGATGATCACGTGCGCCTACTTAAAGTAGCCAGACTGCTACTCACTGCTTTTGTCGCGACGCCCGCGCTGGTGGTCGCGCCCGCCTTCATCGACCCGGCCCGGGCCGCCTCGCAGCGGGCACCGGAGTTCAACTCCACCGTGTGGGCCATCGCCTTCCGCGGCAACACCGTCTACGCCGGCGGGTCCTTCACGTCGGTCAAGTCGCAGGGCAGGACGTACGTGCGTAAGCGGCTGGTCGCGTTCGACGCCCGTACCGGTGCCGTGCTGCCGTGGAACCCCGTCGCGAAGGGCACCGTGCGCGCCCTGGCCGTCGCCGGGGGCAGCCTCTACGCCGGCGGCGACTTCACCGAGATCAACGGCCTGCGCCGCAGCAAACTCGCCCGCTTCGACGGCTCGGGCAGGCTCTCCCGCTGGGCCCCCCGCGTCGGCGGCGGCGTCACCAGCCTCGCGATCGGACAGGGCCGGGTGTACGCCGCCGGGCAGTTCCACTCCGTCGACGGCGTGCGCCGCGGCAACCTCGCCGCGTTCCGTCACGCCACCGGCAAGCTCGACCCCGGCTTCCGTGCCGCCGCCGACTCCCGGGTGCGGGCGGTGGCGGTCACGCGTACGCGGCTCTACCTCGGCGGCGACTTCCACAAGGTCAACGGCTCCGTGGCGCGGCGCCTGGCGGCCGTGTCGACCGGGGACGGGCGGCTCATCCGTACCTTCCGGCCCGCCGCACCCGCCACGGTGATGGACCTCGCCGTCTCGCCCTCCGGGCTGAGCACCGCCACCGGCGGCCCCGGCGGACGGGCCGTCGGCTACACCCCGGCGGGCCGCGTCCGCTGGACCCACCTGTTCGACGGCGACGTGCACACCCTCGCCGTGCTGGGCCGCACCACGTACGTCGGCGGGCACTTCGACCGCGCCTGCAAGTCCACCAGCGCCATCAGCCAGCGCGGCTGCCGGGCCGGGTACGCCTCGCGGATCAAGCTCGCCGCCCTCGACGACCGGGGCCGGCTGACCGGCTGGAACCCGCGCGCGAACGGGGCCATCGGCGTGCAGGCGCTGTCCGCCGACTCCGCACACCGGCGGGTGGCAGCCGGGGGCGCGTTCACGGCGATCGGCGGCTCGAGCCGGGAGCGGTTCGCCCTCTTCGGCGGCTGATCGTGCCCCTGCTGCCTTCCGCCGGCTTCGGCCGCTGATCGTGCCCCTGCTACCGGGGAGCTACGCGCAAGATGGCTCCCCGGTAGCACGCGAGAGGGCAGGCGGCGCCCCTAGCGTCGCCGCATGACACCTCGGACAGTCCTCGCCGCGCTGGCGGCACTCGCGCTGCTCGGCGCCACCTCGTCCGCGACGCCCGCCGCTGCCGCCGACCTGCGGCCACAACTGCCGCGGACCACCGGATCCGCCCCGGTCGGCGATACCGTGCTGCATCTCGCCGACCCCGGCCGGGCCGGCCGCGAGCTCATGGTCAGCCTGTTCTATCCCGCGTCGCCCGCGCACCACGGGCCACAGGCGCCCTACATGCTCGACGGCGCGGCCGGCCACTTCGACGCCGTCACCGCGAACACGTATCTCGGCCTCGGCGTGCCGCCCGGGCGGGTGGACTGGGCTCGGATCCGTACCCATGTGTCGCTGAACGCCCCGGCCGATCGGCGGGCCGGCAGGCTTCCGGTCGTGCTCTGGTCACCGGGGCTGGGTGAGCCGCGCACCTGGTCCACGACGCTGGTCGCGGCGCTGGCGAGCGCGGGCTACCTCGTGGTGACGATCGACAACACGGGCGAGTCGCCGGAGGTCGAGTTCCCCGACGGGCGCCTGGTGGTGCTGGAAGGCGCCGAGCCGACCGTCCCGTGGGTGACGCAGATGATGGCGACGCGGGTCGCCGACACCTCGTTCGTCCTCGACCGGCTCGCCGGCGTGACCGCCGCCGGCCTGCACGGGCGCATCGACCTGTCCGCGATCGGCATGGCCGGCCACTCCGCGGGCGGCTTCACGGCGGCCGCCGCGATGCTGGCCGACCGGCGCATCGACGCCGGCGTCAACCTCGACGGGCTGATGGAGCTCGACCCCTCCCGCCCGGGTGCCGTCCTCGCCCCGGTCGCCGAGCAGGGGGTCGACCGGCCGTTCCTGCTGATGGGCTCCTCCGCCGCTTCCGGCGGCGAGAACATCACCGACAGCCCGTCCTGGGCGTCGTTCTGGGCGCACAGCACCGGCTGGAAGGCCGACTTCACGCTGCTCGGCACGCGTCACGCCTCCTTCACCGACGCCGAGGTGCTGCTGCCTCAGCTCGCCGGGCCGTTGCCCCTGGACCCGGCCGCCGTACGCGACGACATCGGCACGCTCGACCCCGCGCTCGCCGTGCGCACCCAGAACCGGTACCTCCGCGGCTTCTTCGACCGCTTCCTGCGCGGCCACGGCGGGCAGTTCCTCGACGACCCGGCGCCGGCCTTCCCGGTCGAGCGGGCCGGTTGATCCGCGTCGCCGCAGTCGTGCCCGGCCGGGCCGTTGCTGGCATGATGACGGGTATGCCGACGGAGTCGCTGCACATCGCCGAGTTCGTGGACCGCAGCCCCGCCGACGTGTACGCGTACGCGTCGGACCCCACCAACATCCCCTCCTGGGCGCCCGGGCTGGGCACCGCCGTGGAGCAGGAGGGCGACGACTGGTTCGTCGTCACGCCGGACGGCACCCGGGTGCGCCTGACCTTCGCGGGCCCCAACGAGTACCTGGTGCTCGACCACGACGTGCACCTGCCGACCGGGGACAGCATCCACAACCCGTTCCGGATCCTGCCGCTCGACGCGGGCAGCGAGGTCGTCTTCACCCTGCGCCGGGCGCCCGGGATGAGCGACGAGGAGTTCGCGGCCGACCGGGCGGCGGTCGCGGCGGACCTCGCCCGGCTCAAGCAGATCCTGGAGGGCTGATCTTGAGCCGGGCTTGAACCGGCAACCTGTCTGCTCCCGCGATCGGCCGGGGCTGCACCCCGCGGTCCTGACAGTGGTCCGGGATGACGACACGACAGGAATCCCAGACCAGTCACCGGGTCCGTGGCCACGTGCGGCGGTCCGCCACCGCCGTGGTCGCCGGCCTCGCCGCCGTCCTGACCGCCGCCGGCACGGGCGCCGCGCCCGCCGGAGCCGCCGTGCCCCAGGCTGCCACCCAGTGGGCGTCGCTCATGCGGCAGAGCCTCACCCCGAGCCCCGCGTACGTGAAGCTGAGCAGCACCCTCGCCACCCAGCGCACCACGCTCGTCACCCGGGCCGCGCAGGTGAAGGCCCGCACCACCGAGCACACGACGGCCCAGACCGCGCTCGCGGTGGCCGTGGCCAACGATTCGGCCGCCCGCACCCGGTACGCGATCGCCCGCGAAGCCCTCGCCACCGCGCGCAACCGGCTCACCGTGGTCTCGCAGCAGCGCCCCCGCAGCGCCGCCGCCGTGGCCACCGCCAAGGAAGCCGTCACCGCCCGCGCCAACGCCACGATCATCCGCCGCACCCAGGCCGCCGAGGCCGCCACCGCCCTCAAGGCCGCGCAGACCACCGCGAGCACGGCGACGACAAGCCTGGACAGCGCCACCACGGCCTACCAGACCATGGCGACGGCGGTGCGCACCAACCAGCAGCGCCTCGCCGGCCTGGACACCTCCGACACGTACGCCGCGCAGGCCGCCGCCCTCAGCCGCGACGTCGTCACCCAGGTCCGCGCCACCTTCACCACGGCCGACGCCACCACCGTCGAGGGCATCACCGTGCACAAGAGCGTCGCCTTCGCCTTCGGCCGCATGCTCGCCGACGCCCGCACCGACGGCATCGTCATGAGCGGCGGCGGCTTCCGCACCAAGCAGCGCCAGATCGAACTCCGCAAGATCAACGGCTGCCCGGACGTCTACACCGCCCCGGCCTCCTCCTGCCGCGTCCCGACCGCCATCCCGGGCCGCTCCCTGCACGAGATCGGCCTGGCCGTCGACATCACCTCCGGGGGCCGCACGCTGACCGCGAGCAGCCCGGCCTTCAAGTGGCTGACCGCGCACGCCGCCGAGTACGGCTACAAGAACCTGCCCTCGGAGGCCTGGCACTGGTCCATCACCGGCGGCTGATCCGCCCGGGGTCCGTACCGCCCGCTCGCGCTCCGGGATCTTGCCGGTCGCGGGCGGGCGGTCCGCGTTCCACCGCCTCGGCGCCCGGCGGACACCGGCTCGGGGACGTGGGCGCCGCGTCGGCCGCCTGCCGGGCCCGCCCGCGCACCCCGGCTCAGAAGGGGAACTGCTTGGGCTTCTGCTGCAGGGTGATCCAGCGCAGGTCGGTGAAGGCCTCCAGGCCCGCCCGGCCGCCGAAGCGCCCGTAGCCGGAGTCGGACAGGCCGCCGAACGGGGCGGTCGGGTCGTCGTCGACCGACTGGTCGTTGACGTGGACGATGCCGGTGCGCAGGCGGCGGGCCACGGCGAGGCCGCGGGTGAGGTCCTGGGTGACGACGCCGGCGGTCAGGCCGTACGGGCTGTCGTTGGCCACCGCCACGGCCGCCTCCTCGCTGTCCACGGTGAGCACGGTGCAGACCGGGCCGAAGATCTCCTCGGTGTGCAGGCGCATGCCGGGAGTCACGTCCGCGACCACCGTGGCCGGGTAGTGGGCGCCTGCCGGCGTACCGCCGCCTGCCAGGACTGTTGCTCCCGCAGCCGCCGCGTCGGCGACCAGGCCGGACACCCGCTCGGCCGCCGCGGCGTTGATCAGCGGGCCGATGACGGTGTGCGGGTCGGTGGGGTCGCCGGCCGGCAGGCTCTTGGCCTTCTCGGCGAGGCGGGCCACGAAGTCGCCGGCGATCGCGCGGTCCACGATGACACGGTCGGCCGACATGCAGATCTGACCGGAGTTCAGGTACGCGCCGAAGGTGACAGCGTTCACCGCGTACTCGATGTCGGCGTCGTCCAGGACCAGCACCGCGTTCTTGCCGCCCAGCTCGAGCACCGCCGGGGTCAGATGCCGCGCGGCCAGCTCGCCGATGCGCCGGCCGACCTTCGTCGAGCCGGTGAAGTTCACCCGCCGGACGCGGGGGTCGCCGATGAGCGTCTCGGCGACCGAGGCGGCGTCCGCGGGATCATTGGTCACCACGTTGAGGACTCCGGGCGGCAGGTCCGCGTCGCGCAGCACGTCGGCGAGGAACAGCGCGCAGGCCAGCGGCGCGTCCTCGCTCGCCTTGAGCACCACGGTGTTGCCGGCGGCCAGCGGCGCGGCGATCGCGCGGGCGCCCAGGATGAGCGGGGCGTTCCACGGCGCGAACGCGGCGACCACCCCGGCGGGCTGGCGGACCGCGAGCGACAGCGCGTCCGGGTTGGCCCCGGCCAGCACCTCGCCGATCGGCAGGGTGGTGAGCGCGGCGGCCTCCCGCAGCATGGACGCGGCGAGCCCCACGTTGAACAGCGACCAGCCCAGCGTCCCGCCGGTCTCGCTCGCCATCAGCGCGGCGGCGTCCGTGCCCCGCTGCTCCAGCAGGTCGGCGGCGCGGTTGAGCACCCGGCGCCGGTCGCCGGGACCCGCCGCCGACCAGGTACGGAAGGCGGCGTCGGCCGCGTCCACGGCGCGCGTGACGTCGGCGGGACCCGCGGCCGCCACCCGGGCCATCGGCTCGCCGGTGTGCGGGTTCAGGTCGTCGACCGTACGCCCGTCCGCGGCCGGCACCTCGTCCCCGCCGATGAAAAGGTCCCTGGTCAGGGTCACGATGCACCTCCGCTTGTGCGCTGTGCGAACACTTGTGCGCCGCGCAACACGCCGGAAACGCTAACCGGGGTTGATGTGACCGTCAACACTGTGCGACCGTCCATCATGGAGCTGGACCCGGACAAACCGCACTCCGCCCGCATCTACGACCACATGCTCGGCGGTCACGACAACTTCCCGGCCGACCGGGCCGCCGCGGCCGCCGTCACCGCGCACTGGCCCCACCTGGGCGTCTCGATGCGCGCCAACCGCGACTGGATGGCCCGCCAGGCCCGCTTCGCCGCCGCCGAGCTGGGCATCCGCCAGTTTCTCGACGTCGGCTCGGGGCTGCCGACCGCCCCGAACATGCACGAGGTGGTGCAGGGGGTGCATCCCGCGTGCCGGGTGCTGTACGTCGACAACGACCCGCTCGTGCTCGACCGCGGCCGCTCGGTCACCGGCGCCACCTACCTGGACGCGGACCTGCACGACCCGGAGGCGATCCTGGCGTCGCCGGAGTTCCGGGACACGATCGATCTCACCCGGCCGGTCGCGCTGAGCCTCATCGCGGTGCTGCAGTTCGTGACCGACGAGGACGAGGCGTCCAGCATCGTCGACCGGCTGCTGGCGCCCCTGCCCGCCGGCAGCACCCTGTCGATCTCCTCGGTCACGGACGAGACCGCCCCCGCGGAGGTCGCGGCGGGCGTCGCCGTGTACGCGGCCGGCGGCATCGGCATCCGGGTCCGCGACCGGGACGAGGTCACCGCCCTGTTCCGGGGCCTGCCGCTGCTCGACCCCGGGGTGGTGCTGGTCAACCGCTGGCGCCCGGAGAAAGAGGTGCCCGACGCGCACGTGCAGATGTACGGCGGCGTCGCCCGCAAGACCGCATGAGGCGGCCCGGCCGCATCCGTGACAGCGAGCGGAGGCGACCGGGCCGGGTCCGGGGGGGCGGGTCGTGCTCAGACGTCGAGGTTCGACTCGATGCGCTTGAGCTGGTGCCGGGCCATCGCGAGGTTGGCGCGCGACTTGGCCAGGGCCAGGTAGAGGAACAGGCCCTCGCCCTGGCGGCCCTTGAGCGGGCGGATCAGGTGGTACTGGTTCTCGAGGGTGATCAGCATGTCCTCGATCCCCTCGCGGATGCCGAGCATCTCCATCGCGCGCAGCTTGGAGCGCACGACGTCGGTGTTACCCGCGGCCGCCACGGAGAGGTCGAACTCCTTGGTGCCCCCGGCGATGCCCAGCGCCATGCCGCTGGTGTAGTCGACGAGGGCGACGCCGATCGCGCCGTCGATCTGCATGGCGTCCTTGAGGGCGACGTCCATCTCGGGCATGTGTGCGTACCTCCACCGGTCGGTTTCATGAGTGACCCACGCGTTGTGGGTCCCACTCTCCCGGGGAATGCATCCGACCGGTCGCACTGGCTGTGCGACCGGCGGGCATGGCGCACGTCACTCTGAACGGTTGACCTGTCAGCGCCAGGAATCCGACCACGTGGCCGAGCACGGGGAGGCCGCCGGTGTGGTACGCGAGCGGTTCGGATCGCTCTCCCAGACCACTGTGGAGCCCTCCTTCTTGATGTACTTGTACTGGATCGCGGTGCTGCCCGGCAGGGTCACCGTCGCCGTCCACACCGGATAGGAGGCGGAGGACAGAGCCACGGCGCCCGCCGGGTCCCAGTTGCCCAGCGCGGCCGTGTTCCCGGTGACGAACACGTTCTGGCCGAAGGTGGTCGTCACGTTCGCGGCGAAGGACACCGCAGCGGTCGTACACGTGCCGGGCGGGTTGGTCGAGCCGGTGCCGCGGGCGTTGATGTGCAGCGCGAGCGCGGAGTTCGCCGCCACGGTCGCGGTCACCTGCCCGGTGCTGCCGACGGTGTACGCCGGCCCGCTGCACGTGCCGTTGCTGAAGTCCCCGGCCATGACGTCGCAGTAGGTCCCGGCCGGCAGCGAGGTCTGGAAGGTCCGGGTCAGCGCGCTCGACGAGCGGTTGAACGCCACGTACGCGGCGCTGCCCCGGCCGAACGCGATCTGGTTGGACCCGTTGCTCCACCAGTTCGTCACCGCGGCGCCCGCGGCGGCGTTGCGCAGGCCGACCATGTTCGCCGTGGTCCGCGACCGGTGCTCGCACTGCCAGCCGGTGCCGCAGCTGACGGCCGAGGTGGTGCCGTTGGCGGAGGCCGGCGGCCCCTGGTCGGGTCCGGAGAAGGTGAAGCTGGACATCACCTGCGGGACGCCGTACGGGTAGGCGACCATGAACGCCTCGGCGAGCGCGTAGCTCGCCCCGTCCTTGTAGGTCAGCTTCGCCCGGCCGTTGCGCTGGGTGTCGTGGTTGTCGATGAAGCTGACGGCGTCACCCGAGCCCAGCCGCATCTGCCCCGCCAGCCCGTTCAGGCCCGACAGGTTCGCGTCGCGGAAGGCGTTGCCGACCACGTCGCCGTAGCGGAACTCGGTGACATCGCCGATGCCCGCGTACTCCTCGGGCGTCGGCTCGCCGGTGCCGCCCTCGATGACCTCGGAGAACACGTACGGGTCGCCGCTGACCGGATCCACGATCGCGGCCAGGTCGGCGGCGGGCAGGTGCTTGGCGGCGTCCACCCGGAAGCCGTCGACACCCAGTGACACCAGATCGTTGAGATACGCCGTCAGCTTCCCCCGCACGTACGACGACTCGGTCGCGAGATCGGACAGGTCGACCAGCTCGCAGTTCTGGATCTCCCAGCGGTCGGACCAGTTGACGATGTCATCCGTGCCGTTGCGCCCGCAGTGGTGGAAGTCGTTCGTGCCGTACGGCACCGCCGGGTACGCATAGTGCGAGTACGTGGATCCGCCGCTGCCCGTCCCCGTCGAGGCGCCGCCCGCCATGTGGTTGACGACGGCGTCGACGTAGATCTTCACGCCCGCCGCGTGACAGGTGGACACCATGGCGGCGAACGCGTTCCGGTCGCCGCGGCGGGTGGTCAGCTGATAGCTCACGGGCTGGTAGTCCTGCCACCACGGGTAACCCTGGCCGGGCAGCACCACGTGCTCCTGCGGCGGGGACACCTGCACGCCGCCGAAGCCCTTGGGGCCGAGCACGTTGGTGCACTCGGTGGCAACAGAGGCCCACGGCCACTCGAAGAGGTGGACGATCACGTCCTTGGCGCCGGGCGAGGCGGGCGACAAAGCGCTTGCCGAGCCGAGGGAAGCGGTGCCGAGGGTGGCGGTGCTGGTGGAAGCGGCGCCGAGGGAGCCGGCGCGCTGCGAGGCGGGCGGCGCCGCCGCGGCTGCCTCGGAGCCGGTCGTGGCGGCCCGGGACTCGGTCGCGTGGGCGAGGCCGGCGACGGACATCCCGACGGCGAGCAGGGCGGCCGCCGCGGTGGCGGCGACCTTCCGGGTACGCATGGAAGCCTCCTGGGGGGAGCGGGGAAGTCCTGAAACTTCTTGCGCAAGTGCCCGGAAAGTTAGCAGCGTGTTTCACTCCCGTAAAGCGACGGGCCTCGATGGCGCCGATCGATTCGCGGCTATGGCCCGATTTTTCTTGCAGCGAAGAAGATCTCGCGCCGGGTGTGTCGCGGGAAAGACGCTGCTCGCCCGGCTGCCCGGCGGCGGCGCGGGGGGCAACGACTTTCAAAGATCACGTGCGGCCCGGAGGGCAGCGGCGCCCGATCGTGAACGGCCGGATTCGCCCCGGCGGGGGCCGCGGACAGGCCCCGGCCGGCCGGTCGCAGGGGTCGCGGACGGCCAGGCCGACGGGAGGGTGCGGTCGGTCAGGCCGAGGGGAGGGTGCGGTCGGTCAGGCCGAGGGGAGGGTGCGGTCGGTCAGGCCGAGGGGAAGGGGCGGTCGGTCAGGCCACGGGGGACGCGACCTTCTCGTGCCTGAGGACCGCGGTGGAGCCGCGCACGACCAGCTCGGGACTGAACACGTACTCGGAATGGGGTGCGCCGTGGCCGTTGATCTCGTCGACGAGCTGGCGGATGGCGGCGTTGGCCATGGCCGCGACCGGCTGGCGCACCGTGGTCAGCGGCGGGTCCGTGAAGGCGATCAGCGGCGAGTCGTCGTAGCCGATCACCGACACGTCGCGCGGCACCGACAGGCCCCGCCGGCGGGCGGCGCGGATGGCGCCCAGGGCCATGAGGTCGGAGCCGCAGACGATGCCGGTGGCGCCGCGGGCCAGCAGCTGCCCGGCCGCCACCTCGCCGCCCTCGACCCCGAACAGCGTCAGCGCCACGAGCTCGTCCAGCTCGCTGTCGGGCACGTCGAGCTCGCGCCGCATGGCCGCCCGGTAGCCCGCGAGCTTGCGCTGGACGTTGAGGAAGCGGTCCGGCCCGGAGACGAAGCCGATGCGCCGGTGCCCGAGCGCCACCAGGTGACTGACGGCCAGCTCGCCGGCCAGCCGGTCGTCGGCGGAGATGAAGGGGGCGTCGAGATCGTCCGCGTACCCGTTGATCAGCACGATGGGCATGGGGCGCTGCACCAGGCGGCGGTAGCGCTCGCGGTCCGCGGTGGTGTCGGCGTGCAGCCCGGACACGAAGACGATGCCGGACACCTGCCTGTCCAGCAGCATCTCGACGTATTCGTCCTCGGTCACGCCGCCCGGCGTCTGCGTGCACAGCACCGGCGTGAAGCCGGACTGGGAGAGCGCTGTCTCGATCGTCTGCGCGAACGCCGGGAAGATCGGGTTCTCCAGCTCCGGCACGATCAGCCCGACCAGCCCGGCACTGCGCTTGCGCAGCCGCTCCGGGCGCTCGTAGCCGAGCACGTCGAGCGCGGTCAGCACCGCCTGCCGGGTGTCGGCGGAGACGCCGGGCCGGTCGTTGAGCACCCGCGACACCGTCGCCTCGCTGACCTCGGCCTGGCGCGCGATGTCGGAGAGTCGTGCACGCATGGGCGTCACTGTAGACCCTGAAACTTCTTGCGGGTACCGCGCAATTTCGGTCACGTCCTGCAAGCCCGGGGGCGCCGGAGCCCCGTCATTCCGCCGGCGACGCGACCGTCAGCGCGTTGACGCCGCTCACTGCGTCGACCTCGAGCCGGTCCGGCTCGTCGGCCCACGCCGACGAAGTGAACGTCCGTCCCGCGGCGACCCCGGAGTGGGTCTCCCCGTCCAGCACGACCTGCCCGGCGCCCCGGGCCACGGTCACGCGCGTGGGCACGGCACCCGCCGCCCGTACGTCCAGGAGGTTGACGCCGCCCGACATCCGCACCGTCAGCGTCCCGTCCGGCCGCGGCAGCACCAGGTCGATCCGGCTCGCGCCCCCGCTCAGCTCGACGCCGGCCACCCGCCCGGCGCTCAGGTCGATCGTCCCGCGGTCCGTCCCGCCGGCCACCCGCAGGTCCCAGCGCACCTGGTCGCTCAGCGTGACCTCCACCGCCTCGGCCGGCCCGTCGAACCGCAGCTGCACCCGCCCGTCGCGCTCGGCCACCCGGGGCACGGCCGGCCCGCCCGCCGGCGTCGCGACCTGGTACAACCCGTCGCCCAGATCGGCCGTGCGCACCTGCACGGTCCGGGCGCCGTCCAGCAGGTCGAACCGCGCGACGGTACGCCCATCGCGCGCGCCCGTGGCCACGTGCTCGCTACCGCGCCCGGCCGGTGCCGCGGGCTCGGTGCCGCGCTCGGCCGGGTCCGCGGGCTCGGTGCCGCGCTCGGCCGGCGCCGCGGGCTTGCCGCCGGCGGCCACCGGGGGCGTCCAGCGCTGGTCCGTCTCGGCGGCCTCGGAGTCCCGGCCCACCGCCAGCACCGTCACACCGGTCAGGACCAGGGCGACCGCCGCGACGGCCGCGCCCACCAGCCAGCGCGGCCCGGGCGCCCCGGAGGGCACGATGTCGTCGGCAGGCGTAGCCACGATGTTCTCGGCAGGCTTGGCGGAGGGCGGTTCGGCGGGAGGGAAAGCGCTCTCTCGGGGCGCGGCCGAGTCCCAGTCCATCGCGGGTGCGGACGGCTCCGGCCGGTGCAGCGGCATGGCGATCGAGCGCGCCCCCACCGGACCCTCGGGCTCCGGCGGAAGATCCGGAAACCCGGGCACCAGAGACTCGAAAGCCTCGGACGAAACTGGCGTCTCGGAGGAAACCGGCGGCGCTGATGAGGCCAGCGGCTCGGAGGACACCGGCGGCTCGGATGACACCGGCGGCTCGGGTGGAGCCGGCGCCTCGGGGGAGACGGGCGAGGTGTCCGGCGACGAGCTCCGGGTCAGCGCGAGCGACAGCGCCGCCCCGGCCAGGGTGTTGCGGTTCCACGCGGGCGTCGCGTCGCCGCGGACGAGCGGCAGCTCCTGCGTCGGCTCCTCCGAGGGCAGGGGCGTGCCCGGTGCGGGCCAGTCGGGCGGGACAACGGGGTCGGCGTCGCGCGGCATGTCGCCTCCGGTTCGGAGTCTTCGGGTCCATGCACTGGTACGGACGAAACGCCCGCCCGGATCGACATGTGTCCCAAGAGACCCGGCACGGCGGCGCCGGGGGAGGAGAGAAACCCCGGCGCCGCCCCTCCCTGCCCCTCAGGAAAGCCGCAGGCCGTGCAGGTACGGATACAGCGGCGCGGCCGTGTCGTTCGGCACGTCCTCCCGCGACGCCGCTACCGCCGCCATCGACGACGGCAGCTCGAACGGCAGCCGGCCCGTCGCCGGCGCCCGCCCGAACAGCACGTCCAGCAGCGCCTCGTCGCCGGTGCCGAACGTGCCGGTCAGCCCCGCCACGCGGGAGTCCAGTGCCGTGAGGATCGCCGGGCGGTCCAGCATCACGTCCACGACCGTCGGGACGGTGTCCGCGGTGGCCAGGACGGGAGCCAGCTCCTCGGCGGTGTAGTCCAGGCGCCCGGCGTGGAAGAACGCCTCGAAACCGCCGCCCCGCGGCTCGTAGGGCGCCGCCCGCCGCACGATCGCCACGTCCGCGTCGGCGGCGGTGTCGACGACCTTGGCGTACCGGGCGGCGACGACGGGGTCCACCCCGTCGACGTAGAGCCGGACGCCCTCGGCGAGCGGCAGCAGCCCGTCGTTGCGCAGGACCACGACCGACTTGCGCTGGGCGTCGAGGCCGGCGTCGAGGAAGGTACGGGTGCCGACCGTGGTCGCGACGGCGCCGGCGTCCACGTACCGGCGGTCGTCGAAGAGGCCGAGGCGGAACTTGTCGCGCAGGATCCGGCGTACGGAAAGGTCGATCCGGGCGGGCGAGATCCGGCCGGACTCGACGAGCGAGACGATCAGCTCGGGGCACTGCTCGCCGCCGAGCTGGTCGGCGCCGGCGTCGAGGATCTTCGCGACGCGCTCGAGGCGGCTCAGGTGCTCGACGCCCCAGGCGCGGGCGGCCAGCGGGGCGCCCATCACGTTGTCGGCGTCGGTGACCAGGCCCCAGTCGGTGCAGACCACGCCGTCGAAGCCGTACCGCTCGCGCAGCAGCCCCTGCACCACGCCGGCGTTGAAGCTGAAGCCCACCTCCTCGAAGGACGTGCCCACCGGCATGCCGTAGTAGGGCATGACCTGCGCGACGCCCGCCTCGAACGCGGCCTCGAACGGCTTGAGGTGGTAGTCCCACATGCCGCCGGGGTAGACCTGCTCCCGGCCGTAGGGGAAGTGGGCGTCCTCGCCGTTCATCTGCGGGCCGGCGCCGGGGAAGTGCTTGACCATCGCCGCGACGCTGTCCCGGCCCAGCTCGGATCCCTGCAGGCCGAGCACGTACTCACGGATGAGCCCGGCGACGACGTCGGCGTCGGAGCCGAGCGTGCCGGAGGTGCGCGCCCAGCGCGGCTCGGTCGCCAGGTCGGCCATCGGGTGCAGGGCGACGCGGATGCCGGTGGCCAGGTACTCCTGCCGGACAGTGTCGGCGAAGCGGCGCATCACGGCGGGGTCCTGGATCGCCCCGAAGCCGATCGGCTCGGGCCACAGCGAGAAGCCCGCGGCGGCCGCGCTGGTCGCCGGGTTGTCCAGCACGCCGTGGCGCGGATCCGTGGACACGGTCACCGGGATCCGCAGGCGGGTGCTCGCGGCCAGCTCCTGGATCCGGTTGTGCCAGGCGGCGATCAGCGCGGGCGGGGTCGGTCCCAGGGTCAGGATGTTGACGTGGTTGATCAGCTTGCCGGTGACCAGGTCGCTGGTCGACTCGAACATGCCGCCGGCCGCCTCCGGCTCGTACAGGGTGCCGTCGGGGTTGACCGCCGCCATGGTGTGGAACATCAGGCCGGCCTTCTCCTCGAGGGTGAGGCGGCCCAGCAGATCGGTGACGCGCTCGTCGATGGGGAGCTGCGGATCTTCGTACGGGAACATGGGGGAACCTTTCAGCGGGCGCCGCGCACGAAGCGGACCAGGAGGGATCCGGCGACCGCCACGACGGCGCCGGCGAGGAAGAGGGCGCTGTAGTTGTTGCCGGGGCCGGCGCCGATCGCGAGCACCGGGGCGGCCAGGATGGGCACGAGCGACTGCGGCAGGGCGTTGGCGATGTTCATGACGCCCATGTCCTTGGCCGCGTCGTCCGGGTCGGGCAGCACGTCGGTGGCCAGCGCCAGGTCGACCGCCAGGTAGAGGCCCTCGCCGAGGCCGAAGAGCGTCACCGCGGCCAGGAACAGCGCGAAGCTGTGCGAGAAGGCGACGCCCGCCAGTGCGACGGCGATGACGATGCCGGCGCCGAGGACGAAGGGGCGGCGCCGGCCCGTACGGTCGGACAGCCAGCCGCCGGCCGTGGAGCCCAGCAGCATGCCCGCCGTGGTGAGCACGGTCGCGATCAGCACCGCGGTCGCGACGTTGTCGGTGGTGTAGCCGAAGCGGTCGATGAGCAGGTACGTCTGGTAGGTCGTGACGCTGGCGATGCCCATCCACACCAGGAAGCGGCTCACCACGTTCCACGCGAAGTCGGGGTGCTTGCGCGGGTTGACGTAGAAGGTCCGCAGGAAGTCGCGGAAGGTGTAGCGGCCGAAGGCGCCGGGCTGCGCGGGGCGGTCCTTGAGGATCGCCACGAGCAGCACGATCGTGGCGATCCCGATCAGCGCCGGCACCATGAACATCCAGAAGGTGTGGCCCGACAGCACCGCGGCCAGGGCCGTGCCGAGCAGGATCGCGATCGAGGTCATCAGGCCGAGCAAGCCGCTGACCCGGCCGCGCTGCTGCGGCGGGATCTGGTCGGGCAGCAGGGCCGTGATGGTGGACAGCGTGGCGTTGACGCCCAGCTGCGCGAGGGCCCAGCCCGCGGTCAGGGTCGCGATGCTGCCGCCGGTCGCGACCAGCAGCAGGCCCGCGCTGCCGACCACGATGCCGCCGATCAGCCACGGGCGGCGCCGGCCGAATCGGGAGGTGGTGCGGTCGGACAGGGCGCCGAAGAGGGGGTTGCCGATCATCGCCAGGATCGCGCCGACCGACAGCACCGTGCTCAGCGCGGTGGTCTTCGCGTCGCCCGCGATCTCGGCGACCCGGATCGACATGGTGACGACGACGGGGGTCAGGATCGCGACGTACGCGCCCAGCATCGCCAGCGCCATCGCCACGATCAGCCGCACCGGGGCGTCCGGCCGCCGCTGCTCGGTCGTTGTCACCGTCAAGGAATCCATCGTCGTCATGACGCACCTCGCGTACCGGGGAACGGGCCGCCGCCGATGGCGGTCTCGTCTCCGAAGTTATCGATCGGATTACCGCTAAACCAAGGGGTCGTGACGGCCGTATTTCCTGTGTATTACCCATGCCTGGGCTATCACCGGGCCGTTTGCCCGTCGTTTGTCCGACCGGCCCGGCGAAGTTAGCGGCAGTTACGACAAAACCGGGGCGTACAGTGCCCCTATGACCATCGGCCGGCGGGTGCATGTCGTGAGCCGGGACTTCCTGCTCGCCCAGGTGCGGGAGGCCGGCGCGGTGAGCCGGGCGGAGCTCGTGCGGCGTACCGGCATGGCCAGGGTGACCGTCAACGGCCTGGTCGCCGAGCTGCTCGCCGCGGGCCTGCTGACCGAGACCGGCGAGCCGGTGGCCGGTGGCCCGGGCCGGCCCGCCCGGCTGCTCACGCTCGGACCCGCCGCCGGCTGCGTCGTCGGGGCCGTCGTCGGCAGCGCGGGCGTGCGCGCCGCCGTCGCCGACCTCACCGGCGCGATCCTCGTCGAGCGCGACCTCGCCCTGGACACTACCGACGTGACCGCCTCCCTCGACGCCGTTGCCGGGCTGATCCGCGAGTGCGTCGCCGCGGCGGGCACCGAGCGCGGCCGGATCTGGTCGGTCGTCGCGGGCTTCTCGGCCCCCGTCGGTGCGGGCACCGGCGCGCTCGTGGCCAGCAGCGTCCTGCCCGGGTGGGGCGGCGTCGTGCCGGGCGCCGAGCTGGAGCGCCGCCTCGGCCTGCGGGTGACCGTGCGCAACGACGCCGACCTGAGCCTGGCCGGCGAGGTCGCCCACGGCGCCGCCCGCGGCCACCGCACCGTCTGCTACCTGCGCATCTCCACCGGCATCGGGTGCGGGCTGCTGCTCGACGGCCACGTGCACCACGGCGCCACCGGGGCGGCCGGGGAGATCGGCCACGTCCAGGTCGACGAGACCGGCACGCTCTGCCGCTGCGGCAACCGCGGCTGCCTGGAGACGATCGCGTCGCCGCGGGAGATCCTGGCGATGCTGACCGCCACGTACGGCGAGCCGGTCACCGCCGAGCAGGTCACCGAGCTGGCCCGGCACGACGCGACGGCCGAGCGGGTCCTCGCCGACGCCGGCCGCATGATCGGCCGGGTCGTCGCCGACCTGGCCAACACCATCAACCCGTCGCTGGTCGTGCTGGACGGCCCGCTCATCGAGCCCGAGGGCACGATCGTCGCCGGGGTGCGCGAGTCCGTGCGGCGCTACGCGCAACCCGAGGTCGCCGACGCCACCCTCGTGCGGGCCAGCGCGCTCGAGGGCCGGGCAGCCATCCTCGGCGCGGTCTCCGTGGCCGTCAGCGCCACGCCCGCCGCCCGGGGCAGCCGCGCCTTCGGAGCCACGGGCGAGAGCGCCCCGGCGGGGAGCACCCCGGCGCGCCGGGAGCGGGCCGTGCGGCGCGGGATGATCGTCGACCTGCTGCGCCACCGGGGCACCGTCGGGCGCAGCGACATCGTCCGGCTCACCCGCCTGCCGCGCGCCGCCGTCCTCGACCTGCTCGGCGAGCTGGAGCACGACGGCACCGTCGAGCAGGCCGCGCCGGCGCCGGGCGAGCGCCGCGCGGGCCGTCCCTCGCCGCGCTTCCGGCTGGCCGCGCCGCCCGGGCTGCTGCTCGGGCTCGCGCTGGGCGCCGACAGCACCCGGGCCGTGCTCACCGACGGCAGCGGCACCGTGCTGCACCAGGCGGGCGACACCGTGCCCGTCGGCATGGCCGGGTCGCTGCACGTGCGGCGCGCGGCGGAGCTCGGCCGTGAGCTGCTGCTCGCCCACGGCCACGACCCCGCCGGCCTGCGTGCCGCGGGGCTCAGCGTGCCCGCGCCCGTGGACCCGGCCACCGGGCGCTTCGGCAGCCGCGGCGTGCTGCCCATGTTCGCGGGCTTCGACCCGGGCGGCGAGGTGCGGGACGTGCTGGGCGTGCCGGTGACGGCGGAGAACAACGCCGACCTGGCCGCCCTCGCCGAGACCCGCCGCGGCGCCGGGCGGGGCGCCCGCGACGTGCTGTACCTGCGCGCCGACCAGTACACCGGCGCCGGCATCATCGCGGGCGGGCGGATGCACCGTGGGGCGATCGGCTACGCGGGGGAGGTCGGGCACCTCAACGTGCGCGAGGTCGGCCCGTTCTGCGTGTGCGGCAGCCGCGGCTGTCTGTCGGTCTACCTGAACCCGGCGTACTTCGCGGCCCTGCTCGACCCGCGTGCCGGCAGCACCGAGGCCGACCTGCTCGCCCTGGCCGGCGCCCCCAACCGCCCGGTCCAGCGGGCCATCGCCGACGCCGGGCGGCTGATCGGGCGCTCGGTCGCCTCGCTGTGCAACGTGCTCAACCCGGCGGTCGTCGTGGTCGGCGGCGCGTTCGCCGAGGCGGGCCCCTACGTGGTCGACGGGGTCCGCGAGGCCCTGCTGCGCCACTGCTCGCCGAGCGCCACCGCCGGCCTGACCGTCGTGCCCACCGCGCTGGGCGCCGACGCCGAGCTGCTCGGTGCCGTCGAGATCCTGCTCTGATCGGCGCTTCAGCTGATCTCCGCCACCCGTTAGATTGATTTACGTGGATACGGCGGACCGTCTCTTCCCCACGAAGCATCTGGCCGCCCCCGAGGTGCGCGAGCTGCCCGAGGCGCCGGCGAGCTTCCGGCGGGTCATCGGGCCGGGCGTCGTCGCCGCGGGCGTCGGCATGGCGAGCGGCGAATTCATCCTCTTCCCCTACATCGCCTCGCAGGTCGGGCTGGTCTTCGTCTGGGCCGCCCTCGTCGGCCTGGCCACCCAGTACTTCCTCAACATGGAGATCGAGCGCTACACCCTCGCCACGGGCGAGACCGCGCTCACCGGCTTCAGCCGCTACTGGCGGCACTGGGGGCTGGTCTTCGCGATCCTGGCCTACTTCGCCAACATCTGGCCGGGCTGGGCGTCGAGCTCGGCGACGCTGATCACCTACCTGGCCGGCGGCTCGGTACGGCCCATCGCCATCGGCATCCTGCTGCTGATCGGCGTCGTGCTGACCCTGGCCCCGGTGGTCTACCAGGCGCTCGAGAAGATCGAGATGGTCAAGGTCGCGGCGCTGCTGCTGCTGGTCGTGGTCGGGGCCGTGGCCGCGATCGGCGCCTCCGCCTGGGCCGACAGCACGCAGATCGTCACCGGGGCCGGGCTGCCCGCCGAGGAGCTCGGCTTCGCCCTGCTCATGGGGGCCCTCGCCTTCGCGGGCGCCGGCGGCGGTCAGAACCTCTGCCAGAGCAACTGGATCCGCGACAAGGGCTTCGGGATGGGCGCCTACGTCCCGCGCATCGTCAGCCCGGTGACCGGCCAGCTCGAGGCCGCGCCGTCGACCGGCTTCGTCTTCGAGCCCACCGCGGGCAACCTCGCCCGCTGGCGGCGCTGGTGGCGGCTGGCCAACCTGGAGCAGCTGAGCACCTTCGTGCTGATCAGCTTCCTGACCATCGTCTTCACCTCGATGCTGGCCTACGCCACCGTCTTCGGCCGCGAGGGGCTCAGCAACAACATCTCCTTCCTCAAGGCGGAGGGCGACGCGCTCAACGCCTCGGTCGGCGACTGGTTCGGCACCTTCTTCTGGATCATCGGCGCCTTCTCGCTCTTCGCCGCCGCGCTGGGCATCGTGGACTACACCAGCCGGCTCGGCGCCGACGTGCTCAAGACCGCGTACCTGCGGCACGTCCACGAGAGCAAGATCTACTTCGCGCTGGTCTGGGGCCTGGTCGGCATCGGCGTCGTCGTCCTGCTCGCCGGGCTCACCCAGCCGCTGGTGCTGCTGGTCATCTCGGCGGTCACCGGCGGGCTGATGATGTTCCTCTACTCGGCCCTGCTGCTGCTCGTGAACCGGCGGGTGCTGCCCCGGGAGATCCGGCCCGGCGCCGGCCGGGTCGCGGCGCTGGTGTGGGCGTTCGTGCTGTTCGGCTTCCTGTCCGTGCTGACCTTCAACGAGCAGGTGCGCAAGCTCTTCGAGTGAGGGGCCCGGCATGCGGGTGGTGGTGACCGACGCCGACTACGGCGAGCTCGACATCGAGAAGCGGGCGCTCGCCGGCCACCAGCTGGTCGTCGCCCACTGCCGCACGCCGGCGCAGGTCGTCGACGCGGCGCGCGGGGCCGACGCCGTCCTGGTCCAGTACGCCCCCGTCACCGCCGAGGTGGTCGCCGCGCTGCCCCGGCTGCGGCTGATCAGCCGGTACGGCGTCGGCGTCGACGGCATCGACACGGACGCCGCCCGGGCCCGCGGCATCTGGGTGTGCAACGTGCCCGACTACGGCGTCACCGAGGTCGCCGCGCACGCGGTCGCGCTCCTGCTCGCCCTGCTGCGCAACCTGCCCGGGCACGACCGGCACGTCCACGCCGGCCGCTGGGACCACCGCCTCGGCGGACGGCTGCGCCGGCCCGGCGAACTCACCCTCGGCGTGGTCGGGCTGGGCCGCATCGGCCGGACCGCGCTGGCCGGCGCCGCGCCCTGGTTCGGCGCGATCGTCGGCCACGACCCGTACCTGCCGGCCGACCGCTGGCCCGCCGGCGTCGAACGGCTCGACCTGCCGGAGCTCTTCGCCCGCAGCAACGCGGTGACCCTGCACCTGCCCCTCACCGCCGGCACCGAGGGCCTGATCGGCGCCGAGCTGCTGCACCGGATGCCCGCCGGGTCCTACCTGGTCAACACCTCCCGCGGCCGGCTCGTCGACCTCGACGCCGTGCTGGCCGCCCTGCGGGAGGGCCGGCTCGCCGGGGTGGGACTCGACGTGCTGCCCGCCGAGCCGCCACCGGCCGGCCATCCGCTGCTCGCCCACCCCCGGGCGCTGCTGACCCCGCACGTCGCCTGGTACTCCGATCAGGCCGAGCGCGACCTGCGGAGCAAGGCCGCAGGCAACGTGGCCAGCTGGGCCGCGACCGGCCGCCCCGACTACGTCGTCGTGCCCGGCCGCTGATCCCCGCGGAGAGCCGTGACGACGACGCTGCGGCAAACACCACTTCCTGGGTTCGCGACAGCGTTTCGGCGCCGCCGGTGCCGCAGGGGAAGCTCACGAACCTGTCGTCGGGCGCCATCGCCGCCCAGTGCGTACATAGCGGCAAGATTGTCCGAAGCTCGGCGGCTGTGCCGGCCGTCCGGCGACCATGGGATGACGCGTTCGGACCAGCTTGGGGGGTGTCGGTGCCTGACCTCGATGAATCCGCAGCCGCGATCTTCCCCGCGGCGGGAGTGCGTTCCATCGCCCATCTGGTGCCGAGGGCCGCGGACCGGTGCGGCATCTACGAGCTGCGGTTCGCCAACGGCGATCGGTACGTGGGCCAGGCCGTCGACGTGGTCACCCGGTTCTCCACTCACCGCCTGAACTACCCGGACATCGTCGAGGTGGCTTTCTGGCGCGTCCCGCGCGCTGAGCTGAACGCCGTCGAACGCGAAGGAATCCGCCACCGGGAACAGCAGGGAGTGCGGCTGCGCAACGTGGTGCACACCAGCGGACGGCTCGGCGCGAGCGACTTCGACATCGTCGTGCCCCCGGCCGAACAAGACGCCTGGCTGGATTCGGCGCCGTCCGACATCATCGATCAGGACATGCGGCCGCAGTATCCGGCTTTGCGTCGCGACAACCATCCCGGCTTCGCTCGGTTGATCGCCGATCCGCGCTTCGTCCGGGTGCAGTACGCGCTGCGCCGCTACATCGCCTGGACCTTACCGGCCCCGCAGCGCACTGAGCTGAGCTACTGGGCGCTCAGCGCCCGGCCGGGTACGTCCGGCGGAAAGAGGCTGTGCACGTTGAGCGTGCACAATCTCGAGACGCTCTATCTGTATGCCCCGCGCCGCGAGCCCGAGGTCATCGACTTTGCCCTCAACGTCGACCTCGAGACATTGGTGGACCGCTGGGGCAGCTTGGAGACGTTTCAGGAGCAGTTGTGGGGCCTCCATGCGGAGGAAGCGCCGTACCGGGCGCGGCCGGGTGTCGCCGGACTCGAAGTTACCAGCCCCCGCGACTTCGTCCGGCTGCTGAGCATCGACGGGGTCGCGGACGCGGCACGCCGGCTCAACCTCGACCTCATGCGTAAGGGGCCGGCGATCAACTGGAAAGCCCACTCGCTGGAACTCACCGACCTGCTCCTGGCCCCTGTCGTGGCTGCACGACCCGCGCCGGACGCGGCCGATCCGGAAAGCCTGTTCACCGCCGCCGCCGACCTGGACGACCAAGGCCGCTTCGACGAGGCTCACCAGCTCTACCGCCGCGCGTCCGACGGCGGGCATGCCGCTGCCATGTTCCTGCTCGGCTGCCTGGCCGACGAACGAGGCGATCTTGATGAGGCGGAAGGCTGGTGGCGGCGCGCTGCGGGTGCCGGTCACAGTGACGCCGCAGTCGAACTGGGTCACCTGCTCGGTGACAGCGGCGATCGCGCGGGGGCGGAGGCCAGCTTCCGGCACGCGGTCGAGATCGATGGCTCCTGCGGCGCCCTGAACGCTCTCGGCGCGCTGAGCTACGACCGTGGCGACCTCGAGGCCGCTCAAGCCTTCTTCGAGCGGGCGATGGCAGCCGGCAACACCGACACCATGGTCAACCTCGGACAGCTGCTGGAGGACCTCGGCGAGGTGCATGCGGCCGAACAGATGTATCGCCGTGCGGTCGACGCAGGCGACGAGCAGGCACGCGAGCTTCTTGACCGCTGTCGTGCGGGCGGACAGGTATCGCAGCCCGTGCTCGAAGACAATCACGACCGGCCAACGCGCTCGCGGACGGTTGGAACAGCAGCGGAGTGAGTCCCGACGCCTTGGCCTCGGGCACCCACGAACCGCTCATCGTCATGCTGACGGCGTCGCTGATCAGCTGGCAGGAGGACGTTACGTCGTCCGGTCGGTGGCCGCGAGGAGAGTGAGGGTGCGGGCGACTTCGGTGCGGACGGCGGTGCGGGCGGGGGAGAGGTATTTGCGGGGGTCGGAGAGGGCGGGGTCGGCGGCCAGGACGGTGCGGACCGTGGCGGTCAGGGTGCGGTTGAGGAGGGTGCCGACGTTGACCTTGACGATGCCGTGGGCGACCGCGCGGCGCAGGCCGTCGTCCGGGACGCCGGAGGAGCCGTGCAGGACCAGGGGTACGGGCACCGCGGCGGCCAGGCGGGCGATCAGGTCGTCGTCGAGGACGGCGTCGCGGCGGGACATGGCGTGCGACGAGCCGACCGCCACGGCGAGGGCGTCGACTCCCGTGGCGGCGACGAAAGCGGCTGCCTCGGCGGGATCCGTGCGGACGCCGGGGGCGTGCGCGCCGTCCTTGCCGCCGATCGCGCCCAGCTCGGCCTCGACCCGGACGCCGGCCGCGTGACACCGCTCGGTGACCGCGCGGGTGCGGGCGACATTGTCCGCGTAGGGCAGCGTCGCCGCGTCGAACATCACCGAGCGGATGCCCAGGGCGACCGCCTCGTCGATCAGCGTCTCGTCCTCGGCGTGGTCCAGGTGGACGGTCACGGGCACGCGGGCGCTCCCGGCCATGCTCAGGCAGGCGAGGGCGAGGGGCGCGAGGGCACCGTGATAGCGCACGGCGTTCTGCGAGATCTGCAGGATGACCGGCAGGCCCGCGTCCTCGGCGCCGCCCACGACGGCCTCGGCATGCTCCAGGGTGATGACGTTGAAAGCGCCGATGCCCCTGCCCCGGAGGGACCCCGGAATGGTCACGACAATTCCTCCACGATGACTTGGCCGATCCAGCCGGCCCGGGCGGTCAGGTCGATCTCGCCGGCGACCGGGCGCAGTACGCAGGCCGCCGCGGTCGCCACCACGTCGGCGAGGGCGAGCGGCCACGGCGTGCGGGCGGCGAGATGCAGGGCCAGAGCGGCGGCGGCCGCGTCGCCGGCGCCGGTCGGGTTTCCGGTGACGGTCTGCGGTGGACGGGCCGCCCAGGTCCCGTCGGGGGTGACCGCCACCACGCCGGAGGAGCCGAGCGTCACGACGACGGCCGCCGCACCGTCATCGAGCAACCGCCGGCCCCGTCCGGCGGCCTCCCGGGCCGACGCTATGGGCGAGCCGGTCAGCTCGGCCAGCTCGTCGCGGTTGGGCATCAGCACCGCCCCGGCGCCGGCCGCGTGCCGCAGCGCCTCGCCGGACACGTCGGCCACGGCGGGGACCCCGGCAAGCTTGGCCAGCTGCGCGGGCAGGTCGGCGGGCAGGCCCGGCGGGAGGCTGCCCGAGACCACGAGGGCGTCGGCGGTCGCCAGTTCGGCGGCGACCGTCTCGAGGACGGCCGCCGCCGTGCCGGGCGCGACCGGGTTGCCCGGCTCCAGCAGGATGGTCGTCGTGCCGTCCGCGCCGACCACGGCGATCGTCCGCCGGACCGCCTCGAACGCCGGGATCAGCCGACAGGGAAGTCCGAGCGTATCCAGAAGAGAGCGGAACGGGTCCGCGGCGAGAGCGGCGGGAGCCACGGCCACGGTGTCGCCGCCGAGCGCCCGGACCACCGACGACACGTTGATGCCCTTGCCGCCGGCGCGCGAGCGGACGGCTCCGACGCGCACGCTGTCGCCGGGGACGAGCGCCGGGACGTCGTACGTGATGTCGAGGGCGGGGTTGAGGGTGACGGTGACGACGCGGGTCATGACGCGGCCAGCTCGGCGGACTTCTCGGTCGTGTAGACCATCAGCGTCGAGCCGGCCAGGGCCAGCAGGATGCCCGCGGTCTGGAAGCCGGACGGCACGTTCTGGTAGACGGCGAGCGACAGCACGATGGTGAGCACCGGCGCGAGGGCGTTGGTGATCGGCGCGACCAGCGACGCCTTGCCGCGGCTCATCGCCATCACCAGGAAGAGCGCGCCGACGGCGTTGAGCAGCTGGGTCACCGCGGTGAGGGCGGGCGCCTGCCACGGGAAGCCCGTCGGGAAGCCGCCCATCATGATCAGCGCGACCGGGATGAGCACGATGCCGCTGATCGTCATCCAGCCGAAGGTCGTGGCGTCGTTCACGCCGGACAGCGCCGCCTTGCGCATGTAGTAGGCCTGCACGCCCCAGGCCACGCAGATCAGCATCGCCAGCAGCAGGTACGGGCCGGTGGACGCGTCCTCGTCGCCGGGCGCCACGGAGAACAGCACGATCGCGACCAGGGCGAGCACGACGCCGATCACGGCCAGCCGGGTCAGCCGTTCCTTGAGGGCGACCAGGGCCATGACCACGGTGATCGCGGGGGACAGGGCGATGATCGGGAAGATGATGTAGGCGGGGCCGATGGTCAGGGCCTTGAAGAGCAGCAGCTGGCCGCCGGCGCCGGTGACGCCGATCAGCAGGCCGTAGCAGGCGGCGATCGGGCGGCGGTCGAAGGTGGCGCCGCGCAGGGCGGCGACGGCCGGGATGATCATGGTGATCGACCAGATGAGGTAGACCATGCCGTCGGGGTAGCCGTACCGGCTGGTCGGTTCGCCGGAGAAGGCACCCCAGACGCCCCAGAAGAGCACGAGCAGCCCGGCGTACGGGATCCAGCCGGTCCGGCGGGCGGTAGCGCTGGTGGTCATGCCGATATCCCTTCGAGGTGGTGGCCGGCGAGCCGGGCCGCGTAGACGGCGGCGCCGAGGTCCGGGGCGTACAGGGGCGTGCGCAGCTCGTAGCGGTCGTCCAGGGCCGCGCGGAAGGCGTCGAGCAGCGGCGGGCACGAGAACATCCCGCCGGAGTACGAGACCGGGACCGGCCCGGTGGCGAAGCCGAGGGCCTCGGCCTGGGCGTCGACCAGGGTCGCGAGCTCGTTCCCGGCGTCGCGCAGGATGGCGGCGCAGGCGCTGTCGCCGGCGTCCGCGGCCGCGCTGACCAGCGGGCTGAGGGCGGCGATCCGGGCGCGGTCGCCCTTCCACCGGTTGAGGACGACGTCCACGGCGTCGAGGTCGTCGGTGAGGCCCAGTTCGCGGCGCAGCAGATCGGCGAGCGGGCCGCGGGGCAGCCGGCCGTCGCACATCCGGCTGAAGGCGCCCAGGCCGCGGATTGCCACCCAGTAGCCGGAGCCCTCGTCGCCGAACAGCTCACCCCAGCCGCCGGCGCGGGCGCGGCGGGCCCCGTTCTCCCCGTACGAGATGGAGCCGG
>NZ_JAUQWH010000095.1 GCF_030757795.1 Actinoplanes oryzae
GAAGCCCCGCTGCAGCCGGTCGGCGGCCGTCTCGGCGTCACCGGCCTCCAGCGCGGCGGCGCCCTCGGTCACCAGCCGCTGGAACAGGTGCTGGTCGAGGCTCTCGCGCGGGATCGACAGCACGTAGCCGTAGGGCTTGGTCCGCAGGGTCTCCCCGCCGCTGGGCGAGCGCTCGTCACCGAGCACTTTCCGCAGCTTGTAGATGTAGGTCTGCAGAGTGGACAATGCGCTGCGGGGGGCGCGTTCACCCCAGAGCTCGTCGATGAGCTCATTGGTGTGCACCGGCTGGTTGTTGCAGAGCAGCAGCAGGGAAAGCACCTGCCGCACCTTGGGAGCGGAGGGAGTCAGGTCGGCCGAACGGTCGATGACTTCCAGCGGCCCGAGCACGCGAAATAGCATTGATCCCCCGAGATTGACGCCGCTGATTTGCTGACACGGCGAGTCTATGCATATTCGCCGCGGCCGGACACGCCGTGATGATGTCTGGTTTTCGCTCCGGAACCGACTGCGTTGCGTGACGGTTCTCCCGCTCGTGGCGCCGATCCGCACACAATGGTGACGTGCTGTCACCGAGATTGATCCTTCTCTGCGGGCCTGCATGATCATCCGAGCGATCTTGTACTCACTTGTGGACAAAGCGAGAACGTGCATCATCTGCCCGGTGTCCAGCGATGCTCGAGTCGCCCTCGACCTGCTCGACCCGCGCGCCATTGGGCGGCGACCGGCGGTCGAGTGCGAAACATAACGGAAACGGCTCACCGGTCGCCGTCCGGAAGCGTTCCATTAAAGGAAACGCCCGGAAGTGCGTCATACAGAAGATCCAATTGCTCGATTTCTGCACGGCAGGGGAAGAAAAGAAGCTCGTCACAACCGCTCGCCGCGTATTCCGTCACCGCGCGGCGCACGGCGGCCGGCTCCGTGAGCGCCTTTCCGGCGATCCGCTCCGCCGCCGGCCCCAGAAACGAGTAGTAGCGGCGCAGATAGTCGCGGGACGCGCCGGCGGCACCCGGCCCCAGGGCGAAGTACGTCAGGGCCACCAGGTACGGCCGGCCGGGGCGGCCCTGTCCGGTCCAGGTGTGCCGCATCCGCTCGGCGAGTTCGCGGTATCCGGAGGCGGAACTGCCACCGGCGATCCATCCCGTCCCGTGGCGCGCCGCCCGGCGCATCGCGACCGGCGTGTGCCCGCCGACCCAGACCGGCGGCCGGCCCGCCGGGCGGGGACCTATCGGCTCGGCGAAGCCCCGCAGCTCGCCGGCCCAGATCTTCTCCCAGGTGGCGAGCATGTCGTCGAGCACGGCGCCGCGCCCGTCGTAGGGGACGCCCGAGGCGGTGAAATCGTCCGGACGACCGCCGGCCGACACCCCTACGGTCAACCGGCCGCCCGACAGCCGGTCCACCGTGGCGATCTGTTTGGCCAGCAACGCGGCGTTGGCCCGGTACGGGGCGATCAGAATGGTGGCGGCGAGGCGGATCCGCTGCGTCACCGCCGCGGCCGCGCCCAGCGTGACCAATGACTCGTAGTTGCCGTACACCAGCCTGTCCAGCACCGCGAGGGTGGAGAACCCGAGCTGCTCGGCCCGGTGCGCCCAGGCCGGCAGCTGCGGTCCCTCCACCCCCGGTACGGACGCCGGGAGGCCCACGCCCACACGCATCGGCCCGCCCGTCAGTGCTTGCGCCCGACAACCAGCGTGTCGTACTCGCCGAGCGGCCGTGCCTCGGTGGCGGCGAAGCCCGCGGCGGTCATCCAGCCGGCGCACTCGGCCGCGGTGTACTCCGCGCCGCCCTTCGTGGTCAGCAGCATGTCGAGGCTGATCACCAGGTTGACCGGGTCGGCCGGTTCCTCCGCCACCATGCGGTCGTAGACCAGCAGCGTGCCGCCGGGCGGCAGGGCGGCATACGCCTTGCCGATCAGCATCTGCCGCTCCTCGGGCGCCCAGTCGTGCAGCACGTGACCGATGCTGATGGTGTCGGCGGTGGGCAGGTCGTCGTGGAAAAAGTTGCCCTCCACGAACTCCGCCCGGTCGCCGAGGCCGAGGGCGGCGACGTGCTCGTCGAAGAGCGGGTGCATCGGCGGCAGGTCGAACACCCGCCCCTTCAGGTGGGGATGGGCCTTGAGCACGCCGCACACCAGGTTGCCCCGGGCGCCACCCACGTCCATCAGCGTCGTGGTCGCGGAGAAGTCGAAGGCGTCGGCCAGCTCCGGCGCGATGAGCCCGTTGAGCGCGTCCATCATGCCGACGAACCGGCGCAACCGGTCCGGGTGTCCGATCATGTCCATGTAGTCCGCCTCGGCCTGCGGAGCGCCGGTGCGCAGGGCCTCGGTGAGCCGCCCCCACGCCGGGTACAGCATGTGGTCGGCGCGCTCCAGGAAGCCGCCGACGTAGCTGGGGGTGCCGTGCACCAGCCAGCGGGCGGCCGCCGGGGCGTTGGCGTAGCCGCCGTCAACCCGGCGCAGCAGGCCGAGCACGACGAGGACGTCGAGGAAATCACGGGTACCCCGGCCGTGCAGGCCGAGTGCGGCCCGGAGCTCCTCCTCGGTGCGCGGGCCGTCCTGCAGGTGCGCGAACAAGCGCAGCTCGAGGGCGGACAGCACGACCTTGGCCCGGCAGAAGGCGGTGCCCAGCTCGATCAGGTCGGCGGGTGTGGCGTTGTCGGCGATGGCCGTCATGATTCCTCCGGATCTCACGGTTGTCTGTGGTGTGCCGCCGGGCGGGACCTCGGCGAGCACGGCGGCGTCGTCGTCGCCGCGCCCGGCGGCGACGACCTCCGCGAAGCGGTCCGCCGACCGGCTGGTGACCGGCATGGCCACGCCGGCGGTCCGGGCATGGTCGACGGCGAGCCGCAGGTCCTTGCGCATGAGGCTGGTGCGGAACGCCGCCGGGGCGTAGGCGCGGCGGCGCATCAGCTCGGCGCGGAAGGCCAGCACGGGCGAGCTGAAGCCGCTGCCCGCCACGGCACCGAGCACGTCGTCCCGGTCGAGCCCGGCCGCCTCGGCGAGGGCGACGCCCTCGGCCAGCGCGTTGACCTGCACCCCGAGCTGGACGTTGAGCACGAGCTTGAGCACGGCGGCGTTGCCCGCCGCGCCCAGGTGGCGGACCTGCTCGCCGATGGCGTCGAGCACGGGCCGGACGGCCTCGGCGTCCGCGGGGTCACCGGCGACGAGCACCCGCAGCTTCCCGGCCCGGGCCATGCCGGGGTTGCCCACCACACAGGCCTCCACCCGTCGTACGCCCCGGGCGGCCAGCCGCTCGCCGGCGCGCCGGGACCAGTCCGGCGACACGGTGGAGGTGTCCACGACGATCGTCCCGGGCGCCATCCGGGGCACCATCCGGGCGAACAGGACGTCCTCCACCGCCTCCTCGTCGGAGAGGCTGAGCACCACCACGCCGGCTGCGGCCGCCGCTTCCCCGGCCGTCGCGGCGACCCTGGCGCCGGCGGCTGCCAGCGGTGCGGCGCGCTCCGGCGTCCGGTTGTGCACCACGACGGGAAAGCCCGCGGCGAGCAGGGCATGAGCCATCCCCGAGCCCATGGCCCCGAGGCCGGCCAGCGCCACAGTGTCCGAGGACACGGCTCAGCCCCGCGCCGGGTGCGTGTCGACGGACAACTGGGAGATGCACCGCATGGTGGCGTTGCGGAAGTAGCGGTCGAACCCTTCCGCCGAGCCCGTGTCCCGCTGCTCGGCCAGGAAGGGCGCGAGGCGGGACTCCAGCGAATGCACGCCCTGCTGCCCGGCCATGTGCCGGGAGACGTCGGCGAGCTCGCCGTCGTAGTGGATGACCCGCACCATCAGGTCGTTCTGGATGAACACCGCGGTGCCGAGCAACCGCCCGGACTCCGCGCCCCCGGCGTTGCGCAGGGTCGGTGTGTCCACCCGCCGGAACCCGGCGAAGATCTCGGCGATCTCGTCCTCGTGCCCGGGCTTGACCCGATAGGTGATCGCGGCGTAGGGCATCACATTCCTCCGTCTACGGTGAGAGTGGCTCCGGTGATGTAGCGGGACAGGTCGCTGGCCAGGAACAGCACGGCCCCGGCCACCTCGTCGGGCCGGGCCAGCCGGCCCAGGGCGGTCATGGCCTCGATGCGCGCCCGCACCGGGGGCGGCGGCCCGTCGCCGGTGTCGACGACCCCGGGATCGACCAGATTGACGCGCAGGCCGCGGCGGCCGGTCTCCTTGCACAGCGAGCGGGTCAGCCCGATCAGCGCGGCCTTGGCCGCGGTGTAGTGAGCACTGCCGGGACGGCCGCGCAGGGCGACGGACGCGCCGACGTTGATCACCGATGCGCCGTCGCCCAGCTGGTCGAGCAGTGCCCGGGTGACCAGGAAGCAGCCGGTGAGGTCCACGTCCACGACCCGGTGCCACTCCTGCGGGGTCAGCCCGGCGGCCGCCGCGCTGCCGTCCACCCCCGCGTTGTTGACCAGCACGTCCAGCCCGCCCAGCACGCGCCGGCACTCCGCCGCCAGCCCGGCCACCGCGTCTTCGTCGGTGACGTCGGTCCGGACCGCCTCCACCCGGCCCGGGGCGCCGGCCGCGGCCTGCACCAGCTCGTCCGCGGCGGCCTTGTCCCGGTGGTACGCCGCGACGACGTCGGCCCCGGCCCGGGCGAACGCCAGCACGGTGGCCCGGCCGACCCCGCCGGTGCCGCCCGTGACCAGCACCCTCCTGCCTTGCAGCTCAAGATCCATCGAGATCCCTTCGCAGACCGCGGCGCACCGGGGCACCGCCGCGACGCCCCGCCGGCGGGCCCGGCCGGGTACGACTCTGCGGCGAGCCTGCGGGGTGCGGCTCGCAAAGGTCTGGAAAGTCGGTGGACCCGGTGCCCGCCGGCGGTTCAGTGGTCTTCGAGCGGGTTCTGCGACGGTGCGGGCTCCGACCACTCCGTCCCTGGAGGACCCCGCATGACTGCGCAGCCCGTCCGAGCCGCCGGTTTCCCGTTCAGCTCCGCCGATCCCCTCGAGCCGCCGGCGGAATACGCCCGGCTGCGGGCCCGGGAGCCGCTCACCCGCGTCACCCTGCCCACCGGCGACCTCGCCTGGCTGGTCACGCGGCACGCCGATGTCCGCATGGTGCTGACCGATCCCCGGTTCAGCCGGGAGGCCATCACCGCGCCGGGCGCGCCCCGCCTGCTGCCCATCGCCCAGGGCTCCAAGTCGATCTTCGTGATGGACCCGCCGGAGCACAGCCGGCTGCGCGGGCTGGTGTCGCGGGCGTTCAACCCTCGCCGGATCCTCCGGTTGCGGCCACGGGTGGAGCACATCACCGGTGAGCTGATCGACGGCATGCTGTCCGCGGGCGCCCCCGCCGACCTCATGGCGGGGCTGGCCCAGCCACTGCCCATCACCGTCATCTGCGAGCTGCTCGGGGTGCCCTTCTCCGATGTCGGCCAGTTCCGGTCGTGGACCGACGTCATGCTCAGCTTCGACGCGTCCCGCCGCGACGAGGTCATCACGGCGCGGAACCACCTCAACGACTATCTGACCCAGCTCATCGAGACGAAGCGCGCGCAACCCGCCGATGATCTGCTCAAGCTGCTCATCGACGCCCGCGACGGCGGCGACCGGCTCAGCCAGGAGGAGCTCCTGGCCTTCGGCTACACGCTGCTCGGAGCCGGCTACCACGCGACCACGAGCGGCATCGCCCACGCCGTCCTGACACTGCAACGGCTGCCCGGGGAGTGGCGCCGGCTGGCCGCGGACCGGACCCTCGTGCCGGCGGCGGTCGAGGAGCTGCTGCGCCTGTCCCAGGCGGGCGGCGGACTCGGCGCGTTGCGCATCGCCGTCGAGGACGTCGAGGTCTCCGGTGTCCTGGTCCGCGCGGGCGAGGCGATCCTGCCGTCCATCAACGCGGCCAACCGCGACCCGGACGTCTTCCCCGCGCCCGACGTCTTCGACCTGTCCCGCAACCCGCGCCTGCACCTGGCCTTCGGCTACGGCATCCACCACTGTCTCGGCGCCCAGCTCGGCCGGATGGAGCTCGAGGTGGTGCTCGACGCCCTGCTGAGGCGGATGCCCCGGCTGGCCGTCGCCGGCGGCGAGGACGGTCTGCGCTGGAGCTCGGGCGTCGCCTTCAGCCGGCCGGCGGAGCTTCCGGTCACCTGGTGACCGGCAACCCCGCCGGCGTGCCGGTCGCCGCGGTCAGTAGGCCGCGGCGACCTCGTAGATACCGAACGCGGCGCCGCGTGAGCCGTCCTGCAGGGGACGCAGCGGCGCCGTCGTGCCCTTGTGCGCCGCTCCGCGCTCCCAGTTCCGGAAGAGTTCGAGGCTCTCCCACTCGCTCATCACCACGAACCGGCTGCCGTCGGTGGTGTCGCGCAGCAGTTCGTTGCGGATCAGCCCGGGCGTGCCCGCCAGCTCACGGCTGATCCGGTGATAGGCGCGGCCGACCGCGTCCGCGTCGTCCACAGGGGCGGCAGCGAAGATGAGCACCCGGGCCCGGCCCGCGCTCATGCGCCCGGCGCCCCGGCACCGGCCATTCGGTGCACCACCGACATGGTGACCATGCTGCCCGCCGACCGGTAGGGGTGGAGCTTGGTCCGGTGCCCCACGTGCTCGGGACTGTGCTCGAACTCGCGGAACCGCGGCTCGTCCACCCAGTCACTGATCACGTAGTAGACCGAGTCCTCGGTGGTGCTGCGGCACAGCCACTGCCCCAGGTTCGCCGGCTGGCCGGTGATCTCGTGTCCCACCCGGTGCCAGGTGTCCTCGAACTCCCGCTCCCGCCCGGGATGGATCTCCATCCGCAGCAGCACCCGGAAGACGACGTCCGGTGCGCCCATCTCAGATCCCCCCGTCCACGTTGATCGTCGCACCGTTGACGAACGAGGCCAGGTCGCTCACGAGGAAGAGCACCGCGCCCGCGATCTCGTCCGGGCGGCCCAGGCGGCCCAGCGGGATCATCGTGCGATACCGCTCAAGCACCTCCGGGCGTACAGGCTCCTCGGTCTCGATCGGTCCGGGCGCGACCACGTTCACCCGGACGCCGCGGGACCCCAGCTCCTTGGCCAGCGACCGGGTCAGGCCGATCAGCCCGGACTTCGACGCCGTGTAGTGCGCGCGCAGCGGGATGCCGATCGTCGCCACCCGCGAGCCCACGTTCACCACCGAGGCGCCCTCGCCCAGCAGCGGCAGGACGGCCTGAGTGACGGTGAACGGGGCGGTCAGATTGTTGCCGACGACCCGCCGCCACTCGTCCGCCGACAGCTCCGCGAACGGGACGTGGCTGATCACCCCGGCGTTGTTCACCAGCGCGTCGAGGCGGCCGAAGCGGACCCGGGCCTGCTCGGCCAGCCGCTCCACGTCGGCCGCGTCGCTGACGTCGGCGCGGACCAGGTGGTGCTCCCCTGGGCCGGCCTTGAGCTCGCGCGCCAGGCTCTCGACCGCCTCGCCCTCGGTGCGGTAACAGGTGAGCACATCCGCGCCGGCCCGGGCCAGCGCCAGGACGATGCCCCGGCCGATGCCCCGGCTGCCACCGGTGACCAGCACCTTCTTGCCGTGCAGTTGCAGCGTCATGTCTCTCCTCCTCGATCAGGTCAGCGCCGCGGCGCCGGCGGCGTTGGCGACCAGCGCCAGCACCGCCAGGCAGGTGCGCAAGAGGTTCCAGGCACGCCAGCGCCGGCGCGGGTCCACCCGGGACCAGTCCGGCGGTTGCTGCCGCGGGTCGAGCGCCATCACGTACCGGTTCACCGGCACGTTCTTCACGACCGATATCGCCATCACGACGGCGAGCAGCCCCGCCGCGACGGCGAACAGCCACCGCGCCGGCCCCTCCGACACGAGCACCAGCGCCAGGTCCGCCAGCAAGGTGATGCCGTGGGTGATCGGCATGAAGGGGTCGTAACGGGGCCACAGGAACTGGATGGTGTGCACGTAGCGGTCGTACGGCAGAGCGAGCGTCAGCGGGACGATCCCGATGACCGTGGAAAGCATCACGCCGGCTCCCAGCCCGTTGCACCCCACCGCCACGGTCAGCAGGGCGCCGGTCAGCGCGCTCATCGGGTGTCCGGCGCGGCCGCGGCCTGTTCCACCAGCGTCCGGATCCGGTCCATCTGCACGGCGGTGTTGCGGTTGAGGTGCGCTGTCATGCCGGCGTCGTCGGCGGGCGCGTCCGGCTTCATGTGGAAGTCCTGGACCCAGCGCATCCGGACGCCGTCCTCCTCCTGGGCGTACTCCCATGTGATGTGCATGAACTCGAACGGCCCGGTCTCCACCCGGTGCGCGCGCACCGTCCGGGTGGCCGGGTCGGGAGTGCGCTGCGACACCCAGCTCCACACCCGGCCCTCCTCGTCCGGGTGCATGGTGAGCCGGAAGACGACCGTGTCCCCGCGCCGGTCCAGCACCTCGGCCGCGGCGTACTCGCTGAACAGCCGCGGCCACGACGGCACGTCGTTGGTCATCTCCCAGACCAGGTCCATCGGCGCCTTGATCAGTACGGAGTTGTCGGTGTGCCCGCTGCCGCCGGGGTGCGCGGTGCGGGTGGCGGAGCCGGGCGTCCCGCCGCTCTGGTGCGCCATCTTTCCTCCTCAGATCGCGGCGAATCGCGCGTTGACGTAGCCGACGGTCGCGTCGGGGGTGCTCATCGCCTCGATGGACTCGTCGGGCATGGGGATGCCGTACTCGCGCTGGATCCGGCTCGCGATCTCCAGCAGCGCCAGCGAGTCGTAGCCGAGCTCGGGGAACGGCACCTCGTCGATGCGGCCGGAGAGGTCGGTGTCCTCGTCCTCGCCGGCGCACTCACGCATGATCCGGCGCAGGTCGTCCAGGGTGAACTTCTCGGGCATGGTGCTTCCTCTCAGGAAGGGCCGGCGGCAGCGACCACCGCAGCCGCGTTGAACCCGCCGTGTCCGCGGGCCAGCACCAGAGCGGCGGACGCACGCGTGCGCCGCGGCTCGGTGACGAGGTCGAGCCGGTGGTCGCGCACCGGCCGGGTGACCCCGGCGGTGGGCGGCACGACCCCGTGCCGCAGGGACATCAGGGCGGCGACCAGATCGAGCGGCGCGCCCCCGGCATACAGCCGGCCCGTCATCGTCTTCGGGGCGGTGACGGGTACGCCGCCCGGCCCGAACAGCGCGGTGATCGCCTCCGCCTCCCGCTGGTCCGGCTCCGCGCTCCCGGCGGCGTCGGCGAAGACGATCCCGATGCCGGCCGGCGTGATCCCCGCATCGGCCAGCGCCAGCTCCGCGGCCCGGCGCAGGCCCGGCGGCCGGGACGAGCCGGGGGCGGGGTCGAAGCTGGACCCGAAGCCGGCCAGCCGCCCGTAGACCTGCGGGGCACCCCGCTCGGCCGCGGCCTGCTCCTCCTCCACGACGAGCATCGCGCCGCCCTCGCCCGGGACGTAGCCGTTGGCCCGCTCGTCGAACGGCAGGTACGCCTCCGCGGGGTCACCGCGCTCGCTGAGCAGGTTCGTCGACAGCTGGGCGGTCAACCCGTACGGGCACAGCGACGCGTCGGTGCCACCGGTGAGCACCACCCGCGCACCGGTGCCGAGCAGGCGACGGCTGCGCGCCGCGGCCTCGATCCCGCCGGCCTGCTCGGCGCAGACGACCCCGCACGGGCCGCGCATCCCGTGCCGGATCGAGATCTGACCCGTCGTCGCGGCGTAGAACCAGGCGATGGACTGGTAGGCGCCGACATGGTCCGGCCCCTGCGACCACAGTCCGTGGATCTCGCGCTGACCGAACTCGGTGCCGCCGGACGAGCTCGCGGTCACCACGGCCATCTCGTACTCGGGCAGGGCCGCCGGATCGACCGCCGCGTCGGCCAGCGCCTGCGCCGCAGCGGTGAGGCCGAGATGGGTCCAGTGATCGGTCTGCACCGCCAGCCGGCCGGGCACGTGCTCGGCGACCCGGAACCCGCCGACCTCGCCGGCCAGCCGGACCGGATAGCGGTCGGTGGCGAACCGCGTGATCGGGCCGATCGCGGACCTGCCCTCGAGCAGCCGGGACCAGTGCTCCGCCAGGCTCATGCCGGTCGGGGCGGCGACCCCGATGCCGGTGACGACCGCCGTCACGCCGCACCCGGCCGGGTCAGCAGCATGGCCGACTGGAAACCGCCGAACCCGCTGCCCACCGAGAGCACGGTGCCCACCGGCTGCTCGCGTGCGGTCAGCGGCACGTAGTCCAGGTCGCACTCCGGGTCCGGGTGGTGCAGGTTCGCCGTCGGCGGCACCACCGAGTGCTCGATCGCCAGGGCGCACGCCGCGATCTCGATCGACCCGATCGCGCCGAGGGAGTGCCCGACCATCGACTTGATCGACGACACCGGTACCTCGTACGCGCGCGGGCCGAGGCTCCGCTTGAACGCCGCGGTCTCGTGCCGGTCGTTCTGCCGGGTGCCCGAGCCGTGCGCGTTGATGTAGTCCACCGCGCCCGGGTCGAGCCGTGCCTGGCCGAGCGCCACCCGGATCGCCTCGGCCATCTCCCGGCCGTCCGGCTTGAGACCGGTCATGTGGAAGGCGTTGCTGCGGTTGGCGTACCCCGCGATCTCGGCGTAGATGTGGGCCCCCCGCCGTTGTGCCGCCGTCTTCTCCTCGAGAATCAGCACCGCCGCGCCCTCGCCCAGGACGAAGCCGTCGCGGTGCAGGTCGAACGGGCGGGACGCGTGCTCCGGATCGCCGTTGCTCGGCGTCGTCGCGCGGATGGCGTCGAAGCAGGCCACCGAGATCGGGGAGATGGGTGCGTCGGTGGCCCCGGCGACGACGACGTCCGCGGCGCCGTCGACCAGCATCTGCACCCCGGCCCCGACGGAGTCCAGGCCGGCCGTGCAGCCGGTCGAGGTCAGCGAGACCGGCCCCTCGGCGTCCGACGCCCACGCCACCTCGACCGCGAGGGTGCTCGGCACCATGTAGCCGTAGAGGTGCGGCACCCGGTAGTCCGGGTCGACCTCCCACTGGCGGCCACAGTCGCTGAGGACGACGTACTCCTCCTCCAGTCCCATGGTGCAGCCGACGGCACTGCCCAGGCTCACCCCGGTCCGTGCCGGATCGAGGCGGTTCCGGTCGAGGCCGCTGTCGGCCCACGCCTCGCGGGCGGCCACCACGGCGAACTGGGCCGCGCGATCCATGCGGCGGGCCTCCTGCGGGGACAGGCCCTCGTGCAGGGGATCGAAGTCGCATTCCGCGGCCACCCGGGACCGGAAGGCGGTCGCGTCGAACAACGAGATCTCCCGCGTCGCCGTGCGCCCGGAGGTGAGCAGCTCCCAGTAGGCCTTGGTGCCGGTGCCACCGGGCGCGACCACGCCGATGCCGGTGATGACGGCCGTGCGTGCGCTCATCGGGCCCCGCCCACGTTCAGCTGTGGCTCGCCGGCGGCGGGCAGCGTCTCCGTGTCCACGTGGCCCAGCTCGGGGCGGGGCGCCAGCGGGCTGAGGTGGAAGACGAGCTCGGCCGGGGAGTCCGCGGAGTTCTCCAGCCGGTGCCGTGTCCCGATCGGCACCATGACGGCCGCGCCGGGGAAGAGCTGCACCAGGCTGCCGCCCGCCTCCGGGCCGCCGTCGAGGCGCAGGGCCGGGGAGCCGCTGACGACGTAGAGGAACTCCTCGGAGTGCGGGTGGTAGTGCTCGGCGACGAATTCGCCCGGCCGCAGCGTCAGCGTGCCGAAGAACCCTGAGGTCGAGCCGACGGTGCGCGGGCTCAGCAGCACCCGGATGTCGCCGCCGCGCCGCCGGTTGGGCGCCACGTCATCGGCTCGCACGGTGCGGATGTCGTCAGCCACGGACCGCTCCCGTCTGCGGCGTCCAGACGTAGAACGGCGAGGCCATGGCGTCCTTCGGCTCCTTCCAGCCCGGGTCGTACGGGCTGATGTGCTCGGCCAGCCGCTTGTTGACGTCGGCGTAGAGCGGGTGCTTGCGGGCCTCGTAGAGGTTGCCGGTGATGTCGTCGCCGGCCTCCACGAGATGGAAGTAGAGGTCGTGGAAGCGGAAGAGCGTCCGCCGCGAGACGCCGATCATGTGAGGCAGCTCGGTCGCGTCCGACTCGGCGAAGATGGACGCGACGGCGTCCGCCTCGGACGGTCGCATCCGGGCGACGATCAATGTGCGGTGCACAGAGGTCTCCTTGTCCTCGGGCGGGACGCCGGCGTGGCCGCGCCACGCCGGCGCATCGGTGCCGGATTCATCGTGGGCAAGGCGCATCGCGGGCAGATCGAACACCGCTTGAGGGCCGCTCGCTCGCCGGTGACAGCGGCGGCCGGCCCCGGGGAGGGGACCGGCCGCCGGACGGGTGCCGTGGATCAGGTGCGCGGCGCCGTGACACCCGGGGACAGCTCCCAGGGCTCCTCGACCGCCGCACCCGGGCCGGTGCCGGTGCCGGCCGGCACGCTCAGCCCCCGGACGATGTGGTGGCGGCGGGCCAGCACGACCGCGCCGTAGCCGCTGACCAGCAGTCCCAGCCCGAGGTAGTAGACGGCTTCCGGCACCACCTCGGCGAGCCGGACGATCTGGCTGCTGAGACCCGCTCCCATCGCACTGAACAGCCACCAGACCCCGATCATCTGCCCGGCGTGGGTGCGCGGTGCGGCATCCACCGCGGCGCTGATGCCGACCGCGGCGATGACCAGCTCGCCGCAGGCGTGCAGCAGGTAGACGCTCAGCAGCCAGGCCGGTGACACGTCGCCCGCGGTGGCGAGCTGGGCGGCCACGGCCATGAGGAGGAAGCTGATCCCGGCGAAGGCCAGCCCGGCGGAGAACTTGACCGGGGCGGTGGCCCGGGTGCCCCGGGTGGTCCACCAGCGCGCCAGCAGCGGAGCGAGCAGCAGGATGAAGACCGGGGTCGCCGACTGCAGCCAGCTCGCCGGCACGGTGATCCCGAGCAGCCGCCGGTCGGTGGACTCCTGGGCGAACAAGTTCAGCAGCGCTCCGTCCTGACCGACCACCATCCAGAACAGTGCGGCGCCGAACAGGATCCAGAGGAACGAGCGCATGCGGGACCGGTCGGTGTCGCTCAGCTCCGGCCGGCGGAGCAACAGGAAGAAACACACCACCGGCAGCACGAGCGCGCAGAGGCCGACGACGATGATGGCCAGCTCCGCGCTGCCCCGGCCACCGGCCACGATCGCGACGGCGACGACCAGCACCGCGGCCACGACGATCGTCGTGCGCCGGACCACCACGGCCAGGTCGGCTGCCGCGATCGGCCGGGCCGGCGCCGCGCCGGTCGCCCCGAAGCGGCGGTATCCGGCCAGGTACTGCAGCACGCCGAGCACCATCGCTGCCGCGGCGGCCGCGAAGCCGAGGTGCCAGTCGACGGTCTCGCCGAGGAAGCCGGTCACCAGCGGACCGAGCAGGGCGCTGATCTGGATGCCCACGTAGAACAGGGAGATGCCGGCCTCCCGGCCGTGGCTGTCACGCCCGTAGATGAGGCTCAGCATGGTGGTCAGGTTGGGTTTGAGCAGTGCCGTGCCGAGTGACACCAGCAGGAGTCCCGGCGGGGTCGCGGCCACCGCAGGGACGGCCAGCGCCGCGTACCCCCCGGTGACCGCCAGCGCCCCCCACAGCACCGCGCGGCGGGTGCCGAGGATCCTGTCCCCGATCCAGCCGCCGGGCAGCGACATCATGAAGGTCAGGCCCAGGTACGCGCCGAACAGCGCGGCGGCACTGGTGCGGGGCAGTCCCAGCCCGCCCTCGTCCCGGGGTGCCGCGGCGTACAGCACCAGGATGGCCTGCATGCCGTAGAAGCCGAAGCGCTCCCACAGGTCGGTCAGGAACAGCGCGCCGAACCCGCGCGGGCGGGCCTGCGGCGCGGACGGTGCGGTGTACGAGCTCACGACCGCGTCCTCTCCGGGTCGACGGAGGTCACAGCTGCAGCTGCAGCCGGTACCTCGACAGCCATTCGTTCAGGTGCAGTGCGGTGTCCACCTCCGTGCGGGTCAGCTGGGCCGCGGCGGCCGGGTCGGTCCGGATGTCGCGGACCACCACCGGGTTGAGCAACGGCTCGACCGCCGCGTCGCCGCCGGCCAGCAGCTTGCCGAGCTCCTCGCGCACCACCTGGTCGTACGAGGGGTCGTTGGACACCGGGTAGCCGGTCTTCGGCCGGTTGAGCACCGGCGCGGGCAACAGGTCCGACACGGCCCCGCGCAGGAGGCTCTTCCACCCGCCGTCGTACGTGCGCATGCTCCACGGGGTGTTGAAGACGTATTCCTGCAGGCGGTGGTCGCAGAAGGGCACCCGCACCTCGAGTCCCAGCGCCATGCTCAGCCGGTCCTTGCGGTCCAGCAGGGTCCGCATGAACCGGGTGAGGAAGAAATAGGTGGTGGCGCGGGCGACCCGCTCCCGGCCTGGCTCGCCCGGTAACACCGGCACTTCGCGCGCGGCGGCCCGGTACTGCTCGTGCTGGTATCCGGTCACGTCCAGCGCGGCACGCACCGGACCGAAGAGAGCCGGGAAGCCCAGGTTGTGTGCCAGGCTCCACGGCAGGGTGCCAGGCGCCCCGTACTCGGGATGGTGGAACCATGGATAGCCACCGAACAGCTCGTCCGCCGACTCCCCGGTCAGGGCCACGGTCGAGTGCTGCCGGATGGCCCGGAACAGCAGATAGAGGGATATGTCCATGCTGCCGGGACCGGCGATCAGCACCGGCCAGTCCATCGCCTCCACGACCGCCGAGCGGATCTCCGGCAGGGTCATCTCCGCGTTGCCGAGGAGCACATGCGAGTGGTCGGCGCCGACATGGTCGACGACCTGTTGCACGTACGGCGAGTCGACCGTCGGATGGGTGAGGTCGGGCTCGAAGTTGTCGGCGTAGCCCACGAAGTCCACCGAGAACGTGCGGACCCGCTCGCCGGAACCGGCCGTCGCCCGTGCGGCCAGCGCCGTCAGGGTGCTCGAGTCGAGGCCTCCGGACAGCATGGTGCACAGCGGTACGTCCGCGACCACCTGACGCCGCACGATGTCGGTGAGCAGGCCGCGTACGGTGTCGATCGTGGCCGGTAGGTCGTCGGTGTGCTCGTGCGCGGCCAGCGACCAGTACCGGCGGATCGTGGTGCCGGACCGGCCGATCCGCAGCACGTGGCCGGGCGCCAGCTCGGGCATGCCGCGGATCACCCCGGCTCCCGGGGTCTTCACGCCGGCGAAGAGCTCCCGCAGGCCGTCCGCGTCGACCACCCGGTCCACCGCGGGATGGGCCAGGATCGCCTTCGGCTCCGAGCCGAAGAGCAGCCCTTCGGCGGTCGGGTAGTAGTAGAGGGGTTTGATGCCCACCCGGTCACGGACGAGCACGAGCTCCTCCCGGCGCACGTCCCAGATCGCGAAGGCGTACATGCCGTTGAACCGCTCGGCGCAGTGCTCCCCCCACTCCAGGTAGGCCCGCAGCACCACCTCGGTGTCGCTGCGCGACCGGAAGCGGTGCCCGCGCGTCTCCAGCTCCGAGCGCAGCTGGACGAAGTTGTAGATCTCTCCGGAGTACGTGAGCACGGCGAGCGGCCGTCCGTCCTCCTCGGCGATCATCGGCTGCCGGCCACCCTCGATGTCGATGACCGCCAGCCGCCGGTGGCCCAGGGCGGCGTGCGGCGCGAGCCACACCCCGCCGGTGTCCGGGCCCCGCCGGGTCATGGTGGCCGTCATGTCCGCCAGCACGCTCGCCTCGGTGCGCAGATCCCGGCCGAAGTCGACCCACCCCGTGATGCCGCACATCAGCGCCTCCTCGTGGCCGGCGGGCGGCCTCCGCCGGGGCTCACGCCGGGCCGTACCAGGTCGCCGACACCTGGGTTGTCACCGTGAAGAGCACCGTGCCGTTGTCGTCGATCGCCTTGCCTGTGCCCTGGGAGGTGAACGTCTTGCCGTTCAGGACCGCGGTCTGGGCGCCTTCCACCATGAAGACGTAGGTGTCGCCGTCGAAGGCGAAGTGCCGCCAGCCGTACCGGAACCCGTTGCCGGCGGCGGGCCGCCACCAGCCCAGCCCGGTCACCGAAGCGCCACCGGCGTGGGCGAAGGTGCCGTCGTAGGCGAAGGTGAACAGGTTGCGCTCGACCGTGCCGGGCGGGTCGACGAAGGTGACGATCGCCAGCCAGTTGCCGACCGGCAGCGGGGCCTGGACGATCGAGCCGGCCGCCGCCGCGGGTTCGGCGCCCAGCATCGGCGCGGCGACCGCCGCCGTCGCCACACCGGTCAGGCCGGCGACGCCGGTGCGCAGCAGGCGCCGCCGCCCCATGGACTCGGACATGAGTTCCTCCTCGGATGCGTGGCGGGGCCACGCCGTAGGACGGCCGGCCTCAGCCGGTCACGTCGGGTGATGCGACGACACGGCCGGTGGCCGTGTCGAGGACGCTGATGGCGCCCAGCGGACAGGAGTCCACGGCGTCCAGCACGGTGTCGTCGGGTTCGATGACGGGGTCGACCGGGCCGGCCCGGAGGCCGCCGTCGACGGTGAACCGGCCGGGAGCCGTCACGGTGCAGATGCCGGTCCCGCGACAAGAGCCGCGGTCGACCTCGATACGCCAGGAGCCGGGCACGGCACTCACCACGTCACGGGCAGGTTGACCAGGGCGCGCGCGGTGAGCCCGGTCTTCCAGGTCAGCCAGTGCTCCGGGACGGCGAGGTGCGCGTCCGCGGGCAGGCGGCGCACCAGCGTCTCGATGGCCACCTGCATCTCGAGCCGCGCCAGCTGGGCGCCGAGGCAGTGGTGGATCCCGAAGCCGAACGCCAGGTGCGGGTTGACGGCCCGGGTGATGTCGAGCCGCCCGGGGTCGTCGAAGACCGACTCGTCGTGGTTGGCCGAGCCGAGCGCGCAGATGACGGCCTCGCCGGCGCGCACGGTGACCCCGCCGAGCTCCATGTCCTCCAGGGCCACCCGCAGTTGCGTACCGGTGAAGACGAACGGGTTGAAGCGCAGCAGCTCCTCGACCGCCGGGCCGATCAGGCCGGGGTCCGCGCGCAACGCGGCGAGCTGATCGGGGTGGCGCAACAGCAGGAACAGCGCGCTGCCGAGCGTGTTGGCGGTGCTCTGGTGCCCGACGGTGAGCAGGATCAGGGCGAAGTTGAGCAGCTCCTCCTCGGTGAGCCGGTTCTCCTCGTCGCGCGCGTGGACGAGCAGGCCGAGCAGGTCGTCGGCGGGCTCGGCGCGGCGCAGCGCGATGAGGTCCGCCAGATAGCTCTCGATCTGCGTGCGTGCCTCGGCGACCTCCTCGCGCGTCCGCTCGCCCAGCGCGAAGATGATCTCGCTCAAAGCGTGCAGCCGGTCCCGGTCCGCCCAGGGCACGCCCAGCAGCTCGAAGATGACCTTGATCGGCAGGCTGGTGACGAAGCAGCTCATGAGGTCCACCGGGCGGGGTGCCACCAGCACCAGCCCGGCCAGCTCCTCGGCCTGCTCGCGGATGTGCCGGCGCAGGGCGGCCACCCGGCGGGCGGTGAAGGCCTGCATCACCAGGCGGCGCAGCCGGGTGTGGTCCGGCGGGTCCATGCCCAGGATCGTCTTGGCGCCAGGGCGGGTGTTGCCCATCCGGGGGGCGTCGGGCGCCTCGGCGGCGGCCCGGCTCAGCCGGGAATCGGCCAGCGCGCTGCGGACGTCGGCGTAGCGGGTGACGAGCCACGCCCGGTCGCCGGTGGGCAGGGTGACCGGCGCGACGGGCGTGCCGGCGCGGAGGGCGGCGAACTCGCCGGGCAGCTCGAGCGTGCCGGTCGCCGCGAACGGGAATGACAGGGCCTGATCAGTGGACATGACGCTCCTCAGCGGTGGCCGGGTCCGGGCCGGCGAGCGCGTCCGCGGCGACGCGCAGGGCGTTGAGCCGGTCCGCCGGGTCCGGGGAGAACGGGGACAGGGCGATCGTGGTGACACCGGCGGCCTCGTAGGCGGCCAGCCTCGACGCGATCCGGGCGGGCGGTCCCAGCAGCGACGTGGCGTCGACGAACTCGAACGGCACGGCCGCTGCAGCGCCCGCCAGGTCGCCGCCACGGAAGCGCTCGGCCACCAGCGCCGCGGCGGCGCCGTGCCCGGTGCGCTCCAGCAACGCGTAGTAGAAGTTGCCGGCGCCGTCGCCGAGGCTCACGAACCGCGCCACGTAGGGCCGGACGGCGTCCGCGCAGGTCCGCGGGTCGTCGCCGACAACCAGGGGCACCGACGGGATGACCTCGAAACCCGTCAGGTCCCGGCCGGTCCGCTCCCGGCCGGCGCGCAGCCGGGCGACCGCCTCGATGACCCGCTCCGGCGAGCAGAAGACGCCGAACCAGCCGTCCGCGATCTCCCCGGCCAGCTCCAGCGAGCGCGGTCCCACGGCCGCCAGATAGATCGGGACGTACGGGCTGACGAGCGAGCCCGCCAGCCGGAAGCCGTCGCCCTGGCCGCCCGGCAGCGGGATCCGGTAGTGCTCGCCCTGATGCACGACGTGATCGCCCGCGAGCGCGGCGCGCAGGACGGCGACGTACTCGCGGGTGCGCGCCAGCGGCCGGGCGAACGGCATGCCGTGCCAGCCCTCCGTGACGTGCGCGTTGGCGATGCCCAGTCCGACCCGGAAGCGGCCGCCGGACAGGTTGTCGAGCATCGCGGTGGTCATCGCCGCCATCACCGGGGTACGGCCCGGGATCTGGAAGACGCCCGAGGCCAGGTGGATCCGGCTGGTTCGCGCGGCCACATAGCCGAGCAGGCTCACCGCGTCGGAGCGATAGCCCTCGGGGACGAACGCCGTGTCGAAGCCGAGCCGCTCGGCCTCCTGTACGGCCTCGGCCGCCCCTTGCAGGGGCACATTGACTGCCAGTCGCATGCTGTCGCCGCCCTTTCGTGGTGTCAGCCGAATGCCGTCGCGGTGCCGAGCACCAGCAGCGCCAGGACGGCCAGGCCGGTGCGGACCAGATTCCAGTCGCGCCAGAGCCGTCGCGGGTCCTGCCAGTCGGCGGGCACGGCAGCCGGATCGACCGCCTTCACCCGGCGGTTGATCGGCACGTTGCAGAGGTGCGACACCACGGACACCCCGAGGAGCAGGACGGCCGCGGTCGCGTACAGGGCACGCGCGGTCCCGGAGCCGAGCACGGCGAGGGTCACCGCCAGTCCCGAGGAGCCGAGTACGATCACCGGCATCGTGGGATCCCAGTGCCGGCCGATCAGCTTGTGCGTGTAGACGTACCGGTCCGCGGGCATCGCGCGGAGCGCCGGCATGACGCTGAGCGCCACGGCGAACAGGACCCCGGCGGTGAGGCCGCTGCCGAGCAGGACCAGCACACTGAGCGCCGCCACCACTGTCCTCTCCTTCCCGCACCGGACGCGGCGGCGGGGCCGTCGCATCCGATGCCCCGGCGGTCAGGCCTTGTGTCCGGCGACGAGGATGTCGTTGGTCTCCAGCACCTTCGCCTCGCTGCGGGCGAAGCCCGCCGTCCGCATCCAGCCCCGGCAGGCGTCCACCGTGTACTCCGAGCCGCCGTGCGTGACGACGAGCATGGTGAGACTCGTGAGCAAGTTGTTGAGCGGGCTGAGCTCGTCGTCGAGCATCGGGTCGTAGACCAGCACCACCCCACCCGGGCGCAGCGCCTCGTAGGCCTTGCTGATCAGCTGTTGACGGCGCTCGGCCGACCAGTCCTCCAGCACGTGACCGAAGATGACGACGTCCGCGGTGGGCAGCGGATCGGCGAAGAAGTCGCCGCCCTGGAAGGTGATGCGGTCCGTGAGGCCGAGCTCGCCGATGTGGTCGCGGAACGCGGCCTCGACCGGGGGCAGGTCGAAGACGGTGGCGCGCAGGTGCGGGTGCGCCTTGACCAGGCCGGCCGCCAGGTTGCCGCGAGCACCGCCGATGTCGACGACGGTCGTGCGGTCCGACCAGTCGAACGCCTCCGCCAGCACCGGGCCGACCGCGGAGTTGAGGGCGTCCATCATGGCGACGAAGTCGCGCATCTGCTCCTCGTTGCGGTAGAGGTGCTTGAACATGTTGTCGTTGCCGTGACCCTCGATCTGCGACTCGCCGGTGCGCAGCGACTCGGTGAAGCCGCCCCAGGCGCCGTAGAGCACGCTGCTGGAGCGGTCGAGGAACCGCCCGACATAGGCGGGACGACCCTTGACCAGGTAGGTGTCGGCGGCCGGGGTGTTGCGGTAACGGCCCTCGTCGCGGTGCAGCAGGCCCAGCTTGACCAGCGCGTTGAGGAACTCCCGGGACCCGCGCGGATGCAGGCCGAGCAGCTCACGGACCTGCGGCTCGGTGGCCGGCCCGTGCTCGTCGAGCACGGTGAACAGGTGGAGCTCGTTGGCCGTCAGCAGCACCTTCGCGCTGCCGAAGTCCATGCCCAGCTGGATGATGCCCGGCAGATCGAGTTTCGTCACGGGGGCGTTGCTCGCCATGTGCGAGCTCCTTTCGTCGGCAGGTCGGCGGCTCCGGGCGGACCCGCCGGAGGGCGGGCCGCGATGTGCCGGGGTTCATGCTGCGAGCGGCCGCTGGACCGGTGGTTGAGGGGCGCTGGAGTCCAGCGGGGTGCGAGCGGCCCCCGCTAGACACCTCCCGCGGGCCCGCGACCTGCCGGCCGCGCGGCAGCACGTACCGACTGGTCGGAGGAATCGTGGAACTGGGGTTGAAGGGCAGAGTCGTCCTGCTCACCGGGGGCAGCGGCGGCATCGGCCGGCCGCTCGCCCGGCGCTTCGCCGCCGAGGGCGCCCAGGTGGCGCTGACCTACCATCGCCGCGCCGGGCTCGCCGAGGCGGTGGTCCGCGACATCGAGGAGGCGGGCGCGGAAGCCATGGCCGTCCCGTACGACCTGACCGATCGCGACTCGATCGAGGTGGCCACGGCCGCCGTGCTCGACCGGTGGGGCGGCATCGACGTGCTCGTGGTCAACGCCTCGGCCACCGGTGGGCCCAGCCCGCGGCCGGTGCCCTTCGAGCGGGTCCCGGTCAGCACCTGGGTGCCTCAGGTCCGTACGGAGGTCGAAGGCGCCTTCCACAGCGTGCAGGCGGCTCTGCCCGCGCTGCGGTTGCGGGGCTGGGGCCGCATCGTCTTCATGTCGGCGAGCATCGTGTCCCACGGGCGGGCCGGCGAGGAGGCCTACACCGCCGGCAAGGCGGCCCTGCACGGGCTCAGCCGGTCGCTGGCCACGGAGCTGATCGGCGACGGCATCCTGTGCAACGTCGTGGCGCCGGGCCCGACCCTGACCGACGGACTGCTGGGCAAGCTGCCGCCCGCCCTGCGGGAGCGGATCGACGGCCTGAGCCCCGGGCAGGCCCGGCGGATCCTCGACGAGGGCATGCCGCACCTCAGATTCTCCACCGTCGACGACGTCGTCAACGTCGTGCTGTTTCTCGGATCCGCGGCCAACGGCAACGTCACGGGCAGTGTCGTCAACGTCGCCGGCGGGCTCTGAGCGCCCGGGTCACCACGGCACCACCCGGCCGGAGCGGAACAGGACCCCGGTCGGGCCGTCGTCGGGCAGCAGCACCGCGGCGAGCACGTCCGCGGCTGCCTCCGGCGCCTCGCGGCTGGCGTCGGGGCGCATGCGGGTCCGGACCAGGCCGGGGTTCACCGCGTTGACGAGCACGCCGGAGTTCCGGGCCGTGCCGGCGAAGAGCACCGTGGTGGCATTCAGCGCCGCCTTGGACAGCGAATAGGCCGGGCTGGCCGGGAACAGCCCCGAAGCGAAGGTGCCGATGCCGCTGGAGACCATCACGACCCGGCCCCAGCCGCGCGCCGTCATGCCCGGCAGCAGCGCCGCGGTCAGCTGCCAGGCCCCCAGGGTGTTCACCTCCAGGTGGGTCCGGACGAGCTCCACCGGCACCCGGACCGGGTCCAGCCCCCAGTCCAGCTGCACCCCGGCGTTGTTCACCAGCACGTCCACCGGCCCCGCCTCCCGCCGGATGCGCTCCACGCCGGCGGCATCGGTGACGTCCAGCCGCAGTCCCGTGGCTCCCGGCCCCAGCTCCGCCGCGGTGTCCTTCGCCGCCCGGAGGTCGCGCGCCGTCACCAGGACCCGGTGACCCCGGGCCAGCAGCAGGCTCGCCACAGCCCGCCCGAGCCCGCGATTGGCTCCTGTGACCAGTGCCGTGCGCTCACCCATCGTCTGCTCCCGTCCGTCGCGCCCCACGGCGGTGGGTCCCGCCGGCGTCATGGTCGGCCGCCGCGCTGGAGCCGCGGTCCACCTCGGCCCGGGCTCATCCACCGGCGCTCCAGCCGTGCGCGAGATCTGGTTGCGACGGTGGGGCCGGCGCGCCGCCCGGCGGCCACGAGACCGGACGGAGGGGATGCGCGTGGGATCCGACGGAGACGGGTTCCGGCCGATCCAGGCGCTGGGTGAGCTGGTGCCGTACCAGTGGTCCGCCGGTCTGGTGATGCGGGGCATGGCGGAGCTCGGCTTCGCCGACCACCTGGCCCGCGGGCCGCTGGGTGCCGCGGAGCTGGCCGCGCTCATCGGCGCCCACGCGCCCAGCCTGCACCGCTTCCTGCGCGTGTGCGTGCTGCACGAGCTGGTGACCGCCGGTCCGGACGGGACGTTCGCGCTCACCCGGCGCGGCTCGTTGCTGCGCACCGAGGTGCCGTCGCTGGCCGGCTTCACCGTCGCGGTGAACGGGCCCGGGATGACCCGGCCGTGGGAGCGTGTCGCGGATGTGGTCCGGACCGGCCGGCCGGCCAGCGAGCTGGTGCTGGGGCGTAGTCACTGGGACTGGTACGCGGACCATCCGGCCGAGGCCAGGGCCTACGCGGAGACCTCGGCAGCCCTGTCCGCGGAGGCGGCCACCGCGCTGGTCCGCACGATCGATCTCGGTGGCGCCCGGCGGGTGGTCGACGTGGGCGGCAGCCCGGGCACCGTGCTGGCCGAGGTGCTGCGCGCCGCCCCGTGGGCCGCCGGAGTCCTCTTCGACCTGCCCTGGGCAATACCGTACGCCGCCGCCGCGCTCGCCGCGCCGCTGGAGGAGGGCCGGGCCGAGCTGGTCGCCGGTGACTTCCGCGAGGCGGTTCCGGCCGGAGGCGACGTCCACCTGCTCAAGAACATCCTCTGCGACCTGCCCGACGAGGACGCCGGGCAGGTGCTGCGTGCCTGTGCGGCCGCGTCGGCGCCCGCCGGTCGGCTGGTCGTCGTGGACTGGGAGGACAGCGCCTGCCCGTCCCACGTGCATGCCAACGACGTGGAGTTCATGGTGCTGACCGGTGGCCGGGCACGGACCGGCGACGAGTACGAGGCCCTGCTGGGCAGGGCCGGCTGGGTCACCGTGCGGCGCACCCGGCTGGCCGGCTTCGAGCAGGCGCCCGTCGTCGTCCTCGAGGGACGACGCGTCATCGACTCAACGGAGGGACCGTCATGACCGACGACACGACCACAGCGGTGGGTGTCCCCGCCGCATGCACGGGCGCACCCGTGATCGGCCCGCCCGCGGCGCAGGCGGTCGCGGAGCTCGGCTGGGGCATGTGGGCCAGCGCCGTGGTGCAGGCCGGCGCGCAGCTGCGGCTGGCCGACGCGATCGGCGAGGAGCCGGTGCCGGTGGAGAAGCTGGCCGCCGCGGTGGGCGCGGACGCCGACGCCCTCACCCGGCTGATGCGGGCGCTGGTGGCCTTCGGGGTGTTCCGGCAGGACCGCCCCGGCTGGTACTCGCACAGCGAGGCCTCCCGGGCGCTGCGCGCGGACGCCGAGGTTCCGCTGACCGACATCATGCTGACCGGCTCCAGCTGGGGCTGGGAGATGTGGGGACAGCTGGCGGCCAGCGTCCGCAGCGGCCGGTGCGCATTCAAGGAGCGGTACGGCAAAGACCTGTTCACGTGGTTCGCCGAGGACGACAACGCGGCGGGGGCGGCGGCGCTGCGGGGTTTCGCCGCTCAGTCCCGGGCGATGAACCCGTTGGTGCTCGACGCCCTCGACATGACCGGGGCCGACCGCTTCGTCGACGTCGGCGGCGGGCACGGCAGCGTGGTGCTGTCCCTGCTCGAGCGCTATCCGGACGTGCACGGCGTGCTGTTCGACCGCGCGCACGCCATCGCCTCGGCGCTGCCGGAGCTCAGCTCGCCTCCGCTCGCGGACCGGTGCGAGCTGATCGCCGGCGACTGTTTCGAGGCGGTGCCGGCGGGCGACCTGTTCCTCATCCGGCAGGTGCTGCACATGTGGGACGACGACGCGTGCGTCCAGGTGCTCGCCAACTGCGTGCGGGCGGCCCGTCCCGGAGCCCGGGTCGTGCTGCTCGAACAGCTCGTCGCCGATCCGCCGGAGACGCCGTGGGACGCGCTCATGGACTTGCACATGCTGCTTGTGATGGGCGGCCGCGAACGCACCGCGGAGCAATGGGCCGCGCTTTACGCCCGGGCCGGCCTGACGTGGACCGGAGTGACTGCGACCGGCACGCCGCTGCGGCTGGTCGAGGGCCGGGTCGGCTGAGGCCGCCGTGCGGATCCTCTTCGTCGCCTGGGGCTGGCAGTCCCACCTCTTCCCGATGGTGCCACTGGCGTGGGCGTGCCGGGCGGCCGGGCACGACGTGCGGGTCGCCACCCAGCCGGGCCTCGCGCCGGTGGCGGCGGCGACCGGGCTGCCGGTCGCCCGCCGTACGCGTCGGCGAACGGCGCCTCGCCGAGCACCCCGAGATCGCCGAGGGCACCGCCCGGCCAGGTCGCTGCCGCCAGCGCCAGCACGTCACCCACCGTCGCCCGCAGACCCCCCGACGGTACGCGCACCCGCGGCATGGCCAGGTACGAGTTGCGCCGCGGATCGGGGTCGTCGTGGGCCAGCAGCGCGGGATCGTCACGCCACGGCCGGCTGTCGGCGCCCGTCGCGCCCGCCGGGTCGAGCACCAGCTCCCGCAGGCCCCGCGCGAAGGGACTCCCGCTCACTGCCGCCGCGTGCGCGCCGGCCAGCCAATACCCCGGATTCGCGTACGACCAGGGCGCGCCCAGCCACGCGATCCGCTCGGGATGCTCCGCGTACGCCGCCGGGGCGCCGTCCCCGTTGCCGAACCGCTCGATCCCGCCCTCGTAGTCCGGCCCCGCCCCGCCGGTGTGCCGCAGCAGCTCCCGCCACGTGGCGTCGTGCCACGCCCGTACGTCCAGATCGAGGTCTCCCCGCGCGTGCAGGGCGTGCAGCAGCGCCGCGGTCGCCGGCTTGGTGATCGACGCCACCGGGAACGGGGTGTCCACCGTCAGCGGCGCGCCCCCGGGCCCCCGCAGCCCGGCCACCTGCACGTCGACTCGGTCGCCGCTGCGCACCCCGAGCACGATCCCGGCCGCCGTCCCGCTCCGCACCACATCGATCAACGCCACGGCGACGATTCTGCTACGCGCGGCCCTTCTCGCGCGCGGGCGTTTCATCGGGGTACGCGCCGGACGGCCCGTGATAGCTCTCCCCGTGCACGTAGGGCGCGTCGTTCGGCTCGCATCCGTGCAGGCCCAGCGTCTGCTGCTGCATGACGGGCGCCGGCTCGCCCGGCCCGGGACACAGCTCGTGCCCGTGCCCCAGCCGGTGGCCCACCTCGTGATTGACCATGTAGCGGCGGTAGGACGCGAGATCCTTGCCGTACGAGGGAACGCCCTTCACCCACCGCGCGACGTTGAGCACCACCTTGTCGCCGCTGCGGCACGACGTGTAGCCGTCCGGCACGTCGCGGCACAGCTCGTCCCGGGTGTCCGGGGTCGCCAGATAGATGGTGAAGTCGTACGCCTGCCCGGCACCCACCCGCTCGAACCGCCACTGCCCGCCGGCGGTCCACCCGTCCTTCGCCCCGAGCGTGACCGCGACCGCATTGGCGAACGTCGCCGTGGCCAGCCCCTCGATGTCCCGCTCCACCAGCACCCGGTAGCGCAGCAACGTCCCGCCCCGCCCCGCCGCCGGTCCGCTCTGCCCCGCCGCCACCAGCCACCGCCGCGACCCGTCCGCCGGATAGGTGATCCGGGTCGCGGGCGGCTTCGACCGCACCGGCGCCGTGTCCGGCGCGGGCGCGGTGTCCTCGCCGGCCGTGTCTACGCCAGCCGTCTCCTGCTGGCCGCTGTCCCCCTGGCCGCCGCGCACCTGCGGCGCGCGGAAAGTCCCGCACCCCGCCAGCACACCGGCCGCCACCACGGCGGCGACTACCCTCAGCAGACCCAACGACATGCTCAACCCATCTCGGCGAGGAACCCTGGCGCCCAAAGTGACGCATGCCCCCCTCCGACGGTTGCACGCTCACGGGTTCCTCACAGTCCGAGCTGGCATTTCGGTGATCCTCGGCACGTACCCACAACCGGCGCGCCCGCCCGCCGCGCGCCGCCGCTGTGCCTGCCCGCCCGTGCGCGCGCCGCCGCGGTGCCTGCCCGGCCGTGCGCGCCGCCGCTGTGCCTGCCCGTCCGTGCGCGCGCCGCCGCGGTGCCTGCCCGGCCGTGCGCGCCGCCGCTGTGCCTGCCCGCCCGCGCCGCCGTGCGCGCGCAGCTGCGGGGTCGCCGTCCGGGCCATCGCGGTTGCCGGGCGTTGCGGACGTCGGCTTCGCGGGGCACGACAAGGGTGATGCGCCGCGTTCAGCCGCCCGTCCGGCGGAGGGTCCGGGAACGGAGAACGCCGCTGCGAATTCCACGGGGGAAGAACTCGCAACGGCGTGACCTCAATGTAGGCCGGTCATCCCTGGTTGTCCAGCGGTGCGGACAGCGGCGGCACGTGGACCGGGAGGGACAGGAGGGCGCGGGAGCGGTAGGAGTCGCGCCAGCGGAGTTCGGCCGCGGGGACGGCCAGGGTGAGGCCGGGGAGGGTGCGCAGGACAGCGCCCAGCGCAACCTCGGCCTCGAGGCGGGCGAGCGGCGCGCCGATGCAGTAGTGGATGCCCTGGCCGAAGGTGAGCTGGGCGGTGGTGTCGCGGTGCAGGTCGAGGGTGTCGGGGTGGGGGTAGCGGTCCGGGTCGCGGTCGGCGGCGGCGATGGCGATCATCACCGTGTCGCCGGCGGGGATGGTGACGCCGGCGAGCTCGACGTCCTGCTTGGCGAAGCGGCGGATGGAGACCGGGGTGGGCGGCTCGAAGCGCATCAGTTCGCGGACAGCGTTCGGCAGCAGCGCCGGGTCCTTGGCGAGCTCGTCGCGCTGGTCGGGGTGTTCGAGCAGGGTGAGGACGCCGCTGCTGATGAGGTGGACCGAGTTCTCGTAGCCGGCGACGAGGATGAGGAACGCCAGCGAGGTCAGCTCGTCCTCGGTGAGGCGGTCGCCTTCGTCCCGGGCGGCGACGAGGGCCGACAGGATGTCCGTACCCGGAGCGGTCCGCCTCTCGGCGATGAGCTGGGTGAGGAAGGCGATCAGCCGGCCCACCGCGCGGGCCGGGGCCGCCGGGTCGTCCCGCGGCGGGGCGAGCATCGTGCCGGCCCAGTCGCCCAGGTCGGCGCGGCGCTCGGCGGGGATGCCCAGGACGTCGCAGATGACCGCGACCGGCAGCGGGACGGCGAAGTCGCGGACCAGGTCGCCGCCGCCGGCCGCCGCCACCGGGGCGAGCAGGGCGGCGGCGACGCGTTCGACGCCGGGGCGCATCGCCTCGACGCGGCGCGGGGTGAACGCCTTGCCGACCAGCCGGCGCAGCCGCGTGTGGTCCGGCGGGTCCATGTTGAGCAGGTTGTTGTCCAGCGCCGGCGGGAGGCCGAAGCCCTTCCAGGCGCCGTCGGCGGCGTGGGTCTTGCTCAGCGACAGGCGCGGGTCGGCCAGGGCGGCGCGGGCGTCGTCGTAGCGGGTGACGATCCACGCGTACGCGCCGTCGGGCAGGGCGAAGCGGTGGACCGGTGCCTGCTCGCGCAGCCGGGCGTAGACGCCGTGCGGGTCGGTGACGATCGACTCGGGCAGGGGGACGGCGGGAACGGTCACTGGGGGGTGTCCTTTGCGGCGGTCAGGCCCTCGACCTCGAGGAGCTGCTCGAAGATGGTGGTCATGGCGGCCTGGCTGCGGTCCGACAGGCCGGCGCCGGCCAGGATGTCGCGCAGCTGGCCCGGGCGGGGCGGGGCGTCGTCGACGAAGTAGCCGACCGGCACCTCGAAGGCGATGGCCAGGGCCTTGAGGTGGCTCAGGCGCGGGTCGGTGACCTTGCCCTGGCGCAGCTCGCCGATGTAGGCGCCGCTGATGGTGACCGGGCCGACCGTGCGGTGGATGCGGTCGGCGACCTCGCCGGGGCCGTTGATGCGCTCGGCGACCTCGCTGTTGAACCATTCCCGGCCGGGGCGGCCGCGCTGGATCTGTTCCGGTCGCGGCCGGACGGTCGCGAACAGACGGTTCAGCTTGGCCGCCAGCGAGCCCGGTGGGTGGGCCATGCTTCGCCTCCCCCTTTGATAAACAGCTGTTGAATGCCCGGACCGCGAAACACCTGCCCAGACGACTCCGGCGGATCGTCACTCAACAGGCGTTGCGTGCGTGCCAGGAGTGAGCGTAATGTCACCCTCCCACGATGCCACCCGCGGGCTCGACTGTGGAGGGTCGCCGCCGGGGGGAACGGGTTAGCGGCGCATCAGGGGCAGACGAAGGGCCACCGCCCGGAGTCGTGCGCCGCGCACGGCCCGACGCCGGGCGCCGGGCTGCACCGGCGACCCGGCGGGGGCCGGCCCTGGCGTCAGGCGGCAGCGCGCACAGCGGGCACGATCTCGGCGGCCCAGCGCCCCAAGGACACCTCGTCGGGCGTCCCGCCGGTGGGGGAGAAGAGCATGAACCCGCCGGCCCCGTGCTCCACCGCCGCCGAGGTCAGCTCCTCGACCCACTGGTCCACGGATCCACCCACCCATCGCCCGTCGGCGTCGCGCGGAGCGGCCACCGGCGCGCCGGTGATCCGGCCCGGCAGGTTGTAGACCGTCCGGATGTCGCCGGGATCCCGCCCCGCGGCCCGCGCCGCCTCGTCGATGATCGGGCGCGACTCGCGGTAACGCCTGCTCAGCCAGTCCGCGGCGTGCCCGGGGATCCACCCGTCGGCGACGCGGCCCGTAGCGGCGAGCGACCGGGGCCCCACCGAGCCCGTCCACACCGGCGGCGCCGGGGTGCTTGCCGGTTGCAGCGCGCTGACCTGGTAGTGCGTACCGTCGAACGTCACCGGCTCCCCGCCGCCGCACAACAGCCTGATCAGGGTGATCGCCTCCTCGAACGCCTCGACGGCGGCCGCGGGGGTGAGGCGCGGCACACCCATGCTCGCGATCCGGTCCCAGCGGCCGCCCGCCCCCGCGCCCAGCACGATGCGTCCGCCCGACAGTGCCGCCAGGGAGGTCACCGTGCGGGCCAGCATCGCGGGCGCCCGCAGCGGCAGGTTCGTCACGTTGGCCAGCCCGGCGAGCCGTTCGGTGCGCCCCAGGATCAGGCCGATCGCCGCGTACGCGTCCAGCCGCGCCCCCAGGTACGGATGGTCCGACAGCGAGAACAGATCAAGCCCCTCGCGGTCGGCAAGTGCCGTCAGCCGCAGCAGCCCGGAAGCCTCGTCGACGCCCGAGTGCGCCCCGAAACCGAATACCACGTCCGCCATGAATGCCTCCCCGTCGTAGTTCGTACTGCGAACTACAACCTAGCAATAGACTCCCCGAATGGACATCGTCGCGGCGCTGGTGCGGACGTCGTTCCTGGTGGACGCGGTCTACACCGGGTCAGCCCGGGAGCACGGCATCACGCAGCAGCAAGGGCAGCTGCTCTGTGTCCTCATGCCGCGGGCGTACGCGATGGGCGAGCTGAGCGCCACGCTGCGCCTCGCGAAGTCCAGTCTCAGCGGCCTGGTCGACCGCACCGAGCGCCTGGGCCTGGTGCGCCGCCAGCCCGACCCGCGTGACACCCGCGGCGTGCTCGTGGGGCTGACGGCCGACGGGGCCCGGCTCGCCCGGCAGTTCTACGACGAGACGTGCCGCCGGATCGCCGAGCTCCCCACGGTCCTGGGTGCCCCGGAACAAGAAGCTCTCGCCGGGCTGCTCGCGCGGGTGGTGCTCGGTAACGAGGTCCCCGTCATCTTTCCGCCGAAAGAGGGTTGATTGTGGCTTTTTGTCGGGCAAAGTAGTAGCACGCTTCACCGCGCGGCGAGGTATCACCAGGTCATCACGCGGGTACGACGAAGTAGTGTCGGTCGGGCTGCGCCGCGCGGCGCGAGGGAGATGTGATGACGGGGTGACGAGCGATGCCGGCTGACGAGCCGCCGACCTCCGGGCTGTTCGAGGGCGGGGAGACCGGGCGGCTCATGGCCCGGATCGACTGGGCGCGCACCCCGCTCGGGCCGGTGCGCGACTGGCCGCAGAGCCTGCGCGCCGCCGTCGGGATCGTGCTGTCCTCCCGCTACCCGATGCTGCTGCTCTGGGGCCCCGAGTACACCCAGCTCTACAACGACGCCTACTCCAAGCTCATCGGCGACCAGCACCCGCGGGCGCTCGGCGGCGACGTGCGGGTCACGCTCGAGGCCGGCTGGGACGTGCTCGAGCCGCTGATCACCGAGGCCATGGCGACCGGCGTGGCCAGCTGGGTGCCCGCGCTGCAGCTGGCGCTCGAGCGGGCCGGCTACCGCGAGGAGGCGTACTTCAGCGTCTCGCACGCCCCGGCGCGCGACGACGCCGGGCGTACCGTCGGGGTCCTGACCGTCTGCAGCGAGGTGACCGAGCAGATCGTCGGCGAGCGCCGCCTGCGCCTGCTGCGCGAGGTCTCCGTGGGCGGCGGCAGCGTCGCCGAGACCACCGAGCGGCTCATCGACGCCATCGCCGGGCACCCGCTCGACGTGCCCTTCGCGGCGATCCACCTGCGCGACGGCACGGTGGCGACGACGGGTCCCGAGATCCCCTTCGACGGGGAGGTGCCCGAGGCGCTGCAGGTGCGCGACGTGCCCGCCGGCCTCGTCGTGCCCGGCGGCCCGTGGGGCGAGCCCGTCCGGCAGGTCGTCGCGGTCCCGCTGTCCTCCGGCGAGCCCGGGCACCCGCTGGGCGTGCTCACCGCCGCGGTCAGCCCGAGCCGCGGCCTCGACGACGGCTACCGCTCGTTCTTCGAGCTGCTCGGCCGGCAGGTGTCGGTCGCGGTGCGCAACAGCCTCGCGTACGAGGAGGAGCGTCGGCGCGCCGAGCAGCTCGCCGAGCTCGACCGGGTCAAGACGGCCTTCTTCACCAACGTCAGCCACGAGTTCCGCACCCCGCTGACCCTCATGCTCGGCCCGCTCGCCGACGCCCTCGACGACAGGGAGGAGCCGCTCGGCCCCCGCCAGCGCGAGCGCGTCGACGTGGCCCGGCGCAACGCGACCCGGCTGCTGACCCTGGTCAACAACCTGCTCACCTTCTCCGGGCTGGAGGCGGGCCGGGCCGGCAACACCCCGCGCGCCGTCGACCTGGCCCGGCTCACGGCGGGCCTGGCCGGTGTGTTCCGCTCCGCGGTCGAGCGCTCCTCGCTGCGCCTGGTCGTCGACTGCCCGCCCCTGCCGCGCCCCACCGCCGTGGACCCGGCGCACTGGGAGACCATCGTCACCAACCTGATCTCGAACGCGCTGAAGTTCACCTTCGTCGGCGAGATCCGCGTGACCCTCGACAGCGACGAGAGCGGCGTACGGCTGCGGGTGTCCGACAGCGGCATCGGCATCGACGCCGACGAGCAGGCCCACCTCTTCGACCGCTTCCACCGGGTGCAGGGCGCCCGGGCGCGCAGCCACGAGGGCAGCGGCATCGGGCTGGCCCTGGTCCGCGAGCTGAGCCGGCTGCTCGGCGGCGACGTCACCGTGGCCAGTGCGCCCGGTCGCGGCAGCACGTTCACGGTCACGCTGCCCTGGCAGGCCGTGGACCCCGCCGCCGCCCCGGCCGCCCCGGCACAGCCCGGAGCCGCCGCGCACGCCCTCGCCGAGGAGGCGCTGAGCTGGACCGTCACCGACACTCCCGGCACGGCGCAGGGCGGCACGCGGATCCTGGTGGCCGACGACAATGCGGACATGCGGGCGTACCTGATGCGGCTGCTCACCGACCAGCAGTGGCAGGTGCAGGGTGTGGCCGACGGCCGCGCCGCGCTCGACGCGATCCGCCGTGACCCGCCCGACCTGCTGGTCACCGACGTGATGATGCCCGGGCTCGACGGCTTCTCGCTGATCCGCGAGCTGCGCCGCCAGCCCGCCACCCGGACGCTGCCGATCCTGGTCCTGTCCGCCCGGGCCGGCAGCGAGTCCGGCGCCGAGGGCATCGACGCCGGCGCCGACGACTACGTGGTCAAGCCGTTCACCGCCGCGGACCTGCTCGCGCGCGTGCGGGCGGCGCTGCGGCGCGGGCGGCCGCAGGAGCCGGTCGAGGGCACCGGGCGTACGGCCGCGGCCGCCGCCACCACCGCGGTGATCGCCTCCGGCCGCGCCCTCGAGGAGGCCATCCGCTCCGCCACCGACCAGGCCCGCGCCCTGCTGGGCGGGCTGCGCGCCACCACCGTCCTGCACGCCGGCCCGGGCCGCGACTCGCTCACGTTCCACAGCGACGCCGTCGACAAGGACGCCCGTACGGACGAGGCGAGCAGCGTCGTCGTGCCGGTGCGCAGCGGCACGGGCGAGGACCTCGGCTCGCTGACCGTGCAGATGCCCGGCGGGTCGCCGTCCGCCCGCGCCGCCACCGCCCTTGCGCCGATAGCCGTGACCCTCGCCGCGCTCGCCGAGAGCCGCTGGGAGCTCAGCCACGAGCGCCAGATCGCCACCACCCTGCAGCACAGCCTGCTGCCGCCGACCTTGCCCGCGCTGCCCGGCTGGGAGCTGGCCGCCCGCTACCGGCCGGTCTCCGGCGGGGTCGGCGGCGACTGGTACGACGCGTTCACCCTGCCCGGCGGCGACCTGCTGCTCAGCGTCGGCGACGTCGCCGGCTACGGCCTCGGCGCCGCGGTCACGGCCGCCCAGCTGCGCAACGCCGTCCGCGCGTACGCGGGGGAGGACCAGGCGCCGCCGCGCGTCCTCGATCGTCTCGTCGCCATGCTCGCCCGGCTCAGCACCCCGCACTACGCGACCGTGCTGCTGGCCCGGCTGTCCCCGGCGACCGGCGAGCTCAGCTGGTGCTCCGCCGGGCACCCGGCCCCGGTGCTGCGCGTCCCCGGCGGCCGCGCCCAGTGGCTGCGCGGGCACACCAGCCCGCCGCTGGGCCTGACCTCCGCCACGTACACCGTGAACCGCACCGAGATGCCGCCCGGCGCCGTGCTCGTCGCCTTCACCGACGGGCTGGCCGGCGACCGCCGCGGCGACCTCGGGCTCGGGATCGGCCGCCTGCTCGCCCGCTGCGACGACGCGGGCGACGCCGTCTCCGCCGGCGACCTGATCGACGCCGTGGTCCGCGGCGCCGCCGAGACCGACGACGTGGCGGCGCTGGTGGTCCGGCGCCTGCCCCGCGCCGTGCCCGCCCGGGCGGCCGCGCCCGCCGATCTGGACCAGCACTGGACGTACCCGCTGGTGCCGACGGCCTCCGGCGCCCTGCGCCGCGACCTGCGCACCGCCCTGACCGGCACGGTGACCGACGAGGACCTGATGCAGGACCTGCTCATCGCCGCCACCGAGGCGGTCAACAACGCGGTCGAGCACGCCCAGCAGCCCGCCCGGCCCGAGGTCGACGTACGCCTCCAGGTGGCCGGCGGCGTCGTCCGGCTCAGCGTCCGCGACTACGGCACGTGGCGGGCCCGGCCCGCCCCCGCCGACCGGGGCCGCGGCGCCCTGCTGATGAACGCCTACGGCGCGGTGAACGTCACCTCCACCTCCGCCGGCACCGTGGTCGAGATCGAGCGCAGCCTCGAGACCTGATCAGCGCAGGAAGTCGCCGAGGAGCCCGGCGAAGCGTGCCGGCTGCTCCTCGGCGGGGTAGTGCCCGCAGTCGTCGAGGACGGCGCCGGTGACGTCGTCCGCGGCCAGCCGCATCGTCTGGACGGCGAACTCGCCGCTCCACCGCGCGCCGCCGACGGCGAGCACCGGCTGGGTCAGCCGGGTCCTGCTGCGCCGCTCGTTCTGCGCGATCGTCTCGTCCAGCGCCCGGTAGTACGCGAAGCTCGACCGCAGGGCCCGGGGATCCGCGGTGATCGCGTCGAGGTAGACGTCGACGGCGTACGCGGGGATCGAGGTGGGCGTGGCGGCCTTGGTCGAGAACTGCCAGCCGAAGAAGAGCCGCTCGCGCCCGCGGACCAGCTCCTCGTTGAGGTCGGTGAGCCGGTTGAAGCCGATCTGCCAGAGCTTGTGGTTGAGCGCGGCCGGGCCGAAGACGGGCGGCGAGGGCGTGAGGCCGGGGATCACCGCTTCGACGACGGCGAGCCGGCGTACCCGGCCGGGGTGATCGGCGGCGAGGGCGTACGAGGTCCAGGTGCCGATGTCGTGCCCGGCCACGTCGAACCGGTCGTGCCCGAGCGCGGTCATCAGCGCGACCAGATCGGCCGCGAGGGTGCCGGCGTCGTACCCGTCGTCGGGCTTGGCGGAGAGCCCGGCGCCGCGCGAGTCGACGGCGACGACGGTGTGCTCGCGGGCGAGGGCGGGCATGACTTCGCGCCAGGCGTACCAGGTCTGGGGCCACCCGCCGACCAGCAGCAGCA
>NZ_JAUQWH010000096.1 GCF_030757795.1 Actinoplanes oryzae
CGAGCTCGTCGAGCAGCGCCACGTCCGCGATCGTGGGGCCCCGCTCGGCCAGCGCGTCGAACGACCCCTGCAACTGCGCGATCTCGTCCTTCGACAGAACCCCGTTGGCGTACGCCCGGAGCCGCGCCGGATCGGCCAGCCACCGCAGCACCCGCATCGGCGTGAACCGGGGCCACCACAGCTTGAGGAACTCCCGGAAGTCGGCGCGGTCGGCCAGCTCCGCCTCGAAGTCGCGCTTCTCGGGCAGGTTGCGGATCGACTCGCGGGCCTGGGCCCACAGGGCGTCGAAGAGCCGGTCGAAGCCGTGGCCGCGTACCTCGTTGCGGCGTGCCCCGCGGGGCAGCGCCTTGCGCCGGATGCGATCGAGGTCACCGGCGTCGAGGCGCAGCAGCGTCCCCCGGTAGAGCAGCCGCAGCTCGGTCGGGCCGCCCGGCACCGCGTCGTGCGAGGCGCGCTCGAGGACGCGGCGCATGCGCAGGGAGCCCTTGATCGCCGCGACGGGCGTCGGGTCGACCCGGGTGGCGTCGTAGCCGGGCACGAGCGAGCCGAGCGAGCGCAGCGTCGCCGTGTCCTCGCCCAGCGACGGCAGCACCGTCGCGATGTAGTCGACGAACACCCCGGACGGGCCGACCACCAGGATGCCGCCGCCGGCGAAGCGGTTGCGGTCCGCATAGAGCAGGTACGCCGCCCGGTGCAGCGCCACGGCGGTCTTCCCGGTGCCGGGGCCGCCGGTGACGATCGTCACGCCGGACGCGGAGGACCGGATCGCCTCGTCCTGCTCGCGCTGGATCGTGGCGACGATGTCCCGCATGCCGCGCCCGGTCGCCTTGGACAGGCTGGCCAGCAGCGCGCCGTCGCCGACGATCGCCATGTCGTCCGGCGCGTTGTCCGGGTCGAGCAGGTCGTCCTCGATGCCGGTGACCCGCTCGCGGCTCGACTGGATCATGCGGCGGCGCACGACCCCGAGCGGCTCGGCCGGCGTGGCCCGGTAGAACGCCGAGGCCGCGGGCGCGCGCCAGTCCACCACGAGCGACTGGGAGTCCTCGTCGCGGATGCCCATGCGGCCCACGTAGTGCCGGGCGCCCGTGGTGAGGTCGAGGCGCCCGAAGACCAGGCCCTCGTACTCGGTGTCCAGGGCGTGCCGGCGCCGCGCCGCGTGGAAGACCATCGCGTCGCGCTCCACCAGGGCGCCGAACGTGCCCACGCCGGCGAGCTGATAGCCCTCCTTCTCGGCGCGGGAAGCCTCGCGGCGCAGGTCGGCGAGCCGGGAGTACACCCGGTCGACGTGCTCCTGCTCGACCGCGATCTCCTGTTGCAGGACGTGGGCGTCGCTCAAGTCCGTCTGCTCCCCGCTGGTGGTTCCCGCTGTGACCCCCGAGGTCCACCTGTGCGAAGGGGGCAATCGAACTTACTCCTGCCCGGGGCCGACCGTCGACAATGGGGGCCGTAGTTTATCGCCCCAACTTGTCGATACCGGACAAATCTCTACGCGGCCTTCCCGTAACTGTCGCGCCTCCCGCATGCCACTGCCTTCTCCAGTACGCCGGTCAGCGCGGCCGTGACGACGTCGGGGCGCTCCATCATCAACATGTGCCCGGCGCCCTCGCACACGGTCAGCTCGGTCCCGGGCAGCGCGTCGGCGATCGACTCGGCGCAGGCCGGCGGGGTCAGACGGTCCTTGTCGCCCACGAGCGCGGCCGCCGGCACGTTCCCCAGCTCGGCCAGCGTGTCGAGCCGGTGCTGGGCGCCCACCGAGGCACGGAAGCCGCCGATCGAGCGCAACGTGGCCCGGTTGACGGCCGCCATGGTGGTGTCCAGGTCGGCCCGGTCGTAGTCGTCGCCGAAGAGCAGCCACCGGACGGCCGGTTGGAGGGCGGGCTTCGCGTACCGGTGCGGGCGCCACGCCCCGAGCCGTGCGAGCACTCCGGCGCCGGTCTGCTCGGCGAGGCGCAGGGCCGGGGTGAGCGGCCGCGGCAGCCCGTAACAGGTGTGCGTGGCCCCCTCGGCGGTGGTGGACACGAACAGCAGACCCGCGACCCGCTCGGCGAACACCTCGGGGTACAGGTCCGCGTACTCCATGATCGTCATGCCGCCCAGGGAGTGCCCGGCCAGCACGACCGGGCCGCGTGGGGCGTACGCGTCGATCACCTCGGCCAGATCCTCGCCCAGCTGGCGCACGGTGGCCGCGTGCAGCCGGGTCGTCCCGGAGCGCCCGTGCCCACGGGCGTCGTAGCTCACGACCCGGGTGTCAGTATCGGCCAGCGCCGCGGTCTGATGCCGCCACGTGTGCCGGTCGAGGCACCATCCGTGCAGGAAGACGACCGTGACGGGCGCCCGGCGCGGGCCCGACGCCTCCACGCTCAGGGTCACGCCGTCGGCGAGGGTGAGCTCCGACTGCTCGAGCATGGGGCACCTCCGGTGGTCGACGTGTGCACGCCGTTGTACCCGCAGGTAACTAGGATCACTCGCGCGAGCGCGAAAAGCTATCGAAACCGGCCACCGGGCTGTCCGTGACAGTGATGTGGCTCCCACCCTCTGTACGCGGCGGGCCGCTCGTAGAGAATCTGAACTCATGACGACTAGCCCGCAGCCGATCGTGCGGCCCGAAGCAGCCCTGGCGGAGCTGCTGGCCGGCAACCAGCGCTTCGTCACCGGCCGGCCGCGCCACGGCCACGAGGTCGCCGCCGCCGCGTCGGTGTCCGGCGGCCAGCAGCCGCAGGCGGTGATCCTGGGCTGCATCGACTCCCGGGTGCCGCTGGAGGCCATCTTCGACCAGACCTTCGGCTCCATCTGCGTCGTCCGCTCCGGCGGCCACGTGGTGGACCGTGCCGTCCTGGGCTCGGTCGGCTTCGCGGTCGCCGCCCTCAACGTCTCGCTGATCATGGTCCTCGGCCACGTCCGCTGCGGCGCGGTCGACGCCACGATCGGCGCGCTGCGCTCGGGGGACAAGCCGGACGGCGACGTCGGCTACCTGGTCGAGGAGATCGCCCCGGCCGCGGAGGCGGTGGGCCTCGACGACCCGGAGGTGAGCACGAAGGCGATGCGCGAGCACGTCTCGCGTACGGTCCGGCGCATGCGGGAGATCGCCGGTGTCCCGGAGGCCGTGGCGGCGGGGCGGGTGAGCATCGCGGGAGCGGTGTACGACCTCGACACCGGCCTGGTCACCCTCCTCGACTGACCCCGGCCGGTCCCGCCGCCGCGCCCGACTCCCGCGGCGGCGACCGACCCCGGTCCGTCCTGCCGCCGCGCCCGACTCCCGCGGCGGCGACCGACCCCGGTCCGTCCTGCCGCCGGCCTCGACCTCTTCCGGCGGCGACTGACCTCGACCCGTCGCTGCCTCCAGGGTCGACGTCTCCTGGCGGCGGCTGCACTCACCGTTGTCGTGCTGCCGCCTTCGTGCACTCACCGTTGTCGTGCTGCCGCCTTCGTGCACTCACCGTTGTCGTGCCGCCGCCTTCGTGCACTCACCGTTCTTGCGCCGCCGCCTTCGTGCCCTCCGGGATTGCCGTGCTCGTCGACCCGCGACCGCCGTGCTCCGGACACGCCAAAGGCGCCCCCGAGTTCTCCCGGGAGCGCCTAATGCGTTGTGCGGCGGGTTGCTCAGCCCTCGAAGACGCCGGCGTCGGCGAGGCGCTTCTCGGTGGCGCCCCAGCCGTGCTGCGGGAACTCCGAGTCGAGGGTCTGCAGCTCGGTGCGGATCTTGGCGCCGTGGCCGGCGGCCGAGAGGACGCGGATCTCCTCGACGAAGGCGTCCGAGTCCGTCTTGAGGCGGTTGGTCTTGCCGTTGGTCAGGTTGCGCACGTAGGCGAACCGGCCGTCCGCGAGCGGGATGAGGTACTTGAACTCACCGAGCACGCTCAGCGCGCCACCCTGGCCGGCCTGGCCGGCGCGGACGGATGCGCGGGCGGTCTTCGAGGTGTTTTGCGCCACGGCGGTGCTCCTTGGGAAGAACGTAGGTCGGCAGAAAAAGCCGCATCAAGCCTACACGACCGGCTCGGAGCCGCGACGTGGGACGGCTCACGACCGTTATGCCTGATGTGCCTCGACGGCCATTCCAAGTCGATATTGCGGTTTCTCTGGCGCACCATCCGTACCACCCGGCATCATGGAGCACGATCAACCGCGGTCGAGGTCGTAGGGGAAGACGCACCTCGGTCTCCGGGAGGTCACCGTGCCAACGTGTGGCGTCGTATACGTCCACTCGACCCCACTCGCCGTGTGCCAGCACGTCGAGTGGGCGATCGCGCGCGTCCTGACCGCGCCGGTCACCCTGCACTGGACGGCGCAGCCGGTCGATCCCGGCATGCGACGATCCGAGTGCAGCTGGACAGGAAGGCCCGGCACTGGCGCCGAGCTGGCTGCTGCCCTCAGGCAGTGGCCCATGATCCGTTTCGAGGTCACCGAGGAGCCGAGCCCCGGCGTCGACGGTGAGCGCTTCATGCACGTGCCGGGCCGTGGCCTGTGGCGCGGCACGATCGGCGCCTCGGGCGACATCCAGCTCGGTGAGGACAGGCTGCGCGCCATCATGGCCGCCACCCGGGCTCCCGAGGCGCTGTCGCACGCCATCGACAAGGCGCTCGGCACGGCGTGGGACGCCGAGCTGGAGCCCTACCGATATGCCGGCGACGGCGCCCCGCTGACGCTGCTCACCCGCGTCGGCTGAGGCCGCTCGCCCGGGCACGACGTTGTCCACAGGGCGGTCACCTCGGGCTTCGAGTTGTCCACAGGGCTGATTTGTCGGCCGTCGGCGGCTCTGATCCAATGGCGGCCATGTCGAGGGCGTTTCGTGCTGCTGTGACCGTGCCGCTGCTGGTGCTACTGGCCGCGTGCGGTCCCGACACGTCCAGCTCCGGCAAGCCCCAGGCCGGCGCCGCGTCGAGTGCTGCCGCGCCCGGCTCGGCCATGCCGTCCGCGCCGGCGTCGGGCGCGGTGCCCGGGGGAGCGCCCGCCGCGGGTGCCTCCGCCGGTGCCCAGGGCGCCCCGGCCGATCCCGCGGCCCACGCGCGCCAGGTGGTCGCCACGCTGAGCGACGCGGATCTGGCGGGGCAGGTGCTGATGCCTTACGCGTACGGGGGGAGTGCCACCGACGTCGACGAGGCCGCCGCCGCGGGCAACCAGACGATCGCCGGCGTGCGCACGCCGGCCGAGATGATCGCGAAGTTCCACCTGGGCGGCCTGATCCTCGTCGCGTTCACGCCCGAGGACCCGACCGGCAAGACCAACCCGGCCACCAACGTCGACAACCCGCAGCAGGTGCGCACCCTCACCGACGGCCTGCAGGCGGCGGCCCGCGCGCTGCCCGGCGGGGTGCCCCTGCTGATCGGCACCGACCAGGAATACGGCGTGGTGACCCGCGTCAAGTCCGGCGTGACGCTGCTGCCGTCCGCGATGACGTTCGGCGCCGGGGGCAAGCCCACGCTGACCCGGGGCGCGTGGCGGGCCGCCGGCGAGGAGCTGGCCGCCATGGGCATCAACCTCGACTTCGCCCCGGTGGCCGACACCCTCGGGCCGCAGGGCAACACGGTGATCGGCTCCCGGTCCTACGGCGCCGACGCCAAGGCCAACGCCGCGCAGGTGGGCGCCGCCGTGCGCGGGATCGAGCAGGCCGGCGTGGCGGCGGCCGTCAAGCACTTCCCGGGGCACGGGCACACCACGGGCGACAGCCACGAGGGCCTGCCGGTCGTCCGCCAGCAGCTCGCCCAGTGGCAGCAGCAGGACCGCCCGCCGTTCGCGGCCGGCATCGCCGCGGGCGCCTCGGTCGTCATGTCCGGCCACCTCGACGTGGAGGCCCTCGACAAGGGCGTCGCCGCCACCTTCTCGCACAAGATCATGACGGACGTCCTCCGCACGAGCCTCGGCTTCAAGGGCGTCGCGATCACCGACGCGATGAACATGGCGCCGGCCATGAAGTGGCCCGCGGGCGAGGCGGCGGTCCGCGCCCTCAACGCCGGCAACGACATGCTCCTCATGCCCCCGGACCTCGCCGGCGCCCGCGACGGCATCCTGGCCGGCCTGGCGAGCGGCTCCCTCAAGCGCGAGCGCCTGGTCGAGGCGGTCACCCGCATCCTGACCCTGAAGTTCCGCCTGGCCGCCAAGCCGCAGCCCGCCCTCACCACCGTGGGCTCGCCCGCCCACCAGCGTGCCGTCTCGGCCGCCGACGCCGCGGCGGTCACGGTCCTCCGCGGCCGCTGCCAGGGCCCCCTCGTCACCGGCCCGATCACGATCACCACCAGCGAGGGCCGCGAGACCGCCCGCGCCGACCTCACCGCCGCCCTCCAGGCCGCCGGCCTCACCGTCCAGCCCACGGGCGGCACGATCGTCCACCTGGTCGGCTACGGCGACAAGCAGCCCGACCTCAGCCCCGCCGCCGCGGTCACGGTCATGATGGACGTCCCCACCCTCCTCGCCCAGGCCAAGAGCCCCACCCTCCTGGCCACCTACTCCTCCAGCCCCCTCGCCCTCAAAGCCCTCGCCGCCGTCCTCGCCGGCAAGGCCAAAGCCCCCGGCAAATCCCCAGTCGCCGTCGGCAAGCTCCCCCGCACCGCCTGCGCCAAGTAACCCCGTCCGCTCAGCCCGCCCCCTTTCGCCCAGCCCGCCCCGTCAGCCTGGCGCCTGCGCCAAGTAACCCCGTTCGCCAAGCCCGCCCCGTTCGCCCAGTCCGCCCCCTCCGCGCAGCCCGGCTCGTTCGGCCAGCCCGGCTCGTCCGCGCAGCCCGGCTCGTCCGCGCAGCCCGGCTCGTCCGCGCAGCCCGGCTCGTCCGCGCAGCCCGGCTCGTCCGCGCAGCCCGGCTCGTTCGCCCAGTCCGCCCCCCTCCGCGCAGCCCGGCGCGTTCGGCCAGCCCGCCTCGCCGCACCCTTGACGCGTGCGCATCCCACCCCGCGCCCCCGAGACGCGGCGCGGCAGCGTAGGGCAGCCCCGGCGCCTGGCCCCTGCGCTCACCTCTCACCGCATAAGCCAGCCGCGACCCGAGGCCGCCACGGCCGCCTACGCTCCATCCGTAGGCCGCGCCCCTGCTGGCGACCACGGCTGCGCGCTCTAGCCGTGAGCCGGCGTGACTCTGCTGGTGGCCACGGTGGTGCCGCTTCATTCGTGAGCTGGTGCGACCTGCGGGACTCACAGGCGCTCCCGCCCGTGGGGTCGACGGCGGTGACTCGCGCCCCGGAGAAGGTCCACTCTGGATGATGACGGCGGGCGGCCGTACCGTCGGGGGATGAGAGCGGCGCGCATTCATGAGTACGGGGGGCCGGAGGTCGTCCGGATCGACGACGTTCCGCAGCCCTTTCCCGCGCGGGGCGAGGCGCTGATCAGGGTGGTTGCCACGTCGCTGAACCCGACCGAGGCGGCGTTGCGCGGCGGGAAGCTGGCCGGCATGTTTCCGGTTGAGTTTCCGCTCACGCTGGGGTGGGACGTGGCCGGGACGGTCGGGGGCGTGCCCGTGATCGGGATGCTGGACCACGGCGCGGCCGCCGGCTATGCGGTGGGGCCCGAGGAACGGCTGGTCGCGGCGCCGCGGTCGGTGCCGTTGGCGGATGCCGCCGTGCTGCCGCTGGCGGGGATGACCGCGTGGCAGGCCGTGGTCGAGCATGCGCGCGTGGTGGCGGGGGAGCGGGTGCTGATCAACGGGGCCGGCGGGGGCATCGGGACGTTCGCGGTGCAGATCGCCAAGCATCTGGGGGCGTACGTGGTGGCGACCGCGAGCCCCCGCAGCGCCGCCACGGTCCGGCGGCTCGGGGCGGACGTGGTGCTGGACTACACCGCCGGACCGCTCGAGCCGGGCCGTCCGGTCGACGCCGTCGTGAACTGCGCCGCGATCGGGGCCGACGCGGCGCGCGCCCTGCCGGGGCTGGTGCGGGCCGGGGGCCGGGTCGTCACGGTGGCGACGCCGGTGGAGCCCACGGCCGAGGTGCGGGCCTGGCACATGGTGGTACGCAACTCTCCCGGTGACCTGAAGACGCTGGCCGGGCTCGTGGACGCCGGGACGATCACGCTCGACATCAGCGACCGTCGCGACCTCGCCGACCTGCCCGAGCTGCACCGGCTGGCCGAGGCGGGCGCCGTACGCGGAAAGGTCCTGGTCACCACCCAGCAGCGGTGAGCAGGCAGCAGGGGCGCCCCACCGAGGTGGAACGCCCCTGCCGGATGAAGCTCAGTACCGGGTGAAGACCACCGCGACGTTGTGGCCGCCGAAGCCGAACGAGTTGTTCATGGCTGCGGCGATCTCCAGCGGGCGGGCCTTGTGGGCGGCGACGTCGAGGTCGAGCCGGTCGTCCGGGTCGTCCAGGTTGATCGTCGGGGGGACGACGCTGTCGCGGATCGCGAGGATGGTCGCGATCGACTCGAGCGCGCCGGCGGCACCCAGGAGGTGGCCGGACATCGACTTGGTGGACGTGATGACCGGGTGGTCGCCGATCGCGGTCTTGATGCCCAGGATCTCGCCCATGTCGCCGGCCGGGGTGGAGGTGGCGTGCGCGTTGACGTGGGCGATGTCGGCGCCGGTCAGGCCGGCGTCCTGGATTGCCTTGGTCATGGCGCGGATGCCGCCCTTGCACTCCGGGTCGGGCTGGACGATGTCGAAGCCGTCGGAGGTGATGCCGGTGCCGGCCAGGCGCGCATAGATCCGGGCGCCCCGGGCGACGGCGTGGTCGGCGCGCTCGAGGATGAGGGCGCCGCCGCCCTCGCCCATGACGAAGCCGTCGCGGCCCTTGTCCCAGGGGCGGGAGGCCCGCTCGGGCTCGTCGTTGCGGGTCGACATGGCCCGCATCGAGGAGAAGCCGGCCAGCGGCAGCGGGTGGATGACCGCCTCCGTGCCGCCCGCGACGACCACGTCGGCGCGGCCGGAGCGGATGATGTCGAGGCCCAGCGACAGGGCCTCGGCGCCGGTGGCGCAGGCGCTGGCCATGGCGTGCACGCCGGCGCGCGCCTTGAGGTCGATGCCGACCCAGGCGGCGGGGCCGTTGGGCATGAGCATCGGCACGGTGTGCGGGCTGACCCGGCGCGGCCCGGAGGCCTCCAGGATGTCGTCCTGGTTGAGCAGGGTCGTGGCCCCGCCGATGCCGCTGCCGAAGCTGACGGCCAGGCGCTCCGGGTCCAGCCCGGAGTCCTCGAGGCCCGCGTCGAGCCAGGCCTGCTTCGCGGCGATGAGGGCGATGGCCTCCGAGCGGTCGAGCTTGCGCATCTTGACGCGCTCGATGACCTCGGACGGGTCCACCGCGAGCTGGGCGGCGATGCGGACAGGCAGCTGCGCGGCCCACTCCTGGGTGAGCGGAGTCACCCCGGAGCGGCCGGCGAGCAGAGCGTCCCAGGTGGACGCGACGTCCCCGCCTAGCGGGGTCGTCGCGCCGAGCCCGGTGACGACGACGTCTGTGCTGCTCATGTCAGTGGTTCGCCTCGATGAAGGAGACGGCGTCGCCGACGGTCTTGAGGTTCTGGACCTCGTTGTCCGGGATCTTGACGCCGAACTTCTCCTCGGCGGCCACCACGACCTCGACCATGGAGAGCGAGTCCACGTCCAGGTCGTCGGTGAAGCTCTTGTCCTCGGCGACGTCGCCCGGGTTCACGCCGGCGACCTCCTCCAGGATCTCGGCGAGGCCGGACGTGATCTCTTCGCGGGTTGCCATGGGTGGTGTTTCCTCTCAGCGGTGGTCGTGCGGAAGGTGCGCGTGAAGCATCACGGACAACGGATGACCTGTCCGGCGTAGGTGAGGCCGCCGCCGAAGCCGAAGAGCAGGACCGGGGCGCCCGAGGGCACCTCGCGGCGCTCGATCAGCTTGGACAGGGCCAGCGGGATGCTCGCGGCGGACGTGTTGCCCGACTCGACGAGGTCCTTGGCGACGACGACGTCGGGGCCGAGTCCCAGGCGCTTGACGATGCCGTCGATGATGCGGGTGTTGGCCTGGTGCGGCACGAAGGCGGCGATCTCGTCGGGCCGCACGCCGGCCCGCTCGAGCGCCTGCAGCGCGAAGGGCGCGAGCTCGGTGGTGGCCCAGCGGAAGACGATCTGGCCCTCCTGCTGGATGTACGGCTGCCGGCCCTCGATGCGCAGCACGTCGCCCTTGTCCGGGGCGGAGCCCCAGAGCACCGGCCCGACGCCGGTCTGCTCGCCCTCGGCGGCGGCGGTGACCACGGCGGCACCGGCACCGTCGCCGAAGAGGACGGCGGTGCTGCGGTCGGTCCAGTCCGTCAGGTCCGAGAGCTTCTCGGCGCCGATGACGATGGCGTTGCGGGAGGCGCCGGCGCGGATGGCGTGGTCGACCGTCCCCAGCCCGTACGAGAATCCGGAGCACGCCGTGTTCAAGTCGAACGCGGCCGGGGCGTTGACGCCGAGCCGGGCCGCGACGCGGGTGGCGACGTTGGGGCAGCGGTCGATCGAGGAGCACGTCGCGACGACGACCATGTCGATGTCGGCGGCGGCGAGGCCGGAGGAGGCGAGGGCCTTCTCCGCGGCGAAGGTGGCCATGTCGGCGACCGACTCCGAGTCGGCGACGCGGCGCTCGGCGATCCCGACGCGGGAACGGATCCACTCGTCGTTGGTGTCGACGATCTCGGCGAGATCGTTGTTGGTGACCACACGCGAGGGCTGGTAGTGGCCCATCGCCACGATGCGGGAACCCGCGGTCATGCTGTTGCTCCTTCGTGCTCGGTGCCGACGGGGCCCCCGTGGCGGGCGATCAGGTCGCGCGCGGCGTCCAGGTCGCCGGGGGTGTTGAGGGTGACGATCTCGGGGGCGTTGTCGCCCTTGAGCTCCCGCTTGACCAGCCCGGCGAGGGTGCCGGCGGGCGGCAGCTCGATGATGCCGGTCACGCCCCGCTCGCGCAGGCCCGCCATCACCAGGTCCCAGCGCACCGGCGCGGTCACCTGCCGCACGAGGCGCTGCAGCAGCTCGCGGCCGTCGGTCACGGCGCCGCCGTCGAAGTTCGACAGGAGCACGCGCGCCGGGTCGGTGGCGGTCGCCCCGGCCGCGACCGCGCCGAGGGCCTGCTCGGCGGGACCCATGTACGGCGTGTGGAACGCCCCGGCGACGGCCAGCGCCCGCACCCGCGCGGACGGCGGCGGCTCCTCGGCGAGGGCGGCCAGGGCGTCCATCGCGCCGGCGGCGACGATCTGGCCGGCACCGTTGCGGTTCGCCGGGTAGAGCTTGTGCTTCTCGAGCACCGCGACCACCTCGTCGGCGTCGCCGCCCAGCACCGCGCTCATGCCGGTGGGCTCCAGCGCGCACGCGGCGGCCATCTCCCGGCCGCGAACCCCCGCCAGCGCGATGGCCGTTTCCGGGGTCAGCGCCCCGGCGACCGCCGCGGCGCCCAGCTCGCCGACGCTGTGCCCGGCGACGACGTCCACGCTGGCGAGCGGCAGCTGCTCGGCCGCCAGCAGCGCGGCGGCGACCAGGAGCGGCTGCGTCCGGGCGGTGTCCTTGATCTCCTCGGCATCGGCCCGGGTGCCCAGGTGCACGAGGTCGACGCCGGCCAGCAGGGACCACCAGGCGAGGCGGGCCTCGGCGCCGGGAAGGTCGAGCCAGGGAGCGAGGAAGCCGGGCTTCTGCGAGCCCTGGCCGGGAGAGAGAACAGCGAGCACGTAACCGACTCTTCCGGATGGGAGCCCGTTCAGGAGGTGCCGCACGGGACCAAACCCTACGACCCCGGTTGTGGGGTTCCTACAAGAGGGGGTCCGCTATGAACCATTTCGAGCGGATTCAAAGGCCTGCCAGTTGCCCACTCGCCCCAGCGTCGTTCGCGTGAGCTGCGTCGCACTCCAGCTCTTTTGGCAAATACGGCCTACGTGCAGTCACGTGGTTTCACCGCGACCTGGTTGCACCGCTCAGGCTCTGCCGCGCGTGCCGGGCTGACCTGCCACCAGGCCGCGGCAGCCGTGCACCCCGTCGCTCAGCTTGCCGGATCGGGGTCTTCCATGGCGAGACGCGGCGAGACGCTGTCCGCTCTCCGGGTCGGAGGGTTTCGTGGCGAGCGCTGTCCGCTCGCCGAGTCGGGGTTTCGGTGGCGAGACGCTGTCCGCTCGCCGGCCCGGAGCTTCGTGGCAAGCGCCGTCCGCAGTCACTCAGCTCGCCGGATCGAGCCGGCCCACGGCGAGGGCCATCCGGAGTCCGAAGGCGTCACGGCCGTCCAGGGGCGACAGGCCGGTGACCTCGGCCACCCGCTTCAACCGGTAGCGGACCGTGTTCGGATGCACGTACAGCTCGCGGGCCGCGCTCTCCAGCACGCCGTTCGTGGCGAAGAACGCGTCCAGCGTCTCCAGCAGGCTCCCCCCGGCCCGGGACAATGATCCGAAGACCTCGGTCCGCAGCGCGCGCCGGGCCTCGGGGTCGCCGGCCAGCGCGCGCTCCGGCAGCAGCGCGTCGGCGGCGACCGGTTTCGGGGCGCCGGGCCAGGCGGGGGCGGCCCGATACCCGGCCAGGGCCGCGCGCGCCGACTCGGTGGCGTGGTCGAGCGACTGCACGGCGGGCCCGACGACGATCGGGCCGTCGCCGAAGGCGCCCGACAGCTGCTCCGCGCTGGCGATCGGGTCCGCGGCGCCGCCCATCACGACGACGATCCGGTCGCCGTGGACGCCGCCGATGACCTCGACCCGGGCCCGCCGAGCCGCCCGGTAGACGGCGTGCAGCACCGCGGTGTGGTCTCCGCCGGGGGAGCGGCCCACGACCACGGCGACCGGCGGCGCGTCCGCCCAGCCCAGCGCGGCTGCCCGGCTGGCGAGCACGTCGGACGAGTCGCCGCGCAGCAGGGCGTCGACCAGGAGCGCCTGGAGCCGGGCGTCCCAGGAGCCGCGCACCTCGGCGGCCCGGGCGTACACCCGGGCCGCGGAGAAGGCGATCTCCCGGGAGAACTTGAGGATCGCCTCGGTCAGCGCCTCCTTCTCCCCGGCCGCCGCCAGCTCGCTGACCTGCGATTCCGCGACGTCGATGACCACCTTGATGAGCTGCACCGTCTGCGTCAGCGTGAGCGACCGGGCCAGCGAGCGCGGCGCGGCGGCGAAGACCTCGTCGGACAGCTCCTGGGTGCCCGCCGCGTTGCCGCCCGACCGCAGCCATTCGACCAGCGAGCGGATGCCGGCCTGGGCGACGAGCATCACCGAGGAGCGCTGCTCGGCCGGCAACGCCCGGAACCAGGGGAGCGTCTCCTCCATCCGGGCCACGCCCGCCGAGGCGAGCGACCCGGCGTTGCGCTCGACCCGGCGCAGGGTGGCGGCCAGCGGCGGAGCGGACGAACCCCGCGACGACTTGCTCACCTGTGCCACTCGCCCAGCATGTCAGGCCCCGCCGTGGGCGCGCGGGGGCGGTTCGCCCGGCCCCTTCTCGAACCCCGTTCGCGGGGGCACAATCGTCTCCGGCGCCCGCTGCATCCTGTCCCTTTTGGGTTGTTTATCGGTAATAGCGGTGCGCCCTCACCGCCATTCCGGTGGGTGACCTGGCATGGTGTCGTCCTGGGCCGCACGAGTTGCGGAACCGGCGCGACCTGGTGATCCATTGCCGGGAGCGACCTCGGGCAGCGCCGCCCGTGGCCGCAAGCCGAGCGGAACTCGCGGCCCGGGAAGGTCAAGCCGGACGGCACGGTGCCGATGGGACCGGGTACCCGGAGACGAGCAGGAGAGGGAGGGAGGCGGCGCATGGCGGAACTCGAGAATCTGTGCCCCGAAGCCGAACACGACCACGCGGACGAGAGCGCCGCCGAGGAGTCCGTGTTCGTCGTCCCGGCCGGTTCGCCGTTGCTGACCGTGACTCCCGACACCGACGATCCCGCCGATGACATCCCGCACCGGGTCGGTTGCCGAACCCACCTCCACGGCTGGGCCGGCGCCCACGTCCACGGCGCCGTCCGCCCCCGCCGCCGGGCCGCCGGCCGGGGCCGCCCGCCCCGCCGCTGGTGCTGACGCCGCCGGGCCGCCCGCCCCGCCGCTGGTGCTGACGCCGCCGGGGCCGCCCGCCCGCCGCTGCTGACGCTGCCGGGGAGTTCGCTCACTCGGTGGTGTGACTGACGGATGCTCTCCGGCGCGTCCGGCGGGCTCGGGGTGCGGGCACCGACACGGTGGGCACGTGGACGACAAGCGACGGCTCATTTTGGATCAGGCGCTGGCGCTGGTCGACGAACGCGGGCTCGGGGCGATGTCCATGCGGGCCGTCGCGGAGCGGGTCGGGCTGACGTCGATGGCCCTCTACCCGTACGTCGGGGGGAAGGACGCCCTGCTCGACGGCCTGGTGGATCTGCTGCACCTGGAGCTGGGCGACCGGTACGGCACCGATCCCGCCGACATCGACTGGCGTGACCGGCTGCGGGCGCTCGGGCGGGCGGTGCGGGCGCTCTCCCGGCGCCACCCGGGCGCGTACCCGCTGCTGTTGAACCGGCCCTCGCCCGGCGGCAGCTGGCTCACCGCGGCCCTGCGCGCCACCCTGCACGACGCCGGGGTGCCCGCCGCGCACGTCCCGCGCCTGACCCGGATGATCTGCGCGTTCCTGCTCGGCTACACGACCGGCGAAGTCACCGGCGGCCTCCCCGAAGGCAACGACCCGACCGCGCCGCAGGCAGGCCCACCGCGAGCAAGCCAGCCGCAGGCAGGCCCGCCGGAAGCAGACGCGCTGCAGGCAAGCACGCCGGGCGCGAGCCCGGACCCGGCGAACCCGGCGGAGGGCGACGAGCAGGCCGCCCGCGCCGAGTTCGACGCGGACCTCGAGGACCTCGTCCGGCTCGTGGAGGTCACCGTCCGGGTCGTGTGAGGGGCATTCGGGACTCCGGGCCCCGCCGATTGCCCTATAAAGGGGCAAATGACGGATGAATACGTGGCGCAGCGGTACGCCCACCTGCGCCGCGCCGCCTTCCTCATGTGCGGCGACTGGGCGCGGGCCGGTGACCTGGCGCGCCTCACGCTGGCCCGGGCGCTCACGGACCCCGGGGTGGGGGACCTGGACCTGTGGGCGTACGCGGATCTGATGGCCGCCTTCAAGCCCGGTCACAGCCGCCGGGAACACGTGTTCGTCGCCCCCGAGCAGGCCGGGCACGACGACACGCAGGCGGCGCTCCGGGACGCGTACACCGTGCTCGTCCTCGACGCGCTGCGCCGCCTTCCGCCGAAGTGCCGCGCGGTGCTCGTGCTGCATCATTTCTGCCATCTGGCGGTGGCGGAGACCGCCGACGTGCTCGGGCTCGACGGCAACAAGGTCACGGAGTACGAGGCGGAGGGCCTGGAAGCGTTCCGTGACCTGCTCCCCGCCGGGCAGCCGGTGGCCGGCCGATGAGCGCGGCGATGACCGCGGTGCTCGAGCGGGCCTGCGCCGGGGAGCCACCGGTCGGGGATGCGGTCGCCGACATCGTGGGGGAGGCCGAGCGGCTGCGGCGCCGGCGGGCCCGTGCGGTGGTCCTCGCCGGGCTGGCCACGGTGGCGATCGTCATCCTGCTCGGGTACGGCCTCACGACCGTCCTCCTGCCCGGCAGCAAACCGCGCTCGACGGCCGCCGTGGCGGTCGCCCAGCCGCGCCCGTCCGCCGAGCTGGATCACGTGCTCGCCGTGCTGAGCCGGCCGGTCGACGCGCAGGACCGGCGGATCGTGCCCCGGGAGCCGTTCACCGGGCCGGGCTGGCGGCAGTACTCGGTGCTCGACGAGAAGGGCCGGCCGCACGGCCTGATCGAGGTCGCCGTCTACGACGCGCCGGCCGGGCTGTGCCTGCCGGTGCTGGCCGACCCGCACGCGTGCGCCAAGCCGGACACCACGGAGTCGGGCTTCGAGTACGCCCGCTACGCCGACACGGACGACAAGGACTGGCAGGTGCACGAGGTCATCGCCCGGCGCGTGGTGGACGGGCGCACGGTGGCTGTGCAGGCGACGGGCGAGCGGGGCACCGGCGACGAGGAGCTCGGCGAGCCGCCGCTGTCCACGCGCGAGGCGGCCGACGTGGCGACGGACCCCAGGTTGCTCGACGCCTTCGGGCTGGGGGAGCGCTGCAACGTGCCGGCCCCGGCCTGCCCCATCCTGAAGGTCCCGGTACGGCCGGCCGGGTGAGACGCAGCGGGCCCGCCGCGGAAGCGACGGGCCCGGCGATGGATCGGGTGCGGCTCAGACCCGGCGGCGGATCAGGAAGGCAACCCCGGCGAGGCCGGCCAGCACGACCAGGAGCACGGCGCCGTTGAGCAGGAACAGCCGCTGCACCTCGTTGACCACGTCCTGGCCCACGGCGACCGGGTCGAGCTCCTCGGTCTCCACGTCCGAGCCGATCCCGCCGCCGATGCCGCCGGCGACCAGGTCCGGCTTCTCCTCCAGCGGGACGCCGCTGATGCGCAGCGACTCCGACATGGTGAGCCGGCCGTAGAACCAGCCGGCGCTCTTCTTGCCGGTGGGCTGCTTGGCCGGCCGGTAGGCGCGGGGGCCGCCCGAGGCGAGCGGATAGAGGTCGTACACCTGGGTGGCCTTGTCCTTGATCAGGACGGTCGCGGTGTACTTCGGCCCGAGCTTGTCCGACTTGGGCGCCGTGGTGGTCGGCGTCGCCGTCGAGAGCCAGTTGACCTCGCTGAGCAGCCGCTGGAAGACGTCGGCCTGCTCGGCCTGCTGCACGGTGAGCTTGCCGCCGGAGACGTTCTTCCCCGCGATCACCACGGCCGTCGGCTTGGCGGCGGCCTTGGGCGCCTCGGCCCGCGCCGCGCCGGAGCCGGACACGGCCAGCGCCAGCCCGAGGCCCATCGCCACGACAGCCGAACCCAGTCGCCTGGTCATCCCTCGAGCCACCGTCCGGCCTCCCCCGCCTAGGTGTTGGTGCAATCGTTGCTGTGCGCCATGTACCCACAGCCTCCCCGGAGAAGAGCGCGAGCGCATCTCGGGAAGGCACCTTTTCGAGCTATCCGGAAAGGGTGGGAGAGGGTGCAACCACTGCTGATCAGCGGGCGAATAGTACCCACCGAGGTCAACTCACGTATGCCGAGGTCACCCGGGCCGCGGGCCGCCCCGGGCGGGCTCCGGCGGGGCTGGCCAGGGCGTTGTTACCGCCGGGCACGGGACACGGAATGCGCATACCGAAATGGTCACGAAATGTTCACGCCAACGAGATCACGCCGAGCGTGAGCGTCCCCTTCCCGGCGGTGATCACATGAGCGGCACCGCCGGGAGGGGAACGATCAGAGCCGGCCGCGCGCCGCCGCGATCCGGGCCAGCGTCTTCTCCCGCCCGAGCACCTCGAGCGACTCGAAGAGCGGCAACCCGACCGTCCGCCCGGTCACCGCCACCCGTACGGGAGCCTGGGTCTTGCCCAGCTTGAGCCCCCGCTCCTCGCCGACCTTCTCCAGCGCGCCCTTCAGTGGCTCGGCGGCCCACTCCTCGAGCGCCCCGAACGCCGCCGCGGCCGCGTCGAGGATCTCGGCGGCGCCCTCCTTCATCGCCTTGTTCCACGACTGCTCGTCCTGGACCGGCTCGGCGAGGAAGAAGAAGTCGACGTACTCGACGATCTCGCTGAGCACCGCGATCCGGGTCTGCGCGAGCGGCGCGACGTCGGTGAAGACGTCGGCGTCGAAGGCGGCCGGGTCCCACGGCGGGGCCGGGATGGTGTCGGTGCCCGCCAGCCACGGCGAGCAGCACTGGATGAACTCCTCGGTGGAGAGCGCCCGGATGTACTCGCCGTTGAACGCCCGCAGCTTCTTCACGTCGAAGAACGCCGGGGCGTGGTTGACGTCGGAGAGCTTGTACTCCTCCTCGATGACCTGCCACGGCACGATCTCGCGGTCGCCGGAGGGAGCCCAGCCGAGCAGCATCAGATAGTTGCGCATGGCGGCGGCGAGGTAGCCCTCGTCCCGGTACGACTCCAGGGCCACCTTGTCGCGGCGCTTCGACAGCTTCTGCCGCTTCTCGTTGACCAGCACCGGCACGTGCGCCCACACCGGGGGCTTCACACCCAGCGCCTCCCAGAGCAGCTGCTGCTTGGGGGTGTTGGGCAGGTGCTCCTCGGCGCGGATGACGTGGGTGATGCCCATGCTCATGTCGTCGACCACGTTGGCCAGCAGGAAGACGGGTGAGCCGTCGCTGCGGGCGATGACGAAGTCCTCGATCAGCTTGTTCTCGAAGGTCGGCTCGCCGCGGACCAGGTCGGTGACGACGGTGGTGCCCTCGTCGGGCGTCCGGAAGCGGAGGGCCCGCCCCTCGCCCGGCCCGAGCGCGCGCTCGCGGCAGAAGCCGTCGTAGCCGGTGTGGGTGTTGCCCGTGCGGGCCACGACGTCGTCGCGGGTGCAGTCGCAGTAGTAGGCCCGGCCCTCGCCGTAGAGGCGGGTGGCGGCGGCGATCTGGTCGTCGGAGTACGCCGACTGGAAGTACGGGCCCTCGTAGGAACCCCGTTCGATGCCGATCCAGTCGAGTGCGGAGATGATGCCCTCGGTCCACTCGGGCCGGTTGCGGGCCGCGTCGGTGTCCTCGATCCGCAGGACGAACGCGCCGCCGCTCTGCTGCGCGACGATCCAGTTCTGCAGGGCGGTTCGGGCACCACCGACGTGGAACATGCCGGTCGGGGACGGGGCGAAGCGAACTCGTACGGTCACCCGCCAAGCCTACGGCGCCCGGCGAGCGGGTTTCCGCCGACCTTTCATCACGTCATGTATTGACGATTATTAGTAAATCTTCCTAAGCTTTCCGCGTCCAGGCGCCCCCACGCCGGAAGGAAAGCAATGAAGAGAGTTCTCGCCGCGCTGTCCGCGGGACTGCTGACGGCACTGGCCATCCCCGCACCGTCCCAGGCGGCGGTGCTGCCGAACGGCTTCAAGAGCGTCGGCTACCTGCCGAGCTGGGCCGGCAGCGTCACCAGCATCCAGTACAGCAAGCTCACCCACATCAACTACGCCTTCGCGCTCCCCAACGCGAACGGCACCCTGCAGCCCATCGAGAACACGGCGAAGCTGTCCCAGCTCGTCTCGCTCGGCCACCAGAACAACGTCAAGGTCTCGCTGGCCATCGGCGGCTGGAACGACGGCAACGACTCCGCCTTCGAGTCGCTGGCCGCCGGTACGAGCACCCGGACCACCTTCGTCAACACGGTCATGGGCGTCGTCAACCAGTACGGGCTCGACGGCATCGACATCGACTGGGAGTACCCCGACCCGGGCACCTCCGGCAGCAACTACGCGGCCCTGATGACCCAGCTGGGCGCCGCCCTGCACGGCCAGGGGAAGCTGCTGACCTCGGCGGTCGTCTCCGAGGGGTCGACCGCGAACGGCGTACCCACGTCGGTCTTCGGGGTCGTCGACTGGCTCAACATCATGGCGTACGACGGGGGCAGCCCGCACGCCAACTACGACTGGTCGATCGCCTCCGCGAACTTCTGGAAGGGCCGGGGCCTGCCCGCGGCCAAGACCGTGCTCGGCGTGCCGTTCTACAGCCGCAACGGCTACGTGCCCTACAACCAGATCGTCGCGACCAACCCGGCGTACGCCAACCAGGACTGCGCCACGATCAACGGCGCCCAGGAGTGCTACAACGGGCTGCCGACGATCCGCCGCAAGACGCAGTGGGCCCTCGCCAACGCCGGCGGCATCATGAACTGGGAGCTCTCCCAGGACGCGACCGGCGCCAACTCCCTGGTCAGCGCGATCTACGAGACCGCGACGGCGGGATCCTCGACCCGCACCGGGCAGATCGTGGGCATCGGCGGCAAGTGCGTCGACGTGGCTTCGGCCTCCTCCGCCAACGGCACCGCGATCCAGCTCTACGACTGCAACGGCAGCAACGCCCAGTCCTGGACCGTCGGCGCGGGCAACACGCTGCGCGCGCTCGGCAAGTGCCTGGACGTCGCCGCCGCGGGCACCGCCAACGGATCATTGGTCCAGCTCTACGACTGCAACGGCACGGGCGCCCAGGTCTGGACCGCGCAGAGCAACGGCACCCTGCTCAACCCGGTCAGCAACAAGTGCCTCGACGCCTCGAACAACAGCTCGGCGAACGGCACCCGCCTGCAGATCTGGGACTGCTTCGCCGGCGCCAACCAGCGCTGGACCCTGCCGGCCTGAGAAACGCGGCGCTGATCGTGGCACTCACTGATCTGGTGCGGATCGCGGTGCGTCCGCCCAGATCAGGTGCCGGACCACCGGCCCGGTGCCGGCCACGGTCAGCGCCCGCGCAGCGGCCTCCAGCTCCTGATCCCACACCGTGCCGCGTTCGAGGTGCTGACGCAGATGCTCGTGCCAGGTGGCCACGGTGAACGTCTCCACGTACAGGGAGGGATCGGACAGGTCCCGGAACAGACCCCACAGGGTGGCACCGGTCCGCTTCCGGGACCGGCTCACGTGCACCATGGCATCGACGAACGCCTCCGCGTTGGACTGCGCGACCCGCCATTGCACCTCGACGAGCACCGGGCCGGCCCCGGAGTCGGAGTCCGGGGCAGCCGCCGGCTCGGGCCAGAAGGGCGTCCGGCTCAGGTCGAGGGACGTCCGCGCCAGGCGAAGTTTCCGGGCGGTCACCACGGCCGTCAGCAGCAGGGCACAGCCGGGTATGACGAAGGCGGCCCGGATCCCGGCCAGGTCCGCGAGCACACCCCAGCCGATCGCGCCCAGCGTCTGCCCACCCATGAAGACGAGCTGGAAGTAGGCCAGGGCTCGAGCCCGCGTCCAGGCCGGCAGCAGAGCCTGCGCGGTGGCGTTGAGGGTGGACTGCACCCCGATCCATGCCGCACCGGCCACCACCAGCGCGGGCAGCACCAAGCCGCCCCGCGGCCCGGCACCGATCACCACCATGGCCGCGCCGTAGGCCATCGTGGACGCGGCCACCAGGGTGTTCGCGCCCATCGCCCGGCGCAGGCGGCCGACCACGAAAGCTCCGGCCACCGCCCCGGCACCCACGGCGCCCAGCAGCGCGCCGTAGCCGCCCGCGCCGAGCCCCAGCGGCCCCCGGGCCACGGCCGGCAACAGCGCCCACAGGCAGCTCGCGAAGATCATGAACAGCGCGGACCGCAGGAGCACGGTGGCGAATCGCGGAGCGTTCATGATGTAGCGCGCGCCGGCCCGGGTCGCCGCCGTCACATGTTCGGCGCCCAAGGGCCGGTGGTCCCGCGGCCGCCGCCATCGATACAGCACCGCCAGTACGCCGAAGAACGACACCGTGTTGAAGGCGAATGTGGAAGCCGGGCCGGTGGCGGCGATCAGCAAGCCGCCCACCGCGGGGCCGATGGCCCGCGCGACGTTGACATTCACGCCGTTGAGCACCGCGGCCTGCGGTACCTCGGCACGGCTGACCAGCTCGGGCTGGATGGCCTGGAACGACGGCACCGACAATGCCTGACCCACGCCGGTGACGGCGATCAACGCGAGCAGCGATGCCGGGGTCGTCCGGCCGAGGGCGGTCGTGGCGGTGATCCCGGCGGCTCCGGCGCACATCAGCGCCTGTCCGGCCAGCAGCAACCGGCGCCGGTCCAAGATGTCGCCCAGCGCGCCCGCCGGGACGACGAGCAGAAACACCGGCAGCGTGGAGGCGGCCTGGACGAGCGCGATCGCGAACGGGCCCCCGCCGAGGTCGCCCATCAGCCACTGCGCACCGACGGTCTGCATCCACGTGCCGGTGTTGGCCACGAACTGGGCGAGCCACAGGGCGCGGAAGACCGGCCGGCGAAGGGGCGCCCACCCGGAAACCAGTGCCGGCGGCTCGGCCGCGACTTGGGACATGCGCGCCGCTTACCTTCCCTCGGCGGAGCTATGCATCCCTGTCGTTCCGCCGTCCGCTAGGAGCCCTTCCGGAAGGTGCCCGGCGCCACCCCGAAGGCGCGCCGGAACGCGGCCGAGAAGGCGAACTCCGTCGAGTAGCCGACCCGCCGCGCGATGGCCGCCAGCGGCGCCGGGCTCTCCCGCAACAGCTGGGCGCCGAGGCTCATCCGCCGATCGACCAGGTACGTCATCGGGGGAGTGCCGGTCGCGGCGGTGAACCGCCGGTGGAACGTCGTACGCGACATGCCCGCCACCGAGCTCAGCTGCTCCACCGTCCACGAGCGCTCCGGCCGCTCGTGGATGGCGTGCAGCGCCCCGGCGATGCCCGGGTCGGTGACCTCCGGCCGATTCGGCACCTGGCGCAGCAGCTGCACGACCATCAGGTCGATGAGGGCCGCCCGGGCCGCGTCGGTGCCCGGCTCGGGCCGGTCGAAGTCGGCGTGCAGCATCGAGATCAGCGTCCGCAGCTCCGGGTGCCGGTCGTAGTCCGGCGTGATCCTGACCAGCCCCGGCAACTGCCGGAGCAGCGGCGGGACCCGCCCGTCCTCCCGCCGGTAGGCGCCGCACAGGAACTCGAAGTCGGCCTCCCCGGTCGGCGCCGGCTCCTCGACGGTGAAGTCGGGGAGCTGGGCGAGGGTGCACGGCGTGTGGGACAACCCGTGCACGACACCCGCGGCGGTGAAGATCACATCCCCCGGGCGTACGCGAAGGGGCTCGGCCTCCTCCTGGATGAGCCAGCCCGCACCGCGCAGCAGCACGTGGAAGCCGAGCACGGCCATGGACGGGAAGCGCAGCCCCCAGGCGCCCGACTCCGTGATGCGCCGCCCGTTCGCGCGCAGGGCCCGGACGCTGCCGAGCGCGGCCGAGATCATGTCCACGCCGGCGATGGTACGTCCGCGTATCCGGCCGGGTCGCGCACGCATGGCCGCGCGGCCGGCCGGCTGGTTCGGTGGACGACGTGACATCACCACTCGTCGAGATCCTGGCCGCGCACGCCGCGGAGACCGAACAGCACCGCCGCCCCGCTGCGAAGAGCCTGGCCGCCGCCCGGGAGGCCGGCGCCTTCGCCCTGCCCGACCGCACCGCCACCGAGGCCGTCCAGCTGCTCATCGAGCTGGCCCGCGGCTGCCCCTCCACCAGCTGGATCGCCGGCACCTCGCTCACCGGCAAGATCTTCAGCCGCCGGACGCTCGGGGACGTGGCCGGTCCGGACGAGCTGATGGCCGGGTCGGGCACCCCGGGCGGGCAGGGCGAGAAGACCTCCGGCGGCGTCCGGGTCACCGGCCGCTGGGCGAACGTCTCCGGCTGCGAGGACGCGGAGTGGGCCGGCCTCGCCATGCTGATCGACGGGACGCTGTCCTGGGCGCAGATCCCCGCGACGGACCTGCGCGTCGAGCACACCTGGACGGCCGCCGGCATGCGCGGCACCGGCAGCCACACGCTGGTGGCCGAGGACGTCCTGGTGCCGCCGGAGCGGGTGGCGCCGCTCGAGTTCTCCGCGCTGGCCGGCGACATGGTGCTCTTCGGCCTGACCGCGCTCGCCCCGGTGGTCGGCGCGACCCTGGGCGCACTCGACCTGATTGAGGCGATGTTCGCCTCCGATCGCAAGCCCCACATGAGCCGGTACGCCCGGATGGCCGACTCCCCGGCCGCGCGCCGGTGGAAGACGGAGGCCGCGACCCTGGCCCGTCGCGCCGAGCGCACGGCGCTCGACCTGGCCGCCGCCGGCCCGGGCGACCACGGTCTCGCGATGTCCGAGGCGGCGCGCGACTGCCGGACGGCCATGGACCTGATGCTGGACCTGCACGGGGCCGGCGGCTTCGCGGAGTCGAACCCGCTGCAGCGCTTCTGGCGGGACGTCGCCGTCGCCGGCCGTCACCCGCACGTCAACGCCTTCCTGGCCGCCGACCGCCTTTAGGGTGGGGGATCGCTCCCGACACGACGAGGTGGAACCATGGGCAAGGTCATCGCGGTGGAGTACGTGACGCTCGACGGCGTGTTCGAGGAACCCGCCTGGAGCGGCCCCTACTTCAACGACGAGCTGGGCGCCTGGCAGGACGCCAACCTGCGCGAGGCCGAGGCGCTGCTGCTGGGCCGGCGCACCTACGAGGGCTTCAAGGCCGCCTGGCCCGCCATGGAGTCGAGCACCGGCGACTTCGGCCGCAAGATGAACGCGATGACCAAGTACGTGGCCACGACCACCCTGACCACGCCGGAGTGGAACGCGCGGTTCCTCTCCGGCGAGGTCGCCGACGCGGTCGCCAAGCTGCGGACCGAGCCGGGCACGCTGCTGATCAACGGCAGCGCCGACCTGCTCAACCACCTGACCCGGCACAACCTGGTCGACGAGTACCGCATCATGATCTACCCGGTCGTGGTGGGCGAGGGCCGCAAGCTCTGGCACGAGGGCACCAAGATCGCCCTCGCCCCGACGAACCGCTGGACCACGTCCACCGGCGTCGAGGTCCTCACCTACGTCCCGGCCTAGCGAACAGCGAACCGGCGGACCCTCGGGATGAGGAGCCGCCGGCCGGGAACGCGGATCGTCAGACCGTGAAGCGGTCCACCAGGTGCGTCAGGCGCTGCGCCGTGCCGTTGAGCTCGGCCGCCGCCTGGTGCGACAGCGCCACCGCCGAGCGGGTGCTCTCGACGGCCCCGCTGACCGCGCCGATGTTGCTGGCGATGTCCTGGCTGCCGGTGGCGACCTCGGTGATGTTGCGCGACATCTCCGCGGTCGTGGCCGCCTGCTCCTCGACGGCCGCGGCGATCGCCGTCTGGTAGTCGTTGACCTGGCCGATCGTGGCGGTGATCGCGTTGATCGCCTCGACCGCCTTGGCCGTGTCGGACTCGATCGCCGACACCCGGGCGGTGACGTCCTCGGTCGCCTTGGCGGTCTCCTGGGCCAGGTCCTTGACCTCGCCGGCGACGACCGCGAAGCCCTTGCCGGCGTCGCCCGCCCGGGCCGCCTCGATGGTGGCGTTGAGGGCCAGCAGGTTGGTCTGCTCGGCGATGCTGGCGATCAGGCGTACGACATCGGCGATCTTGCCCGTGGAGACGCGCAGCTCGTCGATGACGCCGGAGGCGGTGGCGGTCAGGCCCACGCCGTCGCGGCCGGCGCGGGCGGCCTCCTGGGCGTTGCTGGAGATCTCGCTGATCGAGGCGCCCATCTCCTCGGCGCCCGCGGCGACGGTCTGCACGACCACCGAGATGTCGTCGGCGGCGCGGCTGGCCGTGCCGGCCTGGCCGGCGGCGCTCTCGGCCGAGCTGGTCAGCTCGCCCCCGGTCTGGGCGACCTGGGCGGCCGACTTGCTGACCTCGTGCGACGCCCCGGTCACCTCGACCATGACCTCGCGCAGCTCGGCGGTGGCGGTGTTGAGCGCGGTGCCGGCGCGGCCGATCTCGTCCTGGACGTCGTCCTGCACCTTGACAGTGAGGTCACGCTTCGCCAGGCGGGACAGGGCGGCGGTCAGGCCGCCGAGCCGGGTCGAGATGCGGCGGGCCTGCCAAGCGGCGATCGCGCCGCCGAGCACGGCGAGGATGACCGCGGCGATCAGGAAGGCGATGAGCATGTCGCGGCGGCCGTCGCGGACGGCGTCGGCCGCCCCGCTGGTGTCGCCCGTGTAGCCGCTGACGGCGATCGCCCAGTTGTACGGCGCGTAGTACGACGTCGTGACGATCGTCTCGCCCGCCGGGGCGCCACCCGCACCGGCCAGCTGGAAGGTGCCCTGCCACGTCTTGCCGTCGGTCAGCTTCGGGGCCTCGGTGACGATCTGCTTGACGTACTCGGCGCCGTTCTCGTCCTTGGCCGCCAGGACGTTCTGGCCGGAGAACTCGTCGATGCTCGACGTGATGACCCGGCCCGCGTCCGCCGCGTTGGTGCTGATCACGGAGATCGAGCCGTTGGTGCGCACCGAGCTGCCGGAGATCGCGTCGGTCAGCGTGGTCAGCGCGGTCGCCTGCGGCACGCCGACGAAGAGCGCGCCGATGACCTTGCCGTCGTTGTCCTTGATCGGGTCGTACGCGGTGATGTACCAGGTGTCGACGACCTTCGCCACGCCCCGGTAGCCCTTGCCCGACTTGATCGCGGCGGCCACGGCGTTGGCCTTGCCATCGGCGGTCGCGGGAATGTAGGTGCCGATGGCCCGGTTGCCGGAGGCCGCCTTCACCGTGGTCGCCACGCGCAGCAGGTCGCCGTCGTCGTTCATCCGCTGGAAGACGGTCACGGTGAGCCCGAGCAGCGAGGCCGTGTCGTCGGCGAACGGCGTCTTCTTGCCGAAGCTGGTGTTCTGGCCGAGCCAGGTGCCGCCCACGGCCATCCGTGGCAGCGTCACCGTGGTCTTGGCCTGGCTGACCTGGTTGGTCGCCGTCCACGTGGCGGTCCGGCTCTGCAGCGCGGCCCCGCCGTTGTAGGCCAGCAGCTGGTTCGCCGACTTCATGTTGTTGTTGACGCCGTTCTGGACCTCGTCGCCGACGGCGCTGACCATCCGGTTCACCTCGTCGGAGGTGCGGGTCAGATCCTCGGTCGTCAGCTTCGTGACCTGCGTCTCCGTGTGATCGGCGAACGCGTCGCTCTGCCAGGCGCCGACACCGACCAGCACCCCTGCCGTACCGAGAACCCCGCCCAGGCCCAGGGCCAGGAGCTTGTGACTGATCTGCGCACGCACCATGTCCGGCTATTCGGACAGCACGGCAAAAAACTGAGGGGTGCGCCGGGATGAACCCGGACACACCCCCCGTTTGATCAAACGGTCAGCTGTCGCCGCCGGTCTCGCCGACCGGGGCCGCGTTGACGTCGTCGATCGCGTACTTCTTGGCGGCCTCGGCCGGGACGTGCGCCGGGACCTTGCCCTTGAGCGCCAGCTGGCGCAGCGTCGCCACCGCCACCGACTCGGCGTCGACGTGGAAGTGCCGGCGCAGGGCGTGCCGGGTGTCGCTCATGCCGAAGCCGTCGGTGCCCAGCGAGGTGTAGTCGTTGGGGATCCAGCGGCTGATCAGGTCGGGCACGGCACGCATCCAGTCGCTGACCGCCACCGCCGGGCCCTCGGTGCCCTCCAGCTTGGTCTGGATGTACGGCTTCCGCGGCTGGTCGCCCGGGTTGAGCAGGTTGTGCTCCTCGGTCTCGACCGCGTCGCGGCGCAGCTCGGTCCACGAGGTCACGGACCACACGTCGGCCGCCACGCCCCAGTCCTGGGCCAGCAGCTGCTGCGCCTTGAGGGCCCACTGCATGCCCGTGCCCGACGCCAGGATCTGCGCCTTCGGACCGTTCGTCTCGGGCGCGGCCGCGTACTTGTAGATGCCCTTGAGCAGGCCCTCCACGTCGACGTCCGCGGGCTCGGCCGGCTGCAGGATCGGCTCGTTGTAGACCGTCAGGTAGTAGTAGACGTTCTCCTGCTGCTCGCCGTACATCCGGTGCAGGCCGCGCTCCATGATGTGCGCGATCTCGAAGGCGAACGCCGGGTCGTAGGCCACGACGGCCGGGTTGGTCGCCGCGATCAGCAGCGAGTGCCCGTCCTCGTGCTGCAGGCCCTCGCCGTTGAGCGTGGTGCGCCCGGCGGTCGCGCCGAGCAGGAAGCCGCGGGTCATCTGGTCCGAGGCCGCCCACAGCTCGTCGGCGGTGCGCTGGAAGCCGAACATCGAGTAGAAGATGTACAGCGGGATCATCGGCTCGTCGTGCGTCGCGTAGGACGTGCCGGCGGCGATGAAGCTGGCGGTCGAGCCGGCCTCGTTGATGCCCTCGTGCAGGATCTGGCCGTTGGTCGCTTCCTTGTACGACAGGAAGAGCTCCCGGTCGACCGACGTGTAGGTCTGGCCGTGCGGCGAGTAGATCTTGCGGGTCGGGAAGAGCGAGTCCATGCCGAACGTGCGCGCCTCGTCCGGGATGATCGGCACCCAGCGGGCCCCGAACTCCTTGTCCTTCATGATGTCCTTGAGCAGGCGCACGAAGGCCATCGTGGTGGCGACCTTCTGCTTGCCCGAGCCGCGCTTGACGTCGCCGAAGCGCGCCGAGTCGGGGATCGCCAGGGTCTTGGCCTTGGTCCGCCGGCTGGGCACGTAGCCACCGAGCTCGCGGCGCCGCTCCTGCAGGTACTTGATCTCGTCCGAGTCGGGACCCGGGTGGTAGTACGGCGGGAGGTACGGGTTCTCCTCGAGCTGCTTGTCGCTGATGTCGAGGTAGAGCCGGTCGCGGAAGCCCTTGAGGTCGTCCAGCGTGAGCTTCTTCATCTGGTGCGTGGCGTTGCGGGCCTCGAAGTGCGAGCCCAGCGTCCAGCCCTTGATGGTGTGCGCCAGGATGACGGTCGGCTGGCCGGTGTGCTCGGTGGCCGCCTTGTACGCCGCGTAGAGCTTGCGGTAGTCGTGGCCGCCGCGCTTGAGGTTCCAGACCTCGTCGTCGGACATGCCCTCGACCAGCTTGCGGGTGCGTGGGTCGCGGCCGAAGAAGTTCTCCCGGACGTACGCCCCGGACTCGCCCTTGTAGGTCTGGAAGTCGCCGTCCGGCGTGGTGTTCATGAGGTTGACCAGGGCGCCGTCGGTGTCCTTGGCGAGCAGCGAGTCCCACTCGCGGCCCCAGACGACCTTGATGACGTTCCAGCCGGCGCCGCGGAAGAACGACTCCAGCTCCTGGATGACCTTGCCGTTGCCGCGCACCGGGCCGTCGAGCCGCTGCAGGTTGCAGTTGATGACGAAGGTGAGGTTGTCGAGCTCCTCGCGGGCGGCCAGGCCGATCGCGCCGAGCGACTCGACCTCGTCCATCTCGCCGTCGCCCAGGAACGCCCAGACGTGCTGCTGGCTGGTGTCCTTGATGCCGCGGTTGTGCAGGTAGCGGTTGAACCGGGCCTGGTAGATCGCGTTCAGCGGGCCGATGCCCATGCTGACCGTCGGGAACTCCCAGAAGTCCGGCATCAGCCGCGGGTGCGGGTAGCTCGGGATGCCGCCGCCCGGGTGGGACAGCTCCTGGCGGAAGCCGTCGAGGTCGTGCTCGGTGAGCCGGCCCTCGAGGTAGGCCCGCGCGTACATGCCCGGGGAGGCGTGGCCCTGGAAGAAGATGTGGTCGCCGCCGCCGGGGTGGTTCTTGCCGCGGAAGAAGTGGTTCATGCCGACCTCGTAGAGGCTGGCGCTCGACGCGTACGTCGAGATGTGACCGCCGACGCCGATCTCCGGGCGCTGCGCGCGGTGCACCAGCATCGCGGCGTTCCAGCGGATGTAGGCCCGGATGCGGCGCTCGACGAACTCGTCGCCGGGGAACCAGGGCTCCTGCTCCGGCGCGATGGTGTTGATGAAGTCGGTGGAGGTCAGGGGCGGGACGCCGACCTGCCGCTCCCGGGCCCGCTCGAGCAGGCGCAGCATGACGTAACGCGCTCTCTTGGCGCCTCGTTCGTCGATGACTCCGTCGAGCGACTCGACCCACTCCCGGGTTTCCTCGGGGTCGATGTCCGGAAGCTGGCTCGGCAGGCCGTCAGTGATCACCGGGCGCTTGCGTTCCGTGGCCACAGGCATTCCTCTTGGTCGGTTCGGACCGTACGCCCATTGTGTGAACCGCACGGCAATGGCTCCATCCTGCCCCCAAACGGTGCTTGTCGTCACGCCTACGGGGTTCGCGGGCGATGCTCGACACACGTACTCGGGGGTAACAACTGCTTAACCGTTCAGAAAGCTGAAGCGGACCTGGCGCTCGGGGTTGTCGCCGTTGGGGTCCACGAGGCACAGGCTCTGCCACGTGCCGAAGGCGATCCTGCCGTCGATGACCGGCAGCGTCGCGTACGGGGGGATCCAGGCAGGCAGAACATGGTCGCGGCCGTGACCGCGCGACCCGTGCCGGTGCCGCCACTTGTCCTCGGCCGGCAGCAGGTCGTCGATGGCCGTGAGCAGGTCGTCGTCGGACCCCGCGCCGGTCTCGATGACGGCCAGGCCCGCGGTCGCGTGCGGGACGAAGACGTGCAGCAACCCGTCGCCGCGCCCCTGCACGAACCGCTCGGCCTCGCCCGTGATGTCACGGACGACCGGACGGTTGCCGGTCCGGACGGAGATCACGGTGGTGTCCATGACCGGGAAGTCTTACATGTAGATGTCCATCGCCAGGAAGGCCGCCCCCACCCCGGCGAACCACAGGAGGCAGAGCGCCACCCGCGCGAGCCCCGTCAGCACCATGGGCCGAGTCGATCATGAGCAGCGGTTGCGGCGGGCCTGTTCCGCGCGCATTCGCGCAATGGCGGGTACGGCCGCGGCGCCGGCGGGCCGGTTCCGGCCGCGTTCGCGGTGGCGGCGCCGGCGGGCTGGTTTCGGTGGGCGACCGCGGCGGTAGCGCTCCCGCGGGAGGCTCGCCATGGTGACCGCGTACTTGCGCTGGTCGGACCATTTGAAGGCGTTGTCCCAGGGGTCGTCCTTCGCCAGGTAGAGGTTGACGAAGTGGTCGAGGGAGAAGGACTCGTCCGGCGGCTGCGCGTCGCCCAGGGTACGTGGCACGCCGACGATTGTGCCCGACGCCGGAAGGTAGGCTGTCCTAACTTCGTGCCGCAAGCGGCGCGGGAACGCACACCACCGTGCCGCAAGCGGCGCGGGACCGCACCACCGTGCCGCGAGCGGCGCGGAACGCATCACCGTGCCGCAAGCGGCGCGGGACCGCACGACGCTGGGGGTAGAGCGTGGCCGAACCGGAGTCGCTGGCGGATCTGCTGGGCGGGCGCCGGGCCGCGCTCGACGCCACCGTGCCGCCGGTCGTGTTCGTCGCCGGCTGGCTGGTCGGCGGCCGCTCGATCTGGTGGGGTGCCGCCGCGTCGCTCGTGGCCGCGCTCGTGGTCGGCGTGATCAGGCTGCGCAACGGGGACAAGCCGCGGGCCGTTCTGGTCGGGCTGCTCGGCGTCGCCGTGGCGGCGATCGTCGCGCTGCGGACGGGGCGTGCGGAGGACTTCTTCCTGCTGCAGATCGCCTCCAACGCGGCGAGCGCGCTGGCGTGGGCGGTCAGCATCGTCGTCCGGTGGCCGTTCCTCGGGATCATCGTCGGCGCGGTGCTGGGGCAGAAGACGCGGTGGCGGCGCGACCCGGCGCTGCTCCGGGCGTACATGCGGGGCAGTTGGGTCTGGGTCCTGCAATATGTGATCCGGCTCGCCATCTTCATTCCGCTGTGGGCCGCGCACGCGGTCGTGGCGCTGGGCGTGGCGCGGGCGGTGCTGACGTGGCCGCTGGTCGCCGCGTGCCTCGCCGTCAGCTGGTGGGTGATCCGGAAGAGCCTGCCGGCGGGGCACCCGGGGCTACGGCACCCGGCCGGAGACAAAGTCGGGAGCTGAGAAGCCCTCGCGGTGCATGGTCCCCCACGAGCCCTTGCCGCCGCGCCACGCGCCGAGCGCACCCGTGACCTGCCACACCGCCAGGATCTGCCGGTAGCCGAAGTTTTCCATGACGGCCGCCGCCACGCCCCGGGCCAGGTCGCCCCAGCGCGGATACCGGTGGAACGACACCTCCTCGATGAACAGCGACGCCAGGCTCACCAGGAGCCCGTAGCCGTACGCCACCAGCACGAACCGCCACGCGAACGCCACGTCGACCGCGTCCGCCCACAGCCCCAGCGGGACGAGCACCAGCGCCGACAGCTCGACGAACGGGGCCAGCAGCTCGAAGATCACGTAGTACGGGAGCGCGATCAGCCCGATCCGCCCGTACCTCGGATTGGCGATCATGCCGCGGTGCTTGCGCAGGATCTCCGCGATGCCGCGGTGCCAGCGCCGGCGCTGGCGGCCGAGGACCCGCCACGTGGAGGGCGCCTCGCTCCAGCTGACCGGCTCGGCGACGAAGATCACGCGGTAGTCCTTCCGCTTGCCGCGCAGGTGGTGGTGCAGGCGGACGACGAGCTCGGCGTCCTCGCCGATCGTGTCGCGGTCCATGCCGCCGACCTCGACGACCAGGTCGCGGCGGAAGACCCCGAAGGCGCCCGAGATCACGACCAGCCCGCCGAGCCGCGACCAGCCGGTGCGGCCCATGAGGAAGGCGCGCAGGTACTCGACGACCTGGATGCGGACCAGCCACTGCCGGGGCATGCGCACGTCGACGACTCGGCCGCCGAGGACCTTGCAGCCGTTGGCGATGCGCACCACGCCGCCGCACGCCGCGACGCGCAGCGGGTCGTCGCCGAAGGGCTTGGCGACCGAGAGCAGCGCGTCCGGGTCGAGCACGGAGTCGGCGTCGACCATGCAGATCAGCGGGTGCCGGGCGAGGTTGATGCCGACGTTGAGGGCGTCCGCCTTGCCGCCGTTGCTCTTGCGGACGACGGTCAGGGTCTCCGGGTCGGCGCGGGCCACGTGCACGGAGAGCACATCCCCGGCGTACGGGACGTCGGCCGGCACCAGCCGCGGGACCTCGACCAGGTCGAACTGCTCGCGCAGCCGCTCGAAGGTGTCGTCCGAGGAGCCGTCGTCGACGACCACCACCTCGTACCGGGGATAGCGGAGCGCGGTCATGGCCTGGACCGCCGCGACGATGCCGGGCCCCTCGTTGTACGCCGGCACGATCACCGACACGGGCAGCGTCAGCGGGCTGCGGAACATGTCGTCGGCGCCCGCGAACGGCAGCCGCCGCAGGTGCCGCGCGAACTCCAGCCCCGCCATCACCAGCAGCGCGAGATAGCTGCTGTTGAGCGCCACGAAGTAGCCGAGGATCGCCCAGTCGGTCCAGCTCAGGATCTCCCTGACCAGCTCGCGGGTCACGCCGGCACCCGGTCGAGCACCTGGGCGTAGGCGAGCGCCTCGCTGGCGTGGGCGGCCGCGACGCCCGAGCCGACGTGCGCGTCGTGCAGCGCCTCCAGCCCCGGACGGCCCAACCGGCGCAGTGCGTGCGCGGCCTCGTGCGCGACGGCGAAGGCCTCGTCGGTCAAGAGCCCCGCAAGCGTCGGTACGGCCGAAGGGGCCCCGAGGTCACCGAGGGCCCGCGCCGCGGCGACCCGCAGCCGGGTGGGCCGCGACGAGTGCAGCGCGAGCGTGAGCGGGTCGAGGGCGGTGCGCGTGCCCAGTTTGCCGAGCGCGGCCGCGGCGGCGACGCGTACGTCGAGGTGGTTGTCCTCACGCAGCACGCGGGCGATCCGGTGCACCGACGACGTGGCGCCGAGCAGCCCCAGGGCGTCGAGACACACCGCGCGCACCCGGGCTTGCGGATGGTCCAGCGCCGCCGACACGGTCACCTCCGCGTCCGCGCCGAGCTGCACGAGGGTGTGGCTGGCCAGCAGCGACGGGATCGGGTCGGGCCGGTCGAGGCTGGCGATGATGCGCCAGGCCGCCGCGGGGTCGCCGATGCGGCCGAGCGCCCGTACGGCCACCACCCGCACCTCCGCGTGCCGATCGGTCAGCAGTTCGCACAGTGCCGGCACCGCCTGCCGCAGCTCCAGGTCGCCGAGCACCTGGGCCGCCCGGGCGCGCCGGACCCGGCTGCGGCTGCGCAGCTGTCCCAGTGCCGCCCGCGCGACGCCCCGCCGCAGGAATACCGAGACCAGCCCGAGGTGGGCCTCCCCGCGCAGCTTCTGCAGCAGCGCGAGGGCGTGGGGCTCGGCGGCCCGCCACGCGTCAGGGGGGATGGCGACCAGGTCGTGGCTGCCCTCCTCGCCGTTGTTCGCGACGAAGGCCAGCAGCGCGCGCCGGGGCCCCGCGGCCAGCCGGGACCGCCGGCGCTGCCGGGAGCCGCGCACCAGCCGGGCCGTGACGATGCCGCTGACCGTGCCGGCGACGACGACCGCCAGCACCTCGATGACGAACGTGAAGACCCCGAGCATCAGTGCGCAACCCGCTCCAGGGCGTTCTCCACGCGCGCCAGCAGGTCGCGGGGGCTGAACGGCTTGACGACGTAGTCGGTGGCCCCGGCGGCGTACCCCTGCTCGAGGTCCTGCGGGCGGGAGCGGGCGGTCAGCATGATGATGGGCGTGCCCGCGGGCAGCGGCCCGGCGCGCAGCTCGCGGCAGATCTCCAGGCCGGACTTGCGCGGCAGGCGCACGTCGAGCAGCACCAGGTCCGGACGGTGGGCAAGCGCCGCACGCAGCGCGCTGACCCCGTCGGACACGGCGATCACGGCCATCCCGGCCCGCCCCAGCTTGTACGACACCAGGTGCTGGATGTCCGGATCGTCCTCGACGAGCAGGATGGTCCTTCCCACCCGCCCAACATATCCGTTATGCGCGGGTTGCAATGCTGCAACCTGGGTAACGGCTCCCCGGCGCCGTCCGAACATGCCTGCGTGACCAAGACCCCGGGCAAGCGTGCCGTCGCCCTGGCCGCGGCCGTGCTCACCGTCGGCCTCGGCACGGGCGCCGCGGCGGCCACCGGCCTGACCGCCGCCTCCCGTGACGCGGCCGCCGCCCGGCTCGACCTGCGCGTCGCCGACGTGCGCGGCGCCCTGG
>NZ_JAUQWH010000097.1 GCF_030757795.1 Actinoplanes oryzae
CGGACGCTGCCTGCGGCGCGATCAGCTGACCGGCGCAGAGGCAGAGACCCAGGGACAGAGCGGCGGTTCCGGCGCCGGCGGACACGCGCCGCGGGCGGCTCGAACTGCGTTCGTGCACGGTAGTAGAGATCCCTCCGGCACGCCTGCGAGGTTAGCTGTCGGGTTCGGGCGGGAAGGCTTGCCCGGCCGCCGGATTGCGCGGCTTCACCCCGAGGTCCGGGGCCTGCACCGAGCGGCACCTGACGGCGCCGGCCGGATTCGGCCTCGAGCGGACCGGTGGAACTGGGTCCCCCGTCCCTGCCCCCGTATGCCTTTGTGGTTGGTGCGTGGAGCTTCGTGGTCGAGCCGCGCGGACCGGGGCAGGGCTCGGCGTGATCCGGGCGGCTCGAGCGGTGGGCGGTTGCTCACCGGCCCACCCTTGGTACCTGAGTTTTCGCCCGACGGTAAGGCCCCCCAATCTCACTCTCCGTATTTGGCACAGTGGACACTGTCCGTTTTGTTATCCCCCGGTGACAAATGCCGCTACGGGACGATATTGATCAACTACCCTGCGTCTACGGTTACGGGTGAATCAGAACACACAAAAAGCGGCGGCCGGGCCGTACCCGGGCACCGCCCAGGTCGGGCGAATGCGGACGCAAACGTGCCTACCGGCGCGGATCCCCCTCCGGACGAACGACCCGGATCCCCCGTTCGGCCGAGGTTCCCGCCGGAGCGGAAGCCCTCGCGGCACAGGCATCGGAGACCCCTGGGGCCACTCGACGTAACGTCCGTTTCCGGTACCCTCGTCGCCGTGACGGACGGGAAATTGCCTCTGAGAGCCAAGGTCGCGACTTCGGTGTCGCGCACGGCGGCCGCGCTCTCGCGTGCCGCGGGCCGCGGCGACGGCTCGGTGATCGGCGGGTGGATCGGTCTCAAGATCGACCCTGACCTGCTGCGCAACCTCGCGGCCGGGCGGGCCATCGCGCTCGTGTCGGGCACCAACGGCAAGACGACGACCACGCGCTTCACCGCCGCGGCGCTCGGCGTGCTGGGCCCGGTCGCGACCAACTCGTTCGGCGCCAACATGCCCACGGGCCACACCTCGGCGCTGGCCAAGGCCGGCACCACGCCGTTCGCGGTGCTCGAGGTGGACGAGCACTATCTGGCCCGGGTCATCGACGAGACCACCCCGCGCGTCGTCGCCCTCCTCAACCTCTCCCGCGACCAGCTGGACAGGGCCAAGGAGGTGTCGATGATGGCGCAGCTGTGGCGCACCGCCCTCGCCGCGCACCCCGACATCGTCGTGGTGGCCAACGCCGACGACCCGATGGTCGTGTGGGCCGCGACCGGCAGCCAGCACGTCAGCTGGTTCAGCGCCGGCCAGCGCTGGACCGACGACTCCTGGGTCTGCCCGGAGTGCGGCTCTCCCATCAACCGTGCCCAGGGCGACTGGTGGTGCACCGGCTGCACCCTGCGCCGCCCGCAGCCGAAGTGGGTCGTCGAGGACGAGGGCGTGATCGACGCCAAGGGCGACTGGCACCTCGTCAAGCTCCAGCTGCCCGGCCACGTCAACCTCGGCAACGCAGCGACCGCGCTGGCGGTGGCCGCCGAGTTCGGCGTGCGGCCCATCGAGGCCGTCCCGCGCCTCGCGACCGTCGCCTCGGTGGCCGGGCGCTACGCGCAGGTCGACCGGGACGGGCGCAACATCCGGCTGCTCCTGGCGAAGAACCCGGCGAGCTGGCTCGAGGCCTTCGACATGGCCGAGGTCGCCCCGACACTGCTCTCCATCAACGCGCGCGACCCCGACGGCTTCGACACCTCGTGGCTCTACGACGTCGACTTCTCGCCGCTGCGCGGGCGCCAGGTGCTGATCACCGGCGACCGGGCGTACGACCTGGCCGTCCGGCTCGAAGTGAACGAAGTGGCCTTCCGGCACGTGACTTCCTTCGAGGAGGCAGTGCGCTCGGTTCCGGCGGGCCGCCTCGAGGTGATCGCCAACTACACCGCGTTCCAGGACATCCGGGCGGTGCTGGACCGTGTCAACTGACGTTCACCGCGGCACACAGGGCAAGAAGCGAGGGTCAGAGCGATGAATGACAGCACGCTGCGGATCGTGTGGATCTACCCGGATCTGCTGTCGACGTACGGCGACCGGGGCAACATGCTGATCCTGGCCCGCCGGGCGGCGCTGCGCGGCATCCCGGCGGAGACCTACCAGGTCCGCTCCGACCAGGCCATGCCCACGACCGCCGACATCTACCTCATCGGCGGCGGCGAGGACGGCCCGCAGGCGCTCGCGGCCCAGCGGCTGCTCGCCGACGGCGGCCTGCACCGCGCGGTCAACCAGGGCGCCGCCGTGCTCGCCATCTGCGCCGGCTACCAGCTCTTCGGCAGCTCCTTCTACGCCAAGGGCGCCCTCTGCCGGGGCCTCGACCTGCTCGACATCTCCTCCGACCGGGGCGAGACCCGCGCCGTCGGCGAGGTGCGCGGCGACATCGACCCGCGGCTGGGGCTGCCCCCGCTGACCGGCTTCGAGAACCACGGCGGCCGGACCCACCTTGGCCCCGGCGTGTCACCTCTCGCCCGGGTCACCGCCGGCATCGGGAATGACGGGCAGACCGAGGGAGCTTGGAACGGGAAGATCCTGGGCAGCTACGCCCACGGGCCCGCGCTGGCCCGCAACCCAGCTATAGCCGATCTGCTACTGCGTTGGGCCACGGGCGCGGATAGTCTTCAACCCCTGGACGACACCTGGAGCGAGCGGCTCCGGGGCGAACGGCTCGCCGCGGCGGGCACCGCATGACCCGATGAACGCCTGACCAGCAGTTCCCTGGACCGACGAGAGTAGGGGCGGTACGCCTGCATGACTGACACCCTGATCGCCCCGAGCGGCATCACCACCTCCGCCCCGGACCCTCAGGCCAGCCAGCAGCCTCCGGCCCTGCCCCACGAGCCGATGAGCTGGCGCCGCCGGCTCGTCCGCTTCGGCGTCCTGGCCGCCGTCGTCGCCGGCCTCGGCGTCGCCGCCGCGGTCCTGCCGCTCCAGGCGATCGCCGACTCGGTCGTCGCCCTCGGCCCGGCCGCCGCGGTCGTCGTCGCCGTCGTGGGCGGCCTGCTCCTCTCGGTGCTGGTCCCCCGCACGGCGATCACCGTCGCCTGCGGCGCCCTGCTCGGCCCCGCCACCGGCGCCGCCACGGCGCTGGCCGCGGCCGTCATCGCGGCGATCGCCACCTACTACGCGGGCCGCTGGGCCGGCCGCGGCGCCCTCGGCGCCAAGAACGGCAGCCGCATGGAGCGCCTCGACGGCTGGCTCAACCGCCGCGGCCTCTCGGCCGTCCTGCTGGTCCGCTTCCTGCCGCTGGCCCCCTTCGGCCTGATCGGCTACGCCTACGGCACCACCTCGGTCTGCCGCAAGCGCTACCTCCTCGGCACCACCCTCGCCTCGATCCCGAGCGCCGTCTCCTACGCCGTGATCGGCGCCGCCGTGGCCGCCCCGGGCTCGCTCAACCCGGTCACCCTCGCCCCGGCGGCCATCGGCATCGGCCTCACCACCACGATCGTCCTGCGCTGGCGCCTCGCCGCGAAGAAGAACGCCGCCGCCCAGGCCGCCGCCGCGGCCTGATCCGGCACTCCACGCACCAGGCACCACGCACGCCCCACGATCGCCAGGCCCGTCCGGGACCTGGCGATCGCCGTTCCCGCACCAAGGGGGCCGGCCATGAGCCGGGTGAGCGTGAGCCGGGGGTCAGGGCGAGCCGAAGTCAGCGTGAGCCAGGGTCAGGATGAGCCGAAGTCAGCGTGAGCCGGGGTCAGGATGAGCCGGGGTCAGCGGAGCCGGAGTCAAGGCGCCGGGGTCAGCGTGAGACCCCACCGGATCGGGTCAACGGGCCGGCGCCGGCGCGGCGGAGCCCGGCACCGGCGCCGACCGCCGCAGGCCCGGGGCCAGCGCCAGCGTGATGCCCAGCGAGGCGACCCCGAGCGCGCCCATCGCCTGCGCGGGACTCACCCAGGTGGCGAGCAGGCCGCCGATCGCCGCACCGACCGCCTGCCCCGCCATCAGCCCGGTGGAGAGGAGGCCGAACGCCTGGCCGCGGATGTCCGCCCCGGCAGCCTGGACCAGTCGTTCCTGCAGGGGCAGCGCGGCGGCATACCCGATCGACGCGACGAACCCGAGCACGAGGGCGACCGCCGGCGCCGGCCCGAGCAGGAAGCCGAGGTACGGCACCGCCAGCAGGACCCGCAACGGCCCGGCGCACCGGTCGCGGAGCCGGGGCGGGACGAAGCGGCCCACGACGACGTCACCGAGCAGCATGCCGGCCGCGCTGACGGCGAACAGATAACCGGCGCCCGCCTGACCGGCGTACGGGACGTACAGCGCCTCGCACCCGACGATGAGCCCGTTCGGCACCCACATCGCCAGGTAGAGCGGCCGCGTCACCGGCGAGCCGAGCAGGGCACGGTTCACTTCCCTCGTACGCATCAGCAGCCCCTTGTCCGACGCCACGCCCGGTCGTTCCCGGAGCCCGAGCCGCAGGGTCAGCGCCGCCGTGGCCGCGGCCGCCCCGGCGACCACGAAGAGCGCGGCGGGCGTGAACCAGGTGAGCAGCAGGCCGCCGAGACCGTACCCGGCGACCTGCATGACGCCGACCGCGATGTTGAGCGTCGCCCGGCCGAGCACGAAGCCGTCCGGCGGCACGACGGCGTGCAGCAGCCGCATGACGGAACCGCTGGTGGCCGAGCCGGCGAGGAAGGGGATCGCGAGAATCAGGAACCGCGCCCCCCAGGGCAGTCCCGGCAGCGCCTGGAGCAGGAACGCCACCGCGTACGCGATCGGCATGACCGTCGCCGCCCGCCGTGGACCCAGCGCGTCCGACGCGCTCAGCACGGTGGCCGAGCCGAGCAGCGTGATCAGCGGCCCGCCGAACATGGCCAGCGCGGTGAGCACCGGCGACCCGGTGCTCGCGTAGGTGGTGGTGCCGAGGGCGAGGCTGCCGACGGAGATCGACGCCATCGTCACGCAGCGGGCGAGGAACAGCATCCGGAACTCGGAGAGGGCGAAGACCTCTCGGTAGGTACGCACCGCGAGAGTCTGGAACAGTGGGCCCGGCGATCTCCAACTATTCGCGGGGAGGCGAAACGTCATGGGTTCCTGGCGCGTGTCCGCCGACCTGCTCGCCACGAGCCGGTTCCTGCTGTCGCCGCTGGCCGAGACCGTGGCCGCGCTGACCGTCCTCAAGGCGCCCCGGGGCCCGTGGCAGCAGGCCTTCCACGCGGCCAACCGGGATGCGTTCGCCGAGATGCTGGCCCGCCACCCCGCCCGGCGCGACCTCGCCGAGCGGTCCTGGCGCCCGCGCGCCGGGGACCGGCCCGGCTGGATGGCGGACTTCCTCGGCACCGTCCCGGCGGACGCCGGCATGTCGTTCGACGACGAGCTGGGCCAGCTCGCCGCGCGGTGGGACGACGACCGCATCCGCGCGGAGCTGCACACGGTCCGGCCCGGCCGGCTGGCCGGGACGCTGCTGCGCCCGGGTCTGCGGGCGGAGTTGCTCGGGCTGCTCCGCTGGATCTGGACGGCCACCGTGGAGGCCGACTGGCCCCGCCGGCGCCGGGTGCTGCAGGCCGACGTCGTGTCGCGCACCACGCTGCTGGCGACCCACGGCTGGTCCGGGGTGATCCCGACGCTCGGGGCGACGACCGGATGGCGGGGCGACGGGCTGCTGCAGATCAACCATTTCGATCTGCCCGAGCGGGATCTGTCGGCCGCCCGGACGTTGCTGTTCGTCCCGGCGCACAGCAACGGCTCGTGGGTCATGTGGGACGAGCCCACCCGCTACGCCCTCGTCTATCCGGTCACCGGCGCGCTCGCCCCGCCGGGCGGGCCGGACGTGCGCGGGCTGGCCCGGCTGATCGGCGCCAACCGGGCCCGGCTCGTGCTCGCGCTGGACGATCCGCGGTCGACCACCCAGCTCGCGGCCCTCTCGGGGCTGCCGCTGGGCTCGGTCGGCAACCATCTGCGAGTGCTGCTCGACGCCGGCCTGGTGCTCCGCCGCCGCGCCGGCCGCGAGGTCCTCTACTGGCGGACCGCCCTGGGGGACTCCCTGGCGGCGACGACGGTCAGTTCCGGAGACGCTCGAGGTCGGTGAAGAAGTCCGGGTAGGTCTTGGCGACGCAGCCGGGGTCCTTGATCTCGATGCCGGGCGCGCGCAGGCCGAGGAGGGCCAGGCTCATCGCCATGCGGTGATCCTCGTACGTCTCGAAGGCCGTCGGGCGCGGCGTCCCCGGGTGGATCGTGAAGCCGTCCTCGTCCTCGATCGCGTCGATGCCGGCCCTGCGGAGCTCGGTCACCACGGCGCCCACCCGATCGGTCTCCTTCCCGCGGATGAAGCCGATGCCGCGGACCCGGGTCGGCGAGTCGGCGAAGACCGCCACCGCGGCGAGCGTCTGCGCGGTGTCCGAGATGTCGGCCATGTCGACGTCGACCCCCCGCAACCGGCCGGTGGAGGTCACTGTCATGGACGAGGCATCCCGCGTCACGGTCGCGCCCATCCGGGCCAGCACGTCCGCGAAGGCCACGTCGCCCTGCAGGCTGCCGGATCCCAGCCCGGAGATCGTGATCCGGCCCCCGCCGACGGCCGCGGCGCCGAGGAAGTAGGAGGCCGCGCTCGCATCGGGCTCGACCGCGTAGTGGGCCGGCACGTACGAGCCGGGCTCGACGCTCAGGTCCGACACGGTCACCCCGAACGCCGCCATGACGGCCTCGGTCATGCGCACGTACGGCACCGAGACGAGCGGCGACGTGAGGATCACCCGCAGCCCGTCGCGCATCAGCGGGCCCGCCATGAGCAGCCCGGACAGGAACTGGCTGGAGATGTGCCCGCTGACGGCGACCTCGCCCCCGGCGGCGGGCCCGGTGACCGCGGCGGGCAGAAACCCGGAGGTGGACCCGGCAGCGGCGGGCAGAAACCCGGACGTGGACCCGGCAGCGGCGGGCAGAAACCCGGACGTGGACCCGGCAGCGGCGGCAGACGGGAAGCCGGACGACTCCACGACGGCCCCGGCCTGGCGCAGGGCGTCGAGGACCGGGCCGAAGGGTCGCGCGCGGAGCTGCGGCGTGCCGTCGACCACGGTACGGCCGGGAAGCAGCGCGGCCACGGGCAGGACGAACCGGGACGTCGTGCCGGACTGGCGGGCGTCGACCGTACCGGCGGACAGGGAACCTCCGGTGACCTGGACCATGCCGCCGGACACGGAGACGCGGGCGCCCAGCGCCGTCAGGGCACCCATCATGGCGTGGGTGTCGTCGGCGAACAGCGCGCCGGTCAGCGTGGACGTGCCCGGGGCGAGCGCGGCGCACAGCAGCGCGCGGTTGGTGATGCTCTTGGAGCCGGGCGGCCGTACGGTGGCGTCCAGCGGACCGGTCAGCGGCGTAACGGGTTGCGACATAGCGCCCAGACAAGCAGAAAGGGCCCGCCGGAGCGGGCCCTTTCCCAGCACTTAGACGACGACGCTGACCAGCTTGCCCTGGACCACGATGACCTTGCGCGGCTCGCGGCCGGCCAGGCTCTCGGCGACGGCCTCCAGGGCGGCGGCGCGCACGGCGTCCTCGGCGGTGTCGGGCGCGACCTCGACGCGGCCGCGGACCTTGCCGTTGACCTGCACCGGGTAGGTCACCGACTCCGCGACCAGCTGCGCCGGGTCCGCGACCGGGAACTCCGCGTACGCCAGCGAGCCCTCGTGCCCCAGCTTGCCCCACAGCTCCTCGGCCACGTGCGGCGCGAACGGCGACATCATCAGCACCAGCGGCTCGACCGCCTCGCGCGACACCGTGCCCAGCGGGGTCAGCGTGTTGGTCAGCTCGATCAGCTTGGCGATGGCCGTGTTGAAGCGCAGCTCCTCCATGTCGCCGCGGACGCCGTCGATCACCCGGTGCAGCACCCGGCGGGTCTTCGGGTCCAGCGGCTCGTCGACGACCCGGTCGGCGCCGGTCTGCTCGTCGACGATCAGGCGCCACACGCGCTGCAGGAAGCGCTGGGAGCCGACGACCGCGCGGGTGTCCCAGGGGCGGGACGTGTCCAGCGGGCCCATCGCCATCTCGTAGACCCGGAACGTGTCGGCGCCGTAGCGCTCGGCCATCTCGTCCGGCGTGACGACGTTCTTCAGCGACTTGCCCATCTTGCCGTACTCGCGGGCGACCTCGACGTCACCGTGGAACCACTTGCCGTCCCGCTCGACGACCTCGTCCGCCGGCACCACGAAGCCACGCGCGTCGCGGAACGCGTACGCCTGGATGTAGCCCTGGTTGTACAGCTTGCGGAACGGCTCGAACGAGCTCACGTGGCCCAGGTCGAACAGCACCTTGTGCCAGAAGCGCGCGTACAGCAGGTGCAGGACGGCGTGCTCGACCCCGCCGACGTACAGGTCGACGCCGCCGGTGTCGCCCGCGCCCCGCGGACCCATCCAGTAGGCCTCGTTCTCCGGGTCGACCAGGCGCTTGTCGTTGCGCGGGTCCAGGTAGCGCAGCTCGTACCAGCAGGAGCCGGCCCACTGCGGCATGGTGTTGGTCTCACGCGTGTACGTCTTCGGCCCGTCGCCCAGGTCCAGCACGACCTCGACCCAGTCCTTCTTGCGCGACAGCGGCGTCTCCGGGTCGCTGTCGGCGTCCTCCGGGTCGAACGTGCGCGGCGAGAAGTCGTCCACCTCGGGCAGCTCGACGGGCAGCATGCTTTCGGGCAGCGCAACCGGCAGGCCGGTCTCGTCGTAGACGATCGGGAACGGCTCGCCCCAGTAGCGCTGCCGGCTGAACAGCCAGTCGCGCAGCCGGTAGGTGGTGGCGCCCTTGCCGTGCCCCTTCTCCTCCAGCCACGCGATCATCGCGGCCTTGGCCTCGACGACCTGCTTGCCGTTCAGGAAGTCGCTGTTGATCGCCACGCCGTCGCCGGTCCAGACACCCTCGTGGCCCTCGGGCGTCGAGATCGTGCGGACGATCGGCAGGTCGAAGGTCTGTGCGAAGTCCCAGTCGCGCTCGTCGTGCCCCGGCACCGCCATGATCGCGCCGGTGCCGTAGCCGGCCAGCACGTAGTCGGCGATGAAGATCGGGACCTGCGCGCCGGTGACCGGGTTGGTCGCGTACGCGCCGGTGAACACGCCGGTCTTGACCTTGGCGTCGGCGGTCCGCTCCTCCTCCGTCTTGGCCGCGGCCTGCGCCCGGTACGCGGCGACGGCCGCCTCGGGCGTCGCATGGCCACCGGTCCAGGCGTCCTTCGTGCCGGCGGGCCACTCGGCGGGCACGATCGTGGAGACCAGGGCGTGCTCGGGGGCCAGCACCATGTAGGTCGCGCCGAACAGCGTGTCGGGCCGCGTGGTGAACACCTCGACGACGTCGCCGCCGTCCATCGGGAAGCCGACGTGGGCGCCCCGGGACCGGCCGATCCAGTTGCGCTGCATCAGCTTGACCGGCTCGGGCCAGTCCAGCGCGTCCAGGTCCTCGACCAGGCGGTCGCCGTACTCGGTGATGCGCATCATCCACTGCTTCAGCGACCGCTGGAAGACCGGGAAGTTGCCGCGCTCGCTGCGCCCGTCCGGCGTGACCTCCTCGTTGGCCAGCACGGTGCCCAGGCCGGGGCACCAGTTGACCGGGGCCTCGCTGACGTAGGCCAGGCGGTAGCCGTTGACGACCTCGCGGCGCTCGACGGCGGACAGCGCGGACCACGCCCGGCCGCCCGGGACGGCGCGCGTGCCGGCCTCGAACTCCGCGATCAGCTCGTCGATCGGCCGGGCCCTGCGCCGCTCCCGGTCGAACCACGAGTTGAAGACCTGCAGGAAGATCCACTGGGTCCAGCGGTAGTAGTCCGGGTCCGTGGTGGAGAAGGAGCGCCGCTCGTCGTACGCCAGGCCCAGCTTGCGCAGCTGCGTCCGGTAGCGCTCGACGTTCTTCGCCGTCGTGGTGGCCGGGTGCGTGCCGGTCTGCACCGCGTACTGCTCGGCGGGCAGGCCGAACGCGTCGAAGCCCATCGGGTGCAGCACGTTGAAGCCGGTCATCCGCTTGTAGCGGGTGTAGGAGTCGGTGCCGATGTAGCCCAGCGGGTGCCCGACGTGCAGGCCCTCACCCGACGGGTACGGGAACATGTCCTGCACGTGCAGCTTCGGCGCCCCGGCGCGCGGGTGCTCCGGGTCGGCCAGCTCGCCGGCGGGGTTGGGCGCGTGGAAGGTGCCGTGCTCGGCCCAGTACGCCTGCCAGCGCGGCTCGATCTCGTTGGCCGTCGCGGCCGTGTAGCGGTACGGCGGGACGTCCGCGCCGACGTTCTCGGACTCGCTCATCGTCACCATCTCGTTCGGGTCAGCTCGCCTGTTCGAAGGACACAAAAAAGCCCCCTTCACGAGGGGGCGCCACGCTGGTCGGGATCGACCGCGCGGCTAGCTAAGAAGCAGCGAGCTGAAAGCCATGCGGAGATAGTACTCCCCGCGGGAAGGCCCCGGCGACTGGTATGCCGCCGGGGCCGTCCGCGTCAGGCCGCGGGGGTGCCGTAGACGGAGAGCTCCGCCGAGTCGACCCACGAGCAGCCGCTGTAGCCGAGCGAGCAGTCCAGACCGTAGTCCGCGAGCTGCGTGCCGAGCATGGTGTAGCGGATGAACTTCACCCCGGTGCCGGTGCCGGCCGCGAGCGGCACGGTGGTGGCCTGGAGCTGCTCCGGCGTGAAGTGACCCTCGGCGGCCACGGCCCAGGCGCTGCCGTCGGCCGAGGTCTCCACCCGGTAGTCACCCGTGGCGGCGCTGGCGTCGTCACCGCAGATGTTCGACGGGTTGATCGACAGCTCGGCCACGTCCACCGCGGCCGGGAGCTGCGCGATCATCCAGCGCGGCTCGATCGCCGTGGTGGTGCCGCCGCCCGGGCGGACGCCGTCGGAGCTCCAGCCGGTGGTCTGCCCCTGGTCGATCATCTGGTTGGTGCCGCAGCCGTACGGGTTGCCGTCCAGGCCGTTGAAGTCCACGACCGAGCCGCCGCCGCTGGAGGCCGCCCAGTCCCGGCGCAGCGCCCAGTTCTGCGTGGCCGCCCTGCCGACCTTGACCGTGGCGACCTGCTCGTCGTAGCCGCCGCCCTTGGCGTACACCTTGGGGTACGTGCCCTGGATGATGTTGCTGATCGTGTACTTGCCGTTCGCCGCCGTGGTGGCGACGTAGCTGCCGGCGAAGCCCGAGTCGTGCCCGCCGAAGCCGACGGTCACCCCCGCGACGGCGGCGCCGGTCGCCGAGTCGGTGACCGTGCCGGTGAGCGTGCCCCGGGGCGCGTTGGCCGCGGGCGGCAGGGAGAAGTCCTCGACCGGCTCGACGTCGTTGCCGTCGACCGTGGCCGCGAAGTAGCCCATGCCCCGCTTGGCGAAGACCTTCCAGATCGCCGCGCTGTTGCGGCCGCCGTTGACCACGCGGTCCGCCGCGAGGATCGAGTTGCGCTGGTCGAGGAACGACGGGTCCGCCGGGGACAGCTCCATGGCCCGGGTGACCAGGGACAGCGTCTTGCTGCTGCCGAGCGCCTGGCGCAGGTCCCAGAGGGTCTGCACCCAGATCTCGCCGTCGGCGTGCACCTCGGCGCCGCGGGTGGAGATCTTGCCCAGGTCCCCGTACGTGAACCCGCCGGGACCGCTCGCCACGCCGCCCGCGCACGCGGCCGCCGTGCTGCCGACCGGGCAGTCGATGGCCTCGTACCGGATGGTGTCGCCGCCGGTGATGTACTCGCCGACCTTGACGTCGCCCACGGCCTTGGTGTCCTTCTCGATGCCCTGGGTGACCAGGTAGTCGAGCGCGTAGAAGTCGCTCCACGCCTCGCCCATCGAGCCGGCCTGCTGCGAGTTGAGGGTCGAGACCCCGTCGGCGTCGACGACGAGCCGGTTGCTCAGGCCGTGCGTGTACTCGTGGTAGATGATGTCGGCCTCGTCACCCGAGTTGCCCGCGAGGAACGGTTCGCCGGGGGTGCTGGGGTCCGGCCACAGGTACATCTGCATGATCGGCGCGATGCCGTCCGGCGGCGTGTTCATGTTGGCGTTGTCGGTGTGGTCCGGGTCCGGCAGGCCGTTCATGGTGTTCGCGCCGTCGAGGGCCTGGGCCTGCACGGCGTCGCCGTCGGCCGCCTCGAAGTTGCCCGCCGCCCGGGTGAAGCCGATCGGGCCGGCCTTCAGGTGGTCGTGGAACTTGCTGATGTAGTAGAAGATCTGGGTCGCGTTCTGGCCCAGGTTCTTCTGCCACGAGTACGGCGTCTGCGGGTCCCACGAGCACTGGTACTGCGCGGAGCACAGCCCGCCCGCCTGCGCCGTGAAGTCGGTGAACTTGTAGTCGAAGCGGCCCTTGCCGGTCGACGGGATCTCCTCGCCGGCGTTGGCGGCGTTGTCGTCGTTGAGGTCCGCGTAGACGTGCCCGGTCGAGCCGGAGAGCGTGGTGGCGCCCTTGGGCAGCCACTTGCTCAGGTCCACCTTCTTCTGGGTCCCGCCCACCGCGGCGCCCGGGTAGTACTCCCAGGCCAGGCCGCCGGCGCTGTCGCTGTGCTCGGCCACGGTGCTCTGCCGGTAGAGGACCTCGCCCGACTTGGCGGCGACGACGGAGACGTAGCCCTCGTCGACGGTGATGACCTGCCAGGCGAGCTGGGGACCGGTCTTGGTCTGGAACATGACCAGCTTCGCCGTACCGTTGTCGGTGAAGGTCGTGGTCTTGACCTTGTCGGCCGCCCGCTTGGTGACCTTGGCCGCCGAGTCGCCCTTCACGTCCCGCACCGCGGCGGCGCGCGCCTTCTCGGCCGTGATGCCGGCCGTGCCCGCGCTCGCCGGCAGCGCCGCGATCGGCGAGCCGTCGACCTGCACCAGGCGGCCGTCCTTGGCCACGTGCGCCTTGATGCCGTTGCCGAAGACCGCGACGCCGTCCACCGTCTGCTGGAAGCTCAGGTGGTGGGTGCCGCTGATGTCGACGTAGTCCTGGCGCAGCGTCAGGGCGTCCACCGCCGCGGCGCTCAGGCCGAAGACGTCGGTGTGCGCCTTGAGGTAGTCGCGGGCGATCTTCTCGGGCTTCTTCCGGCTGGGGCCGGTGAGGAAGCCGTCGAGCCGCGCGACGCGGCGCGGGGTTCCGGTGGCGCGGTCGATGTCGACCACGCCCTGGACGCCGAGGGAGTCGCGCAGCTTGCGGGCGCCGCTGCCCGCCTGCTCGGCCGCCTTGACGCGCTTCGCCGCCTCGGTGGTGCCGAGGTCGCCCTTGCCGGCGTTGATCGCCGTGCGCGAGTCGTAGTTGTCGGCGTGCAGCTCTCCGGGTGCCGCTGGTTCGACAGCGGCTGCCGGGCTGGGGGCGGCCTGCGCGGCGGTGGGCAGGAGCCCGGCCAGCAGCACGACGCTCGCGCCGGCAGCCCATCCAGTGGTGAATCTCATGTACGGCCCTCCATGCGGCCACGGCTGAACGGGCTCGCGCCCGTCGATGCCCTTGATCGATTCACATGGAGCCAGGGAAATCAATAAATGGGCGGTTCGTTATTGAAGCGGTATCAGTGACCGATTGACTACCAAACGCATCTCCGCTGGGCAGCCCCCTCGGCGAGTTGCTGTGACCGGGCTAACCTGTCAGGACGGGCGGTGAGCGCCCTTCGGTTTCCTTTCGGCGGCGTCGCTTAGAAAGGGGCCTGAACGACATGGAGGAGGCCCGTGACAACGCCCACCTGGGACGCGCCCGGCGGACCGCTGACGAGCGACCAGTTCCGCAGCGCCAGCGACGCGATCATCGCCAACATCGAGCAGGTCATCGAGGGCAAGGGCGCGACCGTCCGGCTGGCGCTGGCCGTGCTGCTCGCCGAGGGACACCTGCTCATCGAGGACGTCCCCGGCGTCGGCAAGACGATGCTCGCCAAGGCGCTCGCGCGCTCGATCGACTGCTCGGTGCGCCGCATCCAGTTCACCCCCGACCTGCTGCCCAGCGACGTCACCGGGGTCAGCGTCTACAACCAGGAGACGCGCGACTTCGAGTTCAAGCCGGGCGCCGTCTTCGCCAACCTGGTCGTGGGCGACGAGATCAACCGCGCCTCCCCCAAGACCCAGTCCGCCCTGCTGGAGTGCATGGAGGAGCGGCAGGTCACGGTCGACGGGACGACGTACGAGCTGCAGTCGCCGTTCATGGTGATCGCCACCCAGAACCCCATCGAGATGGAGGGGACCTATCCGCTGCCCGAGGCGCAGCGTGACCGGTTCACCGCCCGGATCGCCATGGGCTATCCCGACCCGCGGGCCGAGCTGGCGATGCTCAACGAGCGCACGGCCGTCAACCCGCTCGACTCGCTGCGCCCGGTCGCCGACGCCGCGCTGATCCGCCGGCTGATCACCACGGTCCGCGACGTGCACGCCGCCGACGCCGTCCAGCAGTACGCGATCGCCCTCGTCACCGCGACCCGCGAGGCGCCGGAGATCCGCCTCGGCGCGTCGCCCCGCTCGACGCTGCAGCTGCTGCGCACCGCCAAGGCCGTCGCCGCCCTCGAGGGCCGGGACTACGTGCTCCCCGACGACCTGCAGGCGCTGGCCGTGCCGGTCCTGGCGCACCGCATCATCCCGACCGCCGACGCCCAGCTCAACCGGCGCACCACGGACACCATCGTGGCCGAGATCGTGCACCGGCTCCCGCTGCCGCACGACCGCAGCCGCTCGCCGTACGACACCCGCGCCCAGGGCGACGGCCTGTACGAGTCGCGGGGCCGCTGATGCGCGAGGCGCTGCGCGGGCTGACCACGCGGGGGCGGTCCTTCCTGGCCGCCGCCGTGGCGGCCGGGATCTCCGCCATGATCCTGGGCGAGAAGGACCTGCTGCGGGTCGCGGTGCTGCTGGCCGCCCTGCCGCTGCTCGCCGCGGCATACGTCGGGCGCAGCCGCTACAAGCTGGCCTGCACCCGGTCGCTGGAGCCCAGCCGCGCCCCGGTCGGGTCCAGCGCGCGCGTCGTGCTGCGCCTGCAGAACCTCTCCCGCCTGCCCACCGGCACCCTGCTGCTGGAGGACCGGCTGCCCTATGCGCTCGGCAGCCGTCCCCGCGTGGTGCTGGAGCGGCTCGGCGCGCACATGGCGAGCTCGGTGGCCTACACGGTCCGGGCCGACGTGCGCGGCCGCTACCCGGTCGGCCCGCTGGTGATCCGGCTCACCGACCCCTTCGGGCTGTGCGAGCTGACCCGCTCGTTCCCCAGCGTCGACAAGCTGACGGTCATCCCGCAGGTCGTGGCGCTGCCGGCCGTCCGCCTGGCCGGCGAATACGCGGGGACGGGCGAGAGCCGCGCCCGCTCGGTCGCGGTCCACGGCGAGGACGACGCCGCCACCCGGGAGTACCGCCGGGGCGACGACCTGCGCCGGGTGCACTGGCGCTCCACGGCGCGGACCGGCGAGCTCATGGTCCGCCGCGAGGAGCAGCCGTGGGAGTCGCGCGCGACGGTGGTGCTCGACACCCGGCTCTACGCGCACCGCGGCGAGGGTCCGACCGCCAGCTTCGAGTGGGCGGTGTCCGCGGCCGCCAGCATCGCGGTCCACCTGCGGGCCGCGGGTTACAAGCTGCGCCTGGTCACCGGCACGGGCATCGACCTCGACGCCGTCGAGGCGGGCGGCGAGGGCGCGATCCTCGACACCCTCGCCGACGTCAAGCTGACCCAGGCCGGCGACGTCTCCTCGCTGGTCGAGGCGGTCCGCCGGCGCTCGGACGGCGGCCTGGTGATCGGGCTGTTCGGCGCGCTCACCGTGGCCGAGGCCGAGGTGCTCACCGGGCTGCGCAGCAACGGCGCGACCTGCCTGGGCTTCGCGATCGACAGCTCCACCTGGACGACGATGACCGGCCCCGACCGGCAGGAGGCCGACCGGCAGGCGGCGACCACGCAGCTCGCGCTGGTCCGCAGCGGCTGGCGGGCGCTGCCGGTGAAGCACGGCGACTCGCTGGCGGCGCTCTGGCCGTCCGCGGGGCGCGGCTCGCAGGGGTTCGCCTACCGCGCGGCGATGGCCGAGACCGTGGCGGGCATGTGAAGACAGGAGTGACACTGTGACGGGCCGGCGACGACTGGGCCTGGTGGCCGCGGCGGCGACGCTGCTGTCGGCCGCTCCCCTCTACGCGATCTTCGACACGTGGACGTGGCTGCTGCAGGCCATGCTCGCCGTGGGCCTCGTGGCCGGGGCGGCGGTGCTCGCGCGTACCCTCCGGTTCCCGGTCTGGGCCCAGGCCGCCGCCATGGTCGTGGTGCTGCTGTTCACGCTCACGTGGATGTTCCCCAGCGGCGAGGAGCTGCTCGCGCTGATCCCGGGGCCCGGCACGTTCGCGCACTTCGGCGAGCTGTTCACCGAGGCGGGCAACGACACCCGGTCGTACGGGGTGCCCGTCCCCGACCGCGAGGGCCTGCTCTTCCTCTCCACGCTCGGCATCGGCGGGGTGGCCGTGGTGGTCGACCTGCTGACCGTGGTCGCGCGCCGCCCGGCGCTGGCCGGCCTGCCGATGCTCGCGATCTACTCGGTGCCGGTCGCCGTCTATGTCGACAGCGTCCCCGTCGTGCCCTTCATCGTCGGCGCGACCGGCTTCCTGTGGCTGCTCGTCGCCGACAACGTCGACCGGGTGCGCCGCTTCGGCCGCCGCTTCACCGGCGACGGGCGCGACGTCGACGTCTGGGAGCCGTCGCCCCTGGCCGCGGCCGGCCGCCGGCTCGCGGTGGCGGGCGTCGCGGTCGCCGTGCTGCTCCCGCTGATCGTGCCCGGCCTCGACACCGGCCTGCTCAACCGGCTCACCCAGGTGGGGACGGGCCAGGGCGGCAACGGGACGGGCACCGGCGGCAACGGGCGCATCAACCTGGTCGCGTCGCTCAGCGGCTTCCTCAAGACCACGGCGGTCACCGACTACGTCAAGGTGCGCACCTCCGAGCCCGACCCGTTCTACCTGCGCTTCGGCATCGCCGACGTGCTGACCGAGAACGGCTTCAGCAACCGGACGCCGACCGGGCAGCCGCTCTCCCGGGGCGCGCTCACCGACCCGCGCGACGACCAGGGCAGCAACGGCGGCGACTACGAGGCCTACCACGCCGACGTGGAGATCACGAACGACTTCTCCCAGGCCCTCGCCCCGGTCTACTCGAGCCCGACCGCGATCGACGGCCTCGACGGCTCCTGGTCCTACGACGCCGGCGGTGGCGTGGTCTACTCCAACCGCAAGACCACCCGCGGCCAGAAATACTCGTTCGACTACGTCCGCGCCAAGTACACCCCGGCTCAGCTGCGCCGCGCCGAGGAGCTGCCCCGCGACGACTCCCGGGTGCAGCAGCTCGCCTCGACGCCCGAGGACCCCAAGGTCGAGGCGCTGGTCCGGCAGCTCACCCGGGGCAAGGACACCGAGTACGACAAGGTGCTCGCGCTGTACGAGTACTTCTCCAAGGAGAACGGGTTCTCGTACAGTCTGCAGGCGCCCGACCTGGACGACTCCTCGGCGATCGCCTCGTTCCTCGACAACAAGGCCGGCTACTGCCAGCAGTACGCCGCGGCGCTCGCCTGGATGGTGCGCGAGGCCGGCATCCCGGCGCGGGTCGCGTTCGGCTTCACCCGGGGCACCCGGGACGGCGACGCGTACACGCTCACCAACCGCAACGCGCACGCCTGGACCGAGGTCTACTTCGACGGCTTCGGCTGGATCCCGTTCGACGCCACCCCGGCCGCCGACGTGGTCGGCTCGACCCGCTCGGCCTGGGCCCCGGACAACGACCGCGTCGACGAGCCGACGGCCAGCTCGTCGGCCACCGCCGCCCCGGGCGCGAGCAGCTCCGCCGCCGCGGGCGCCGCCGACCGTCCCGACCGCGACCCGGAGTCGGGCCTCGCCGGCAGCACCGCCACCACGACCGACGCCGGCTTCCCGACCGGCGCCCTGATCGCGGTGGCCGTCGCGGCCCTGCTGATCGCGTTGCTGCTGGTCCCGGCCCTGCGCCGGGTCCTGGTCCGGCGCCGGCGCCACGCCGCCACCGAGCCCGTCACGGTCACGGCGGCCGCCGCGGCCCCGGGCGGCGGTCCCCCCGGCAGCGCCCCGGCGGTCACCGTCACCACGGAGTCGGTGCGCGCCCGCGAGGACGCCCACGCCGCCTGGGACGAGCTGGTCGACACCATGCTCGACTACCAGGTGACGGTCGACCCCACGGAGACGCCGCGGCACACGGCCCAGCGCCTCATCCGCCAGGCCGAGCTCAAGGCCACCCCGGCCGCCGACGCCGCCGTCCTGCTGGGCAGCGCCGAGGAACGGGCCCGCTACGCCCGCAGCCCCCTGCGCGGCGACGGCCTCACCGAGGCGCTCACCCTGGTCCGCAAGGGCCTCGCCGAGACGTCCGACAAGCGCACCCGCCTGCGGGCCGTCCTCCTGCCGCCGTCGGTGATGCTGCGCTGGCGCCTCGCCCTGGGCGACACGTCGTCGCGCTGGATGGCCGCGCTGAGCCGGATGCGCGACTCGGCGATCCGCTTCAGCCCGCGCCGCCTCCTGGCCAACCGCTCGGCCCGCTGACCGCGGGCCCCTCGCCCCATCCTCCTGGCCAACGCTCGGCCCGCTGACCGCGGGCCGAGCCCCCGCCGCCCGCTCGGCCGCTGACGCACCGGCGCCACTCTGATCCGGGGGCGCCGGTCCTGCTCTCCCGGCGGGGTCAAGCGTCCCCGTCGCCGCTCAGCGGGCCCGCATCCCGGCCAGCGTCGCGTGCTCGGGCATGGGCGGGCGCGGCGGCGGCCATCTCGCCGTCTCCGACTCCCTGGCCGCGGGCTCGCAGGCCCTGACCGGCACCGAGCGACCGGGGCGACGATCCTGCCCGGGACGGCTTCGCACGCGGGATGCAGCCTCGCTGACTCCCGCGGTCCTGTAGGCGCCATCGCGGGGAGGGTGACCCCGCACCGGCCCTGGCCCACGGGTCAACGCCATTCGCACGATGTCGTGTTACGCCCGAACCGCCTATAAGGCAGCAATCGCGCCGATAAGTACGTGTCGCCCGCGGCCGGGGCGACCGCAGCAGCCGACGAAGAGGGCCCCGCCGAAAGGCAGCACGCCGGGAAAAGCGGGAGGAAGCAGACGGCCGCCCCACACAGGCGAGGCGGCCGCGGAAAAGGCAGACGGCCGGCCCGCGGTGACGGGCGGCCGGCGGGAGGCGGTGGGGTCAGCGGCGGGCGGTCAGCGGTGTCCCTCGGGTCGCTGGCGCCAGCGGTCCTCGAGGCGGTCGATCAGGCCGCCACGGCGGGGCTGCCGGGTGCGACGGGAGGCGGTGCCGCCGACGGCGTGGAGGTCGGCGGGGGCGTTGCCCTTGCGGCGGCTCTGGACGGCGAAGGCCGCGGCCGCGAGCATGACGACGAAGCCACCGACGCCGAGCAGCGTGCTGCCGATCATCACGGCAAGAACCAGTAGCGCGAGACCCACCACGACCCCGAACCCGGCGACGACGAATCGCCGGCGGGCGTGGAACCGCGGGTCACTGTTGCGCACAGCCGAGGCGAACTTGGGGTCCTCGGCAAGCGACCGCTCGATCTGATCGAACAGCCGCTGCTCGTGCTCCGAGAGCGGCACGACATTCCTCCCCGGGCGCAAATCCCGGCCCCCGGCGGAGTCGCGCGGCGGCCGATGAAGCGAGACAGCCGACCGGCTGCCTTGGAGCAAGTCTACGAGGGGGTTGGCGGGTCGGAAAGCGGGACGACCGTCGAGTGCGGGTGATTTTCGGTTATCCGGCGCCCGGAGCGGCCCAGCAGACTGGCCGGACCGACGATCGAGCGCCCGAACCGGGCCGCCACGGCGTCCGCGGCGGCCTCCGCCTCGCGCCAGCCGCGCTCGGGCTCCCCCAGCGTGAGCTGCCGCGGAGCACCCGCCGAGGCGGTGAGGCCCTCGACGCGCACGCCCACCAGCCGGACCGGGTCGGCCGGGCGGAGGGCCTCGAACAGACTCCAGGACGTCTCGAAGATCTCGCGGGCCACATCGGTGGTCGCCGGCAGCGTGCGGGACCGGTTGACCGTGCGGAAGTCGTCGAGCCGGATCTTGATGGTGATCGTGCGGCCGGCGACCCCCGCGCCGCGCAGGCGGGCGCCGACCTTCTCGCTGAGGCCCAGGAGGCTGCGCCGGATGACGGCCGGGTCGGTGACGTCGACGTCGTAGGTGTGCTCGGCGCCGATCGACTTCTCCTCGTGCTCGGGGACGACCTTGCGTGGGTCGCGCCCCCAGGAGAGCTCGTGCAGGTGCGCGGCGGCGGCCTCGCCCAGGCTGCCGCGCAGCATCCGCAGCGGGGCCTTGGCCAGGTCGCCGACGGTGGTCAGGCCGAGCCGCTGGAGGCGCTCGGCGCTCTTGTCCCCGACGCCCCACAGCGCGCCGACCGGCAGCGGATGCAGGAAGTCGAGCACCTCGCCGGCCGGGACCACGATCATGCCGTCGGGCTTGGCCCGGGTGGAGCCGAGCTTCGCCACGAACTTGCTCGGCGCGACGCCGACCGAGCAGGTCAGCCGCTGCTGCTCGAAGATCCGGCGGCGGATGCCGGCCGCGATGACCGCGGGCCGCCCGAGCAGCCGCTGGGCGCCGGCGACGTCGAGGAACGCCTCGTCCAGCGACAACGGCTCGACCAGCGGCGTCACGTCGCGGAAGATGCGCATGACCGCGCGGGAGGCGGCCGTGTATTCCGGGAAGTCGGGCTCGAGGTAGACCGCGCGGGGGCACAGCGACCGGGCCCGCGCCATGGGCATCGCGCTGCGCACCCCGTAGCGCCGGGCCTCGTAACTGGCCGAGCTGACCACCCCGCGCGGCCCGAGCCCGCCGACCACGACCGGCTTGCCGCGCAGCTCGGGGCGCCGGCGCACCTCGACCGAGCAGTAGAAGGCGTCCATGTCGACGTGCAGGATCGTGCACCCCGCGTCGTCGGCCTCCGGCCCGAACCGCGGGTCGAACCCCTGGCCGATCGCCTGACTTCGTCCCACGCCCGAAACCCTAGATCGGGGGTACGACAGAAATCAGCAGCGGCACCGTCATCTCCGCCGCGGTCACCGACCCGTGATAGGCCACGAGCTTCCCGACGGACGGCGGCTCCCAGTCCCGGGCGGTCAGCACGATGTCCTCCACGCAGAGCACCACGACGTCCCCGATGCGGGCGGCATGGGGCGGCGAGACGGGCCCGAAAAGGCCCGAAGCAATGGCTTCGTCCCGCACCATCACCCGGGCAGACGCTCCCAGGGAGGACCGGAAGGCGTCCGCGACGTCGGAAGCAGCCCCGGGAGCCGTGTGCAGATAGCGCACCCGGGGCTCCCCGGCGACCCCCACCAGGTCGCCCGAGATGTCCGAAACATCGGGGCGAGCGTCGAACGGGATGTTCACCTGCCCATGATCCGCCGTGATCAGCAGCGCCGACCGCGGCGGCAGCCCGGCGACCAGCCGGGACACCAGCTCCTCGAGAGCCCCGGCCGCGGCGGCCCACTCGGGTGAGCCGACCCCGGTCCCGTGCCCGTGGTGGTCCAGGTCGGGGTGGTAGCCGTAGACCAGCCCGGGCGACGACAACGCCGCGAGCATCGCCGTGGCCAGGGACGACACATCGGCCGCCCCGGCGAAGGAGGCGCCGCGGTAGCACGCGACGGTCAGACCCGTACCCCGGAAGGAGGGCCGCGTCACCAGGGTGGCGCCGACCCCCGCCGCCCGGAGCCGCTCGAACCAGGTCGGCACCGGCTGCCACGCGACCGGATCGGGGTGGTGGCCCCACTGGATGTGGTTGAGCACCTCGCCGGACTCCTGCCGGACGGTGAAGCCCACGATCCCGTGCTCGCCGGGCGGCACGCCGGTCCCGATCGTGGCCAGGCTCACCGGCGTCGTGGAGGGAAAGCCGGAGGTGATCGTCCGGTCACCCAGCTGCCCGAGGATCGGTGCGTGCGCGGTCACCGACGGCAGCTGGTACGCCCCCAGCCCGTCGACCAGCAGCACGGCGACCCGGTCCACGTCGCCGAGCACCGCCCCGAGCCCGAGCGCGTCCACGGCCCCGGGCACCCCGAGCACCGCCGCCACGCTGGGCAGCACCTCGGCGAGGCTGCCGTGCCCGTACGCCGGCCGCACGAGCCCGGACCGCTCGAAGCCGGACGGCGAGGGGCTCACGGGCGGCGGGCGAAGACGTGCAGCTGCGACGCGATGTCCCGGAACGGCGGCCGCGCCGACAGGGCCAGCTCCAGCTCCAGCATCGCCTGCGGGTCGTCCTCGGTGACCGCGGCGGGCAGCAGGTCGGCCAGGACGCGGACGCCGTGGGTCTCCTCGACCGTCAGCCCGGCCGCCCCGAGCAGCTCCGCGGCACCCCGGGCGTCGTAGCGCCGGCGCAGCGTGTCGCGCCGCCCGGCCCGCCCGTCGGGGTCGTCGAGCAGCGCGGACGCCGACGCCAGGTGCCCGTTGAACGCCCGGTTGAGCACGGCGGCGGCCCGCCCGGCGACCAGCAGGCTGACCGCTCCCCCGGGCCGCAGCGCGGTGGTGATCGCGCGGACCACGCCGGCCGGGTCGTCGACGACCTCGAGGACGGCGTGGCAGAGGATGAGGTCGACGCTGCCCGGCTTGACCAGGCCGGCGAGCGCGTCGCCGTCGCCCTGCACGGCGTGCACCCGCTTGGCCACGCCCGCGTCGGCGGCCCGGCGGGTCAGGGCGGCGAGCGCGTCGGGGCTGGCGTCGACGACGGTGACGGTGTGGCCCAGCTCGGCCAGCGGCACGGCGAAGCCGCCGGTCCCGCCGCCGACGTCCAGCACGGTCAGCTCGCGGCCGGGCTGCCGGTCCAGCTCCCGGCGCAGCACCGCCCAGACGGCGGCCGTGCGCACGGTGACGGGCGGTCGGGGGGTACGCGTCGATGCGGTGTCCACCGTCGCAGCGTAACGGCCGTGCGCAGCAGAGGGGCGGCGAGCCGGAGCCCGCCGCCCCTGAGCACGGCCCGATCAACCGATCGAGTACGCCCTGATCACACTCTGCGTAGCGGTGCCCGCCGCCGTCACGGCCGTCGACCGCAGCGACACGAACCCGGAGCCGCCGGGATGCCGGATCACGGCCGTCCGGTGCGCCCCGGACCCCGTCACCGGCACGGCCTGCCACGTGGCGCCGTCGTCGTACGAGACGTCGACAGTGACCTTCCGCACCGCCGACGGCACCTGCTGGTCGATGTGGACGGGCACCCGGAGGGTCCGCCCGGCCGGCGCCTTGTTGAAGGAGTCGAGCGCCGGATCGAACCGGATCGCCGAGATCGGCAGCCGCGCGGGATCCTCGCCCGGCACGGAGGACGACCGGAACGTCCACGAGCCGGAAACCGAGGTCGACAACGTGTGCGGCGCCCCGCGCGAAGCGGTGGCCTCCAGCCGGTAGGTCGCCGGCTCGGCGGGCACAGCGAACTCGCCCCACACGTCCGCGTTCTCCCCGATCAAGGTGTCACCGCGGTAGAGCGCCGTCCGCGCCGACGTGACCACCGACCAACCGGGATGCCCCGCGCCCTCGCTGAAGAGCGGAATCCCGGCGTACACGGTGTCACCGAACCGGACCACGTAGTCGAAGGGGTACTGCGGCGCGACCACGCTCGGGGCGAAGACGGCCTTGTTCCACGCCTCCCGGACCGTCTGCCCGGCGCGCAGCGTCCGGGGCGGCGCCTGCGACCAGCTCACGTCGGTCGGGAAGTCGTCCGGGGAGGCGGCCGGGATGCTCTGGTAGAACACCGCCCGCCACTGCCCGCCGCCGTCGGTGTTGACGTGCTCGGTCCGCCGGAACGGCAGGTCGAACGGCGTGAAGACGGCCCAGAACCCGGCGCCGCCGAGCGTGCCGATGTTCGCCTTGGCGCCTTCCGTGCCCGGCGCCTCCTGGTGGTACTGCGCCTTGATGGTCGCCTGGTCCCGCGGCGTGACCGTCTTGGTGAGGCCGTGGAACATCCGGCCCTTCTTGAACCACGCGAAGTCCCAGATCTCCGGACTGTTCCGGGCCGCACTCGCCGCGAACGACGCCGCGATCGAGGCGTTGAAGATGTCGAGCGGCGCGGCCGGGGCGATCTGCCCGGTGTAAAGGGCGTGCGTCTCGTCGCCGAGTGTTCCGGCGCCGACGCCCCACTCGTCGCTGAGCCATTCGGCGGAGGTGGCGAGCATGGTGTTCACCGCACCGGCCCGCGGCGGGGTCACCCGCACCTGGCCGGCCTTGCGCGCGTCGATGCGGACCGGGTCCGCGTCGTCGACGACGAGCAGCGGCTGCGCGAGCAGCACCGAGTCATCCGAGCTGTCGATGAAGGAATAGACGCCGTAGTCGCCCGCGGGCAGCCGGGTGGTGCCGCCGGCCCCGCCGATCTCGAAGAAGCGCAGCGTCTCCTGGTCGAAGAACACGGTGTACGCCCCCTCGGCCGGCGCGCCGTCGCGCCCGGTCACCGTGACCGGCACGTCATAGCTCTCCGGCTCGACGTAGACACCGACCGGCGCCACGACCCGCAACCCGCCGGGACCGGTCGCGGTCAGATAACCACCCCGGTACGTCTCCGGCGACTCGACGCTCGTGTCCGACGTCACGGTCGTCGTGGCGGTGCCGCCGGCCGGCACGGTCAGCGTCGACGGCCCGGTGAGCGAGAAGAGCGCCGGCGCGTCGAGCGACAATGTCAGCGTGACCGCCGCGTCGCCGTCGTTGCGGTAGGTGACGGTCTTCGTCTCGGGCTGGTCGTCGTCGTGCGGCCACAGCCCGCCCGTGAAGCCGAGCGTGCCCTCGTCGACGGCGACCTCCTGGGTGATCGCCCGGGCCACGTCGACCCGGCCGGCGCCCTGCCCCTCGACCTCGGCGCCCGGCGTGGGCTTCGCGGCTCCCATGAGGACGGTCTTGCGCTGCTTCGGCGTCCAGTCCGGGTGCTGCTGGGTGAGGATCGCGGCGGAACCGGCGACGTGCGGGGCCGCCATGGACGTACCGGAAAGGCTGGAATAGCCCTCGACCGGCGCCGGGCCGCCGATCTGGTCGTGCGCCGCCCGGGCCGCGACGATGTCGACGCCGGGCGCGGAGATCTCCGGCTTGAGGAAGTTGTCGCCGACCCGCGGGCCCCGGCTGGAGAAGCCCGCCAGCTGGTCGTCGCGGTCCACCGCCGCCACGGCCAGCGCGGCGTCGGCACTCGCCGGGGAGCTCAGGGTCTGATAGCCGCCGGCGTTGCCCGCGGAGATGACGAACAGGGTGCCGTACTGCTGGGTCAGCTCGCCGACCGCGGCCTCGAGCGGGTCGATCTCCGGGGTGTCGCCGCCGCCGAGGCTCATGTTGATGACGGGCGCGCGGCTCGCGGCCCACTCCATGCCGGCGAGGATGGCGGAGTCGTCGCAGAACTCGGTGCCGCAGACCTTGCCGATCACGAGCTTCGCGCCGGGGGCGACGCCCTTGTAGCGGCCGCCCGACGCGGCACCGGTGCCCGCGATGGTGGAGGCGACGTGCGTGCCGTGGCCGACCGTGTCATCGGTGCTCGCCGCGTCGGTGAAGTTCTGCGACTCGGCGATCTGCCCGGCGAAGTCGGGGTGCGTCGCGTCGATGCCGGTGTCGAGCACCGCCACCTTGACGCCGGTGCCGTCGGGGCCCGCCTGCCACGCCGCGGGCGCCCCGATCTGCGGCACGCTGTGGTCGAGGCTGATGCGGCGCTTGCCGTCGAGCCAGATGCGGTCGACGCCGGCGCGCAGCGTGCGGTCGGTGGGCGCGCCTGTGGTCAGTGATCGCCAGAGCTCGGCACGGCCGGACGTGTTCGCCCGGACCGCGAGCATGCCGACCCTGGTCAGGTCGCGCGTCACCCGCGTGCCCGCGACGGCGGTCGCCGCCCGGGCCTGGCCGGCCCTGCTCCTCGGGTACGCCACCAGCAGCGGCAGCTCCGCGGCATCGGTCAGCGAGTCGAGGGCGAAGAGCCGCGCGTCGAGCCGCCCGGAGCGCAGCAGCGGCAGCGCGTCCACGGGGATGACCGACCGCCCGGCCGGCGTGGACGTGCTGAGAAAGCGCATCCCCTCGCGTCCCGCCGCGGGCACGACGGACACGGAGCCGTTGCCGTGGACGGTGACCCGGTCACCGGTGATCAGGATGCGGCTCGCCGTGGCGCGGGAGGGCGCCGGGGTGCCGGTGACAGCCGCCGTCGCCGGTGCGCTGACGAACGCCGCGGCCGCGGTGACGCTCACCGCAAGAACAGATATTCGTCGCACGTCTTCCCCCCGTCCGGCGAGGCGTCTCCCCGCCCAAGACATAGACACTGGCAACTATGTGACGGGTTGCACTCAGGTGCGACGGATTTCCGACACCAGCGCCCGGACGACCGTTGCGGTGTCCGCCGTCCCGCCCAGATCCGCGGTCCGGGTGTCCGGCCCGGCCAGCGTGGTCTCGACCGCCGCCAGCACGTCCGCCGCCGCCTCCGCGTGGCCGAGGTGCTCCAGCATCAGCGCCGCCGACCAGACCGCGCCGACCGGGTTGGCGATCCCCTTGCCCGCGATGTCGGGCGCCGACCCGTGCACCGGCTCGAACATGGACGGTCCGGACCGCGTCGGGTCGAGGTTGGCCGAGGGCGCGATGCCGATGCTGCCGGCCACCGCGGCGGCGAGGTCGCTGAGGATGTCGCCGAAGAGGTTCGACGCCACGATGACGTCGAACCGGTCCGGCTGCAGCACGAGCTTCGCCGCCAGGGCGTCGATGTGCTCGGCGTCCCAGCGCACGTCCGGGAAAGCGGCCGCCCGCTGCGCCACCACCTCGTCCCAGAACGGCATGGTGTGCACGATGCCGTTGGACTTGGTGGCCGACGTCACGTAGGAGCGGCGGGTGCGCGCCAGCTCGAACGCGAAGTCCGCGATCCGTGACACCCCCGGGCGGCTGAACACCGACTCCTGCACGGCGAACTCGTCCGGGAAGCCGCGGTTCATCCGGCCGCCGACCTCGCTGTACTCGCCCTCGACGTTCTCCCGCACCACCACGAAGTCGGCGACCGCGTCGCGCACCGGGCTCGCCACGCCCGCGAACGTCCGGATCGGACGGAGGTTGACGAACTGCCGGAAGGTGCGCCGGATCGGGATGAGCAACCCCCAGAGCGAGACGTGATCGGGCACCCCCGGCCAGCCCACCGCCCCGAGCAGGATCGCGTCGTAGCGCCGCAGCGTCTCCAGGCCGTCGGCCGGCATCATCGCGCCGTGCTCCGCGTAACGCCGGCAGGACCAGTCGAAGTCGTCGTAGCTCAGGTCGAGGTCGTGCTTGCCGGCGACCGCGCCGAGCACCTCCCGCGCCGCCGCGGTGACCTCGGCGCCGATCCCGTCGCCGGGGATCACGGCGATCCGCGCCATCTCAGCCGCCCAGCCCGACGACGGCGACCATGAGCGGCAGCAGCAGCAGGATCAGCGCGGCACCGAGCACGTCGAAGGACACCCCGGAGCGGATCATCGTGGTGATGGGCACCGCGCCCGAGCCGTAGACCACGGCGTTCTGCGGCGTGGAGACCGGCAGCATGAAGCCGAAGGACGCGGCGAAGGTCGCGGCCAGCGCCGGCACCAGCGGATCGATCCCGGTGGCCGCCGCGATCGGGATGATGATGGGGACGACCACCGCGGCGGCTGCCGTGTTGCTGGTCGTCTCGGAGATCACGATCGCCAGCAGCACCGCGAACGCCGTGACCGCGAACGTGCCGGAGAGCCCGAGCACGTCCGCGCTGGAGTTGCCGATCCGCTCGGCCAGCCCGGTGTCCGCCAGCAGCGAGCCGAAGATGATGCCGGTGCCGAAGAGGAGGATCGTCCCCCAGTCGATCCGCGCCGCGTCGCTCCAGTCGAGGGTGAACCGCCGCTCGCGCCAGTCGGTCGGCAGCAGGAACAGCAGCGAGGCGCCGAGGACCGCCACGACGCCCTCGTTGAGCCGGCCGCTGACGGTGTCGTACACCTCGGAGTCGCTGCCCGCGATCAGCGCGACGACGCCCGGGGTGATCCACAGGACGACGGTGACGACGAAGGCGACCAGCGTGTTGCGCTCGGCCCGCGACATCCGGCCGAGGCGCTCGCGCTCGGTCGCCACATACTGCTCGACGCCGTCGATGCGCTTGAGCTCCGGCTTGTTGAGCAGCAGCAGGACGACGGCCAGCACGATGAACATGCCGAGGCAGAGGGGCGCCGCGACGGCCGACCACTCGGCGAAGGAGATGCGCTCGCCGGTCGCCTCCTCGATCAGGCCCCGGCCGATGAGGTTGGGCGGGCTGCCGACCGGGGTCAGGAGACCGCCGACGCTGGCCCCGTACGCCAGCATGAGCAGCAACGCCGCACCCACCCGCAGCCGCGTCGGGTCGAAGGTGGCGTCGACCTGGCCGCGGTCCTGCAGCAGCTTGGCGATGACGGTGAGGATGCCCAGCGCGGTCGGCAGCAGCATCGCGACGGTGGCGGTGTTGGAGACGAAGGCGGACAGGCAGCAGGTGATGACGCCGAAGGCGATGATCACCCGGGTCGTGGAGCGGCCGACGCCGGGCACCGACAGCAGCCGGAAGGCGAAGCGCCGGGCCAGGCCGTGCTTGAGCATCGCCTGCGCGAGGATGAACGCGCCGATGAACGTGAACACGGTGGACGAGCCGAAGGGCGCCAGCACGTCGGCCGCCGGCGCCACCCCGAGCAGGACGATCAGCGCGACCCCGAGCAGGCCGCCGACCGGGATGGGGACGGGCTCGGTGACCCAGGCGACGATGACGCCGAGCAGGATGCCGGCCAGGGTCTGCTCACTGGGCGGCAGGTCCAGCGGCAGGGCGAGGAAGACGAGGGTGACGAGCGGGGCGAGCACGAACCCCGCGGTGCGCCGGGCTCGCTCGAAGCGCTCCTCCTGCGGCGAGAGGCGCTGCTCGCCGAGGCTGCGATAGGTGGTGCCGCCGAGCAACGCCTGCTCGACGTCGGTCCGCTCCGTTGTGGACATGCATCGATGCTAGGAGGCGGCACCCCAAGGTCAGTAGGGCGCTTTGTCATCAGAATGCCATGACAGCTCCCATGGCCTGGCGCATCGCACACGCGTTGCCGAAGGTCTTCGACCAGGCGACCTGACCGCCGCGCCAGGTGCCCTGGATCGTGGCGGTCACCGGGTCGTACTGCATCGTGCACATGCCCGCGCGCGGCTTGAGCTTCGCCGGGTCGCCCTTCGCCGCGGTGAGCGCCTTGCACGCCGCCGCCTTCTGCGGGTGCGGGCCGGCGGCCGGCTTGCAGCGCAGCTCGACCGCGCCCGCGTAGCCCGCCGCGGCGGTGTAGCTCAGCTCCAGCCGGCTCTGCCCGGCCTTCGCGGCGGCGGCGGGACTCGCGGCGAGCGCCAGCAGGACGGCGGACAGGCTCAGGCTGCGGATCATGGTGTCACTCCCTCGACGTGGTCTCTACCCCGGCTAACGGTGTACGCCACAAAAGGTGCCGTAAGGGAATAATCACCGAAAATCCCGCGATGCCGGCGTCACCGGCGGGGTGAGCGTCTCCAGCCGGTCGGCGACCAGGTTCAGCACGCCCTCCGCGGTCTTCTCGAGGATGCCGCGCACCAGCAGCGCCGAGCTGGTCCGCGCCACCCGGCGATAGCGCTGCCACAGCCCCGGCGAGCAGGTGACGTTGAGCATCCCGGTCTCGTCCTCCAGGTTCACGAAGGTGACCCCGCCCGCGGTCGCCGGCCGCTGCCGGTGGGTCACGATGCCGCCGACCCGGATCCGGGTGCCCTTCTCCACCCTTCCGACCTTGGCGATGGGCAGCGCCTCCCGCCGGTCCAGCTCGGCGCGGAGGAACTGCGCCGGGTGCGAGTCCGGGGACAGACCGGTCGCCCACACGTCCGCGACCAGCTTGTCGACGTCCTCCATGCCGGGCAGCGCGGGCGCGCCCGTCCCGGTGACCGTGCCCGGCAGCCGGTCCGGCCGGTCCTGCGCCGCCGCACCCGCCGCCCACAGCGCCTCGCGGCGCGAAAGCCCGAAACCCGCGAAGGCATCGGCGGTCGCGAGGGCCTCCAGGTGGGCGGTCGTGCAGCCGGTCCGTCGCGCGAGATCCGCCATGTCCCGGTACGGCCCCCCGGCGCGCCGTTCCCGTTCGATCCGCTCCGCGAGGTCCGCCCCGAGCGTGCGGACACTCGACAGCCCCATCCGTACGGCCGGCCCGCCGAGCCCCCACATGTGCGGCGGCTCCCCCGGCCCGGAGCCCCAGCGGGTGCCCGCGCCGGATTCGAGGGTGGCCAGGGCGTCGCTGAGGTTGATGTCGGGGCGGCGCACCTCGACGCCGTGGCGGCGGGCGTCGTCGACCAGCGACTGCGGCGAGTAGAAGCCCATCGGCTGGGCGTTGAGCAGGGCCGCGCAGAAGGGGGCGGGGTGATACCTCTTCAGCCAGGCGCTGGCGTAGACGAGGTAGGCGAAGCTCATCGCGTGGCTCTCGGGGAAGCCGTAGTTGGCGAACGACGACAGCTTGTGAAACATCTCATCGGCGAGGTCGCCGGTGATGCCCCGCTCCTTCATTCCCGCATAGAGCCGCTGTCTGATTTGTTCCATCTTCTCGGTCGACCGCTTGGACCCCATCGCTCGCCGCAGCTGATCGGCTTCCGCCGGGTTGAACCCGGCAACGTCGATCGCCAGTTGCATGAGCTGCTCTTGGAACAGCGGCACGCCCAGAGTCTTGGCCAGGGCGTTCGCCATCAACGGGTGGGGAACGGTCGGCGCCTCAAGTCCGTTCTTCCGTCTTATGTACGGGTGGACCGAACCGCCCTGGATCGGCCCCGGGCGGATGAGTGCCACCTCGACGACGAGGTCATAGAACTTGTCCGGCTTGAGCCGAGGCAGTGTCGCCATCTGGGCCCGGCTTTCCACCTGGAAGACACCCACCGAGTCGGCCCGTTGGAGCATGTCGTAAATTTCCGGATCGTCCAGGCGCATGTCGCCGAGGTCCAGCTCCAGCTCGATCATGTCGTACGCGTAGTGCAGCGCCGACAGCATCCCCAGCCCGAGCAGGTCGAACTTGACGAGCTCGATCGCCGCGCAGTCGTCCTTGTCCCACTGCAGCACCGAGCGGCCCGGCATCCGCCCCCACTCCACCGGGCACACCTCGATGATCGGCCGGTCGCAGATCACCATGCCGCCGGAGTGGATGCCCAGGTGCCGCGGGAAGCTCTGCACCTGGTTCGCGAAGTCGACCACGTGTGCCGGGATGTCCTCCACGTCCACCGCGGCGACGCTCCCCCACCGGTCGATCTGCTTGCTCCACGCGTCCTGCTGCCCGGGCGAGAACCCGAAGGCCTTGGCCATGTCCCGTACGGCCGACCGGGGCCGGTAGGAGATGACGTTGGCGACCTGGGCGGCGTGCTCGCGGCCGTGCTTGTCGTAGACGTACTGGATGACCTTCTCGCGCTGGTCCGACTCGATGTCCACGTCGATGTCCGGCGGCCCGTCGCGCTCCGGGGCGAGGAACCGCTCGAACAGCAGGTCGTACTCCACGGCGTCCACATTGGTGATCCGCAGCGCGTAACAGACCGCCGAGTTCGCGGCCGAGCCCCGCCCCTGGCAGTAGATCTTGTTCTCGCGGCAGAACCGCACGATGTCGTACACCACCAGGAAGTAGCCCGGGAAGTCCAGCTCCTCGATCATGCGCAGCTCGTGCTCGATCTGCTCGTACGCCTTCGGGTGCGCCTGCGGCGGCCCGTAGCGTTCGCGGGCGCCGCGCATGGTCAGCTCGCGCAGCCAGCTCATCTCGGTGTGCCCCGGCTCGGGGATCGGGAAGTCGGGCAGCTTCGGCGCCACCAGGTTGAGGTCGAACGCGAGCTCCCGGCCGTACATCGCGGCGTTCTCCACCGCACCCGGGTACGCCGCGAACAGCCGCTTCATCTCCGCACCGCTGCGCAGGTGCGCCGTCCCCGCCGCGGGCAGCCAGCCGTCGATCTCGTCCAGGCTGCGCCGGGCCCGCACCGCCGCCAGCGTGGTCGCCAGCCGCCGCCGGCCCGGGGTGGCGTAGTGCACGTTGCCGGTCGCGACCACTTCGACGCGGCGGCTGCGGGCCAGCTCGTACAGGACGTCGTTGCGGTCGTCGTCGTCCGGGTCGCCGTGCGCGGTCAACTCGACGACGACGTTGGCGCGGTCGAAGAGGTCGATGAGCCTGTCCAGCTCGTAGGCGGCCGCCTCCGGACCCTGTCGCGCCAGCGCCTGCGGCACGCTGCCCTTCCGGCACCCGGTCAGGACCAGGACGTGGTCCCTCAGGACCTCCGCGACCTGCTCTGTTCTCCCGTACGAAGGCCGGCCCTTCTCGCCGCCGTCCAGTTGCGCGCGCGAGATCGTCCGGGCCAGCCGCGCGTACCCCTCGGTGCCGTGCGCGAGGGCCAGCAGGTGCGTGCCCTCCGGATCGGCCTCGCCGTTCTGCGGCTTCGTGAGCCCGAGCGACAGCTCCGCGCCGAAGATCGTGGGCAGCCCCAGCTCCCGCGCCGCCTGCGAGAAGCGCACCACCCCGTAGAACCCGTCGTGATCGGTCACCGCCAGCCCGGTCAGCCCGAGCCGCGCCGCCTCCTCGGCCAGCTCCTCCGGATGGCTCGCGCCGTCGAGGAAGCTGAAATTCGAGTGGCAGTGCAGCTCCGCGTACGGCTCGGCGGCTTGCGCTTTGACGAAGGCCGGCGCCTCGTACGGCTGCCGCTTGCGCGACCACGCCGGCGAGTCCCCGCCGTCGCCGTCCACCGCGAGCGGGTCGACGACGTGCAGGTGCCGCTTGCCGGTGAGCTTGCTCTCCAGCTCGCCCCAGGAGATGTCCGGATTGTGGAAACTCATCAGTCGTACACCGCTTCCACGGCCCAGTGACCGCTGCTGAGGGAGAGAAGAAAGGCCCGCCCGTCCGCGACGGCGATCTGGAACCGTGCCCGGCGCCCGGCCTCGGCCGGCGCCCACCAGCGCTCGTCCACCGGCCACGGCCCGGCCCAGCCGGTGATCTCCAGCTCCTCGCGCCCCAGCACCAGGACCCGGGGCGCGCCGGTGATCTGCA
>NZ_JAUQWH010000098.1 GCF_030757795.1 Actinoplanes oryzae
CCGGTGAGGCCGGCGTCGCCCATCGGGCCGCCGATCTCGAAGCGGCCGGTCGGGTTGACCAGCAGCCGGTAGCCCTCGGTGTCGAGGTCGAGGCCCGCGAGCACCGGCGCGATGACGTGCTCGCGGATGTCCGGGGTGAGCAGCGACTCGATCGAGATGTCGGCGGCGTGCTGGGTGGACACCACGACCGTGTCGAGGCGCACCGGCTTGAAGCCGTCGTACTCCACGGTGACCTGGGTCTTGCCGTCGGGCCGCAGGTAGGGGACCGTGCCGTCCTTGCGCACCTCGGACAGCCGGCGGGCCAGGCGGTGGGCCAGCGCGATCGGCAGCGGCATCAGCTCGGGCGTCTCGGAGCAGGCGAAGCCGAACATCATGCCCTGGTCGCCGGCGCCCTGCGCGTCGAGGACGTGGTCGGAGTTGCCCTCGCGCAGCTCGACCGCGCTGTCCACGCCCTGGGCGATGTCGGGCGACTGCGCACCGATGGACACGCTGACGCCGCAGGAGGCACCGTCGAAGCCCTTCTTCGACGAGTCGTAGCCGATGCCCAGGATGGTCTCGCGGACGATGGTGTTGATGTCCGCGTACGCCTGCGTGGTGACCTCGCCGGCCACGTGCACCTGACCGGTCGTGATCAGCGTCTCCACCGCCACGCGGCTCTGGGGGTCCTGCCGCAGCAGGGCGTCGAGAATGCCGTCGCTGATCTGGTCAGCGATCTTGTCCGGGTGGCCTTCCGTGACCGACTCGGAAGTGAAAAGGCGGCGTGCCACGGTGCTCCTCAGGAATTCGTCGAAGGTTCGTCCCGCGGCAGTGTAGTCACCGCCGCTGGGGGCTCGCTTGACCGGTGTCAGGGCATCCCATCATGGCCGACGTGCCCGGCCAGAAGCGAGGCGACCTCGTCCCATATCGCATCCGCCACATCGGCTTTGGGGAGTTTACCGAGGGTCGCGGAGCTCCCGTCGGCGCCCAGGATCGTGACCGTGTTGTCATCCTCGCCGAACACCCGATCGGTGCCCACCTCGTTGACCACGATGAGGTCGGCGCGCTTGCGGACGAGCTTGCCGCGCGCGTGCTCCAGGGCGTCGTGCGTCTCGGCGGCGAACGCGACGAGCAGCTGCCCGTTTCGTTTCGCCGCGCCCAGTTCGGCTGCGATGTCGGGATTGGTGACCAGCTCGACAACGGGCGCCGTACCGTCGGAGCTCTTCTTGATCTTCTGCTCGGCGACCGACGCGGGCCGGAAGTCGGCGGGCGCCGCGGCCATGACCGCCACGTCCGCGTCCGCGAAGGCGGCCACGGTCGCCTTGCGCAGCTCCTCGGTGGTCGACACCCGGACGAGGGAGACGCCCGCCGGATCGGGCAGCGTGACGTTCGCCGCGACGAGCGTCACCCGGGCGCCCCGGGCCACGGCCGCACGCGCCAGGGCGTACCCCTGCTTGCCGGAGGAGCGGTTGCCCAGGAACCGTACGGGATCGAGCGGCTCGCGCGTCCCGCCCGCGGTGACCACCACATGACGCCCCGCGAGATCGGCCGCGAAGGAGCCCCGCAGCAGATGCAGGGCGGTCTCGAAGATCGAGGCCGGGTCGGGCAGGCGTCCCTTACCGGTGTCCGCCCCGGTGAGGCGTCCCACGGCCGGCTCGATGACGACGACGCCCCGCGACCGCAGCGTGGCGACGTTCGCGCGCGTGGCGGCGTTCTCCCACATCTCGGTGTGCATCGCGGGCGCGAGCACCACCGGGCAGGTGGCCGTCAGCAGCGTGTTGGTCAGCAGGTCGTCGGCGATGCCGTGGGCGGCCTTGGCGATCAGGTCGGCCGTGGCGGGCGCGACGACGACGAGCTCGGCGGCCCGGCCGATGCGCACATGCGGGACCTCGTGCACGTCCTCCCACACCTCGGTGGCGACCGGCCGGCCGGACAGCGCCGCCCAGGTGGGCTCCCCGACGAACTTCAGCGCCGAGGCGGTCGGCACGACGCGCACGCCGTGCCCCGACTCGGTGAAGAGCCGCAGCAGCTCGCAGGCCTTGTAGGCGGCGATGCCCCCGCCGACCCCCAGCACGATCTCGGCCACGACAACCCCCTGCGCACCGCGGAAACGACGAAACCCGCGCCCGCGGAAGCGCGGACACGGGTCAAGCCAAGCACACGGCCCCGGCGAGGCCGGTGCCGGAGCGGGTCACGGGTTGTCGGTCGCCTCGGCGGTCAGCAGCCCGGCGTTGATCTCGCGCATCGCGATGGAGAGCGGCTTCTCCTGCGGCGTCGTCTCCACGAGGGGCCCGACATACTCCAGAAGGCCCTCACCGAGCTGGCTGTAGTAGGCGTTGACCTGGCGGGCGCGCTTGGCCGCGAAGATCACCAGCGAGTACTTCGACGAGGTCTTGTCGAGCAGCTCGTCGATCGGCGGGTTGGTGATGCCTTCGGGGTTGGCGATGGTTCCCACGAAAATGACGTCCTAACGTTAAAGCTGTTCGGGAGTCAGGAATGACGAACCGAGCAATCCTACCAGCTCATCGGCCGCCCGCTCGACGAAGTCGTTCACGACCGTGCGGTCGAACTCCTTCTCGGCGGCCAGCTCCTCGTCGGCGTGCGCCAGCCGGCGCCGGATCGTGTCCTCGTCCTCGGTGCCCCGGCCGACCAGGCGGCGGTGCAGCTCCTCGACGCTGGGCGGCGCGAGAAAGACGAGCTGGGCGTCCGGCATCGTGGCGCGCACCTGGCGCGCGCCCTGCAGATCGATCTTGAGCAGCACCGGGCGGCCGCTCGACAGCCAGCCCTCCACCTGCGCGCGGGGCGTGCCGTAGAGGTTGCCCGCGAACTCGGCCCATTCCAGCAACTGGTCGCCGTCGATCAGGCGCTGGAACTCGGACCGCGTGACGAAGTGGTAGTGCTCGCCGTCGGTCTCGTAGTCGCGCTTCTTGCGGGTCGTCACCGACACCGAAAGCTTGATCCATGGCGAGCGCGCCCGGATCAACTCGATCACGCTGTCCTTGCCGACCCCGGAGGGGCCGGAGAGGACGGTGAGTCGGGCCGCCGGGCGCGCGTCGTCATCCATGCTCACGGCTCATTACTACACGAGCCGCCGAGTCAGTTCGCAGCGAACTCCCCCAGGAGGGCCTTACGCTGCTGCTCGCCGAGGCCACGGAGGCGACGGCTGTCGGCGATCTTGAGCTTCTCCATGATCTGGGTGGCCCGGATCTTGCCGATGCCCGGCAGCGCCTGCAGCACGGCCGAGACCTTCAGCTTGCCGACGACGTCGTCGCCCTCGGCCCGGTCGAGCACGGCGGCGAGGGTGGTCTTGCCGGACTTGAGCTGTTCCTTCAGCTCGGCCCGGGCCTTGCGAATCTCCGCGGCCTTCTCCAGCGCGGCTGCACGCTGCTCGGGGCTCAGTGACGGGAGCGGCACCAGTTCTCCTCAGGTCCCTATCGCGCTGGCAGTTCAATACCGGCGCTTCTGTGAAACGTGGTGTGCCAGGGAACCAAAGGGGCATGTGGTTCCCGGCGCCGGGAAAACTAGCGGTCAATCAGCCTTTCGGCAACGTGGGGGTACCCCTCACGCCGATGCGGCCGGGCCTGCTAGGCAGCCTGTTTCACCCGATCACGGCCCGGCAGGCGGCCTCGGCGCGGTCCGCGGCGGCCCGCAGCGCGGCGGCCGACGGGCCCGCCGAGAGAACCTCCCGTGAGTACGACGGAAGCACGTTCCGCAGGCTTTCTCCGAAAATTTCGCGGAGCCCGGCGGGGTCGCCACCCTGCGCGCCGAGGCCCGGGGCGAGCAACGCGCCGTTGATCTTCGACAGGTCGTGACCGGTGCGCCCGATGGTCGCGCCGACCACCGCGCCGATGCTGCCGAGCGGCTCCGCACCCGCGTTGAGCTGGGAAATCTCGTCGATCACGGCCTGCGCGACGCTGCGCCCGTCCGCCGCGACGGCGTGCTGGACGGCCGGCCCCTCGGGGTTCGACGTCAGCGCGAGGACAAACACACCACGTCCGTAAGTGGCCGCCATGTCGAACGCCGGCCGCAGCGAGCCGACCCCGAGGAAAGGACTGACAGTAATCGCATCGACACTCAGCGAACTGTCCGGATCGAGGTAGGCGGACGCGTACGCGGCCATCGTCGAGCCGATGTCGCCGCGTTTCACGTCGAGAAGTACCAGCCCACCGGCCTCACGTGACTGTCGGATAATTGACTCAAGGATCGCGATGCCACGTGATCCAAATCTCTCGAAGAAGGCCGACTGCGGCTTCAGCACGGCGACCCGTTCGGCCAGTGCTTCGACGACCGTGAAGCTGAAGCGTTCGAGGCCGGCGAGGTCGTCGGACAGCCCCCAGCTCGTCAGCAGAGCGGGGTGTGGATCGATGCCGACGCACAGCGGGCCCCGGGTGTCCAGGGCCGTGCGGAGCCGGCTGCCGAAGGTCTCCATGACAGGTGATCCCCTTCCGGTGTATGGAGGTGTCGGGTGGCGGACACCGCCGGCACACCCGAAGCGGTAGAAAGCGGTGCTGAGAGGCCGGCAGACGGCCCGGAAGGCTGCACCGCACAGGGAGGTCTAGGAACGGCGCGTCCGGGCCACTGCACGGACCAGACCCGGCCCGCGATAGATGAATCCCGTGTAGAGCTGCACGAGCGAGGCGCCCGCGTCGAACATCCGGGCCGCGTCGTCGGCGTCGAGGATCCCGCCGACCCCGATGATCGGCAGCCGCCCGCCGGTCTCCCGGTGGACGAATTGCACCACTTCGCGGGCCCGCGAGGTGAGCGGCCGCCCGGACAGTCCGCCGGCCTCGCCCGAAAGTTTCTGATCGGCCGCCGCGAGCCCGTCACGCCCGAGCGTCGTGTTCGTCGCGATCACGCCCGCCGCGCCGTACGCCAGGCACACCTCGAGCAGCTCCGCGATGGCCGGCTCGGTCAGGTCCGGCGCGATCTTCACCAGCACCGGCGTCTTGCCGACCAGCGCCCCGAGCAGCGCGGACAGGAACGACTTGTCCTGCAGCGAGCGCAGCCCCGGCGTGTTCGGCGACGACACGTTGATCGCGATGTAGTCCGCGTAGGGCGCCAGCAGCTCGTACGACGCCAGGTAGTCCGGCACCGCCTCGTCCAGCGGGGTCACCTTGGACTTGCCGAGCGAGATGCCCAGCGGCACCCCGATCGGGCCCAGCGCCTTCAGCCGGGCCGCCAGCGCCGCCGCGCCCTCGTTGTTGAAGCCCATCCGGTTGATCACGGCCTCGCTGTCCCGCAGCCGGAACAGCCGGGGCTTCTCGTTACCCGGCTGGGCCAGCGCCGTGACCGTGCCGACCTCGACGAAGCCGAAGCCGAGGGCGGGCCACGCCGGCAGGGCGAGACCGTTCTTGTCCATGCCGGCGGCGAGCCCGACCGGGTTGGGGAAGCGCACGCCGAAGACGTCGGTGGGCGCGCTCACCGCGTACCGGCGGCGCAGCAGCGACAACGCGGCCGGGGGCAGCCCGGCCAGCCGCTGCACGGTGAACTCGTGCGCCTTCTCGGCGTCGCCGCCGCCCACCCGGAACAGGACCGGGCGGACGGCGGACTCGAACAGGGTCACTCGCTCTCCCGGAGCATGGCGTGCAGCTCCTGCAGCGGCCGGACGGTCATGCCGCCGCCCAGCAGCGCCTCGATGCCCAGCACCGCCGCGGCCACCCCGGGCACGGTGGTGATGCTCGGGATGTCGTTCGTGACGGCCGCGCTGCGGATCTCGTAGCCGTCCGAGCGCGCCCCGGCGCCGGACCCCTGCGGGGTGTTGATGATCAGCGAGATCTCGCCGGCCGCGATCAGCGCCACGGCGTTCTGCGCCGACTTCTCGAAGTGCTTCGGGACGACCTCGCACGCGATGCCGTAGCGGCGCAGCACCTCGCCGGTGCCGGCCGTCGTGACGATCGTGAACCCGAGGTCGGCGAGGCGCTTGACCGGGAAGACGATCGCGCGCTTGTCCCGGTTGGCCACCGAGACGAAGACCTTGCCGCTGGTCGGCAGCGACCCGTACGCCGCCGCCTGCGACTTGGCGAACGCCGGGCCGAAGCCGGGGTCGATGCCCATAACCTCGCCGGTGGACTTCATCTCCGGGCCGAGCAGGCTGTCGACGCCCTTGCCGGCGGGGGTGCGGAACCGCTTGAACGGCAGCACCGCCTCCTTGACCGCGACCGGCGCGTTGTCCGGGACCACGCCGCCGTCCCGGTGACGCAGCAGCATGCCCTCGTCGCGCAGCTCCTGGACGGTCGCCCCGAGCATGATCCGGGCGGCGGCCTTCGCCAGCTGCACGGCGGTCGCCTTGGACACGAAGGGCACGGTCCGCGAGGCGCGCGGGTTGGCCTCCAGCACGTAGAGCTGGTCGTCCTTGAGCGCGTACTGGACGTTGAGCAGGCCCTTGACCCCGACGCCGCGGGCGATCGCCTCGGTGTAGCGGCGCACCTCGGCCAGGTGCGGGCCGGCCAGCGTCACCGGCGGCAGCGAGCAGGACGAGTCGCCGGAGTGGATGCCGGCCTCCTCGATGTGCTCCATCACGCCGCCGAGGTAGACCTCGCCGGTGGCGTCGCAGAGCGCGTCGACGTCGATCTCGATCGCGTCGTCGAGGAACCGGTCGACCAGCACCGGGTGGTCCGGCGAGATCTCCGTGGCGCGCGTGATGTAGTCGGCCAGCGTCGGCTCGTCGTAGACGATCTCCATGCCGCGGCCGCCGAGCACGTAGGACGGGCGGACCAGCACCGGGTAGCCGATCGTGTCCGCGATCGCCTTGGCCTCCTCGAAGGAGGTCGCGGTGCCGTGCTCCGGCGAGCGCAGCCCGGCCTTGGCCAGGACCGCCCCGAAGGCCCCCCGGTCCTCCGCCAGGTCGATCGACTCAGGCGAGGTGCCGACGATGGGTACGCCCGCCGCCTTCAGCCGCGCCGCCAGCCCCAGCGGCGTCTGCCCGCCGAGCTGCACGATGACGCCGATCACGCCCGGGCCCCCGGCCGCCTTGCCCGACGCGTCCTCGGCGTGCACGACCTCGAGCACGTCCTCGAAGGTCAGCGGCTCGAAGTAGAGCCGGTCGGCCGTGTCGTAGTCGGTGGACACCGTCTCGGGGTTGCAGTTGACCATGACGGTCTCGAACTGCCCCTTGAGCGCCTGCACCGCGTGCACGCACGAGTAGTCGAACTCGATGCCCTGCCCGATGCGGTTCGGCCCCGAGCCCAGGATGAGCACCTTGGGGCGGTCGCTCGGCGCGACCTCGGTCTCCTCGTCGTACGTCGAGTAGTGGTACGGCGTGTTCGCCTCGAACTCCGCGGCGCACGTGTCGACCGTCTTGTAGACCGGGCGGACGCCGAGGCGGTGGCGCAGCGTACGGACGCCGTCCTCGCCCGCGAGCTCGGGGCGCAGCGCCGCGAGCTGCCGGTCGGAGATCCCCGACCGCTTCGCCCTGCGCAGCAGAGCCTCGTCCAGGACCGGCGCTTCCAGAACAAGAGCGCGCAGGTCAACCAGCGCCTGGATCTCGTCCAGGAACCAGGGGTCGATGCCGCCGCTGGCCTCGTGCACCTGCTCGACGGTGGCGCCCAGCCGCAGCGCCGCCTCGACCGTGTAGAGCCGGCCGTCGTGCGGGGTGCGCATCGCCTCGAGGGCTTCGTCCACGCTCTCGAACGTCGGCGCGGTCCAGAAGCCCGCGGCCTTGGTCTCCATCGAGCGCATCGCCTTGTTGAGCGCCTCGGCGAAGTTGCGGCCCAGGCTCATCGCCTCGCCGACCGACTTCATCGTGGTGGTCAGCTCGGCGTCGGCGCCGGGGAACTTCTCGAACGCGAACCGCGGGATCTTCACGACCACGTAGTCGAGCGCCGGCTCGAAGGCCGCCGGCGTCTTGAGCGTGATGTCGTTGGGGATCTCGTCGAGCGTGTAGCCGATGGCGAGCTTCGCGGCGATCTTCGCGATCGGGAAGCCGGTGGCCTTCGACGCCAGCGCGCTGGAGCGGGAGACGCGCGGGTTCATCTCGATGACGACCAGGCGGCCGTCGCGCGGGTTGATCGCGAACTGGATGTTGCAGCCGCCGGTGTCCACCCCGACCTCGCGCAGCACCCGGATGCCCAGGTCGCGCAGGTCCTGGTACTCCCGGTCGGTGAGGGTCATGGCGGGCGCGACGGTGACGCTGTCACCCGTGTGTACGCCCATCGGGTCGACGTTCTCGATCGAGCACACGACCACGACGTTGTCGTTCTTGTCGCGCATCAGCTCGAGCTCGTACTCCTTCCAGCCGAGCACGCTCTCCTCGATCAGCACCTCGTGCACCGGGGAGGCGGCCAGGCCGGAGCCGGCGATGCGCTCCAGGTCCTCGTCGGTGTGGGCCATGCCGGAGCCGAGGCCGCCCATGGTGAACGACGGCCGGATGACCACGGGCAGCCCGAGCTCCGCCACGGTCGCCTTGACCTCGTCCATCGAGTGGCAGACCCGGCTGCGCGGGGTCTGGCCGCCGGCCTTGGCGACGATGTCCTTGAACAGCTGCCGGTCCTCGCCGCGGTTGATCGCGTCGATGTTGGCGCCGATCAGCTCGACGCCGTACTTCTCCAGGATGCCGCCCTCGTGCAGGGCGACCGCCGCGTTGAGGGCCGTCTGGCCGCCCAGCGTGGGCAGGATCGCGTCGGGGCGCTCCTTGGCGATGACCAGCTCGAGGAACTCCGGGGTGATCGGCTCGACGTACGTGGCGTCGGCGAACTCGGGGTCCGTCATGATCGTCGCGGGGTTGGAGTTGACCAGGGAGACGCGCAGCCCCTCGGCGCGCAGGACCCGGCAGGCCTGGGTGCCCGAGTAGTCGAACTCGCAGGCCTGTCCGATCACGATCGGCCCGGATCCGATCACCATGACGTGCTGGATGTCGGTGCGCTTCGGCATGTCAGCGGGCCTCGACCTTCTCGACGAGCTCCACGAACCGGTCGAACAGGTAGTCCGCATCGTGCGGGCCCGCGGCGGCTTCGGGGTGGTACTGGACGGTGAACGCGGGGACCTCGAGCGCCCGCAGGCCCTCGACCACGTTGTCGTTGAGGCAGACGTGGGAGACCTCCACGCCGCCGAAGTTCGTGTCGATGACCGTGTTGAGCGGGGCGTCGACCGCGAACCCGTGGTTGTGGCTGGTCACCTCGACCTTGCCGGTGGTCTTGTCGAAGACCGGCTGGTTGATGCCGCGGTGGCCGTAGCCCAGCTTGTAGGTGCCGAAGCCCAGCGCGCGGCCGAGGATCTGGCTGCCGAAGCAGATGCCGAACAGCGGCACCCGGCGGGTCATGACGTCGCGGGCGAGCGCGACCGGCCCGTCGGCGGTGGCCGGGTCGCCCGGGCCGGGCGACAGGAACACCGCGTCCGGGCTGACCGCGAGCAGCTCGTCGATGCTCGTGGTGGCGGGGAAGACGTGCGTCGTCACACCGCGCTCGGCGAGCCGGCGGGAGACGTTGCGCTTGATGCCCAGGTCCAGCGCGGCAACGGTGTAGCGGTGCTCACCGACGGCCTCGACCGTGTAGCGCGACGCCGTGGTCACCTCGGCGGAGAGATCCGCGCCGGACATTTCCGGCTTTTCGAGCACGCGCGCCCGCAGCGACTCCGGATCGAGGTCCACCGTGGAGATGCCGACCCGCATCGCGCCGCGGGAGCGCAGGTGGCGGGTGAGGGCCCGGGTGTCGACGCCGCTGATGCCCACGACGCCCTCGGCGGCCAGGCGCTCGCCCAGGTCGCCGGTGGAGCGCCAGTTGGAGGGGCGGCGCGCGGGGTCGCGGACGACGTAGCCGGCGACCCACATCTTCGCCGACTCGTCGTCCTCGGCGTTGACGCCGGTGTTGCCGATCTGCGGCGCGGTCTGGACCACGACCTGCCGGTGGTACGACGGGTCGGTCAGCGTCTCCTGGTAACCGGTCATGCCGGTGGTGAAGACCGCCTCGCCGAAGGTCTCCCCCTCGGCGCCGTAGGACTCACCGGAGAACGTGCGCCCGTCCTCGAGGACGAGGATTGCTTTCTTCACTTCACGGCCTTTCCGTCCAGGACCGTCGGAACTCCCCGGAGGAAGGTCGCCACGATGCGACCCGGCAGGGTGGTGCCCGCGTACGGTGTGTTGCGGCTGCGGCTCGCCAGCTCGGACGGGTCGACGACCCGCCGGGCGGACGGGTCCACCAGCGTGAGGTTGGCCGGCGAACCGGCGATGAGTTCCCCGCCGTGCCCGGCCAAACCAGCGATCTTGGCCGGGGTGCGGGACATGCGGTCGGCGATCAGCTCCCAGCGCTCGCCCAGGACGCTGAGCACGACGGGCAGGGCGGTCTCGAGGCCGACCATGCCGGGGCGCGCGTACGCCCACTCGCACTCCTTGTCCTGCACGGCGTGCGGCGCGTGGTCGGTGGCGACCACGTCGATCACCCCGTCGATGAGTGCCTGCCGCAGCGCCTCGACGTCGGCGGCCGTCCGCAGCGGCGGGTTGACCTTGTAGACCGGGTCGTAGCTGGCGGCCAGCTCGTCGGTCAGCAGCAGGTGGTGCGGGGTGACCTCGGCCGTGACGCGGACGCCCCGGGCCTTGGCCTGGCGCAGCACCTCGACCGACCCGGCCGTGGACACGTGGCAGACGTGCAGGCGGCTGCCCACGTGCTCGGCGAGCAGCACGTCGCGGGCGATGATCGCCTCCTCCGCGACGGCCGGCCAGCCGGTGAGCCCGAGGCGGGTGGACACCTCGCCCTCGTGCATCTGCGCGCCCTCGGTGAGCCGGGGCTCCTCGGCGTGCTGGGCGATGATCCCGTCGAACGCCTTCACGTACTCCAGGGCCCGCCGCATCAGCCGCGGGTCGGCGACGCAGAAGCCGTCGTCGGAGAAGATCCGGACGTTCGCCGCGGAGGTGGCCATCGCGCCCAGCTCGGCGAGCTGCTTGCCGGCCAGCCCGACGGTGACCGCGCCGATCGGCTGCACGTCGACGAGCCCGGCCTCGCGGCCCAGGCGCCACACCTGCTCGACCACGCCGGCGGTGTCGGCGACCGGCGAGGTGTTCGCCATCGCGCAGACCGCCGTGTAGCCGCCGAGGGCCGCCGCGCGCGAGCCGGTCTCGACCGTCTCGGCGTCCTCGCGGCCCGGCTCGCGCAGGTGCGTGTGCAGGTCGACCAGCCCGGGCAGCGCCACGAGCCCGGTCGCGTCGATCGTCTCGCCGGCCGTCGTCTCGCCGGTGATGACGCCGTCGCGGATCACCAGGTCGGTCGGCGCGGCGCCGAGCACGGAGACGTTCTTGATCAGGTACGAGGTCACGCCTTGCCTCCGAGCAGCAGGTAGAGAACCGCCATCCGGGCGCTGACCCCGTTGGCGACCTGTTCGACGATGGTGGAACGGGTCGAGTCGGCCACCTCGGGCGCGATCTCCATGCCCCGGTTCATCGGCCCGGGGTGCATGACGATCGCGTGCTGCGGCAGCTTCCTCATCCGCGGCGCGTCGAGTCCGTAGCGGCGGCTGTATTCCCGGGCGGACGGGAAGTAGGAGTCCTGCATCCGCTCGGTCTGCACCCGCAGCATCATCACGACGTCCGCGTCGGGAAGGACGCTGTCGAGGTCGTACGACACCTTGGTCGCGGGCGACAGCGCGGCGGCGATGTCCACCGGGATGAGGGTCGGCGGGCCCACCAGGGTCACCTGCGCGCCCAGCGTCGTGAGCAGCAGGACGTTGGACCGGGCGACCCGGCTGTGCAACACGTCACCCACGATCGCGACCCGCAGGCCATCGATCTTCCCCAGCCGCGACCGCATCGTGTACGCGTCCAGCAGCGCCTGCGTCGGGTGCTCGTGCGTCCCGTCGCCGGCGTTGACCACCGAGCCGTCGACCCAGGAGGCGAGCCGGTGCGGGGCGCCCGAGGCGGGGTGCCGGATGACGACCGCGTCCGCGCCCATCGCCTGCAGGGTGAGCGCCGTGTCCTTGAGGCTCTCGCCCTTGGAGACGCTGGAGCCCTTGGCGGAGAAGTTGATGACGTCCGCCGAGAGCCGCTTGGCCGCGGCCTCGAAGGAGATCCGCGTGCGCGTGGAGTCCTCGTAGAAGAGGTTGACCACCGTGCGGCCGCGCAGGGTCGGCAGCTTCTTGACCTCGCGGCCGGCGAGGGCGGCCATCTCCCCGGCGGTGTCGAGGATGAGCGTGGCGGTCTCCGCGTCCAGGTCGGCCGCGGAGCGGAGATGCTTGATCATGCGACGCCTCCGAACAGCTTGACCTCGTCGACGCCGTCGTCGGTCTCCGCGAGCGAGACGCGGACCTTCTCGGCGAGCGCGGTCGGGATGTTCTTGCCGACGTAGTCGGCGCGGATGGGCAACTGGCGGTGCCCGCGGTCGACGAGGACGGCGAGCTGGACCGAGCTGGGCCGGCCGACGTCGTTGAGGGCGTCGAGTGCCGCCCGGACCGTGCGGCCGGAGAACAGCACGTCGTCGACCAGGATCACTCTGCGTCCGTCCAGGCCGTCGCCGGGGATCTCCGTGCGCCCGAGGGCCCGCGTCGCGTGCAGCCGCAGATCGTCGCGGTAGAGGGTGATGTCGAGCGCCCCCACGGGGACGTCCACGCCCTCGAAGGCGTGGATGCGCGCGGCGAGCCGGTGGGCCAGGGGGACGCCCCGGGTCGGGATGCCCAGCAGGACCGTGCCCGTTGCCCCGGAGGTCTTCTCGAGGATCTGGTGGGCGATGCGGTCGACGACGCGGTGCAGATCGGCGCCGGAGAGGATGACCTTGGAGGAACTCGTGTCAGTGTCAGCGCGTGGTTGAGCCACGGCGGACCTCCTTCCCCGCCTCACGGGACGGGTCGTTAAAGGACGTCGGCGGGCCCCCGATCTTGGACGGCCCGATGCCTGACGCTACGTTACCAGTGAGCGCAGCGGTGACCATGGTGACGTGGCCTACCCACGGGACCAGACGGACGAAAGCGGACATCTCGCGCCTCGGGTCGGCGATTCATAGGTAACCGACACTTGACCGGGGGTCGCAAACTCCGTACCGTCACGCAGCGTAGCGATCCGGAGGAAGAACCCTCCGGGCCAGCCAGTACTGGAGTGTCCGAATGCCGTCTGAGTACGCCAAGTCGCTTGGCGCCCGCCTGCGCTCGATCCGCCAGCAGCAGGGCCTGTCCCTGCAGGGCGTTGAGGAGAAGTCCAACGGGCGGTGGAAGGCCGTCGTGGTGGGCTCGTACGAGCGTGGTGACCGCGCCGTCACGGTCTCGCGCCTGGCCGAGCTGGCCGACTTCTACCGCGTCCCGGTCTCGGAGCTGCTGCCCGACGGCAGCGGTGTCCGGCTCGAGGCCACCAACAAGATCGTGCTGGACCTGGAGAAGCTGTACGACGTGGCCGGCGAGGACCTGGCCTACGTCGCCCGCTACGCCCGGGCCATCCAGCAGCAGCGCGGCGACTACAACGGCCGCGTCCTCTCCATCCGCGCCGACGACCTGCGCGCGCTCGCGATCGTCTACGACATCTCCCCCTCGGGCCTCATCGAGCGCCTCACCGAGCAGGGTGTCCTGGTCGCCGACCCGCGCGCCTTCTTCGCCAGCTGACAGCCGGCACCCCGAGTTCCACCGAAGTCCGCGTCGCCCCTCGCGACGCGGACTTCCGCGTGTCCGGGCACGCGACTCCACGGGTCCGGGTCAGTCCTCGCGGACCCGGCTCATCACCGCCGCCGCCTGGCCCGCGTCCATGCCCGGGCGCACCTCCCAGTAGTCGAGGATTCGCAGCATCTGCGCGGCCGGCTCCGGCGAGCCCCGGTCGATGTCCCGGGCCCGCCGGATCAGCACCTCGTCCAGCTCCTCCGCCTGCTGCCAGGTGAGGCCGGCGGCGTACAGGGTCATGATCAGGTCGTTGCGGGAGACCACCCGGGGGCCCTGGTTGTCCAGGTCGCGGGTCATCAGCGAGATCTCGCCGTCGCCCAGGAACGAGCCGGGCAGGAACGAGCACGCCCGGTAGAGCAGGGTCAGCTTCGGCAGCCGGTGCCGGTGCATCCGGCGCGGCCGCTCGGTCAGCAGCAGCGTGAAGAGCGACCACTGCTCGATCCGGCGGCGCAGCAGCCAGATGTCGCGCCGGATCAGCTCGCTGCGCAGCTCCCGGGAGCCCCGCAGCGGCCACCGGCGGCTCAGCCCGGCCTTCGCGGTGCGGTCCCAGAGCAGCGCCAGGCGCCGCGCGAGATCCTCGTCGCGGCGCACGTCCACCTCCGGCCCGTCCCGGTCGCCCGCCACGCTGCCGAGCAGGCCGGTCGAGGAATCCTTCAGGTACGACCAGAGGCCCTCGCGCCACGGCTCGTCCCGCCACGGCCGTTCCGCGGTCCGCCCGGTCGCCCACGCGCTCAGCCGGTTGTGCCGCAGCCGCAGGGCGAAGCGCGAGAGGGCCCCGCCGTTGTACATCCGGCGGAACCATCGGGACCCCAGCCGCCCGAGCCGCGTCGTCGAGGCGAGCACGGCCAGCACGACGACGGCGAAGACCCCGCCCAGCGTGAGGCTCACCAGAGCAGCCGCCTTCGGCAGCCACGGGGGAGCGTCGCCGAGCAGAATTTGCCCGGGGTCCTGCGGCTTCATCGCGACCGTCGCGTCGAGCACGGTCACCACGCCGACGACGGCCAGGCCGAAGCCCATGATGGCGCTGGCCTTGGACAGCGCGTCCGACTCGCGCACCCGCCGCTCGTCGAAGGCCGCCGCGATCGTGCCGATCAGGTCCCTGTACTTCGCCTGGACGCGCAACGCCTGCGCGCTGACCCGCAGACCGTCCTCACGCACCTCGCCCATGACGCCGTCCGTGGTCAGGGCGTCGCGCACCCCCGGATAGGGCGCCACGCCGGTGCTCAGCGGGTACGCCGTGACCTCGGCGTCGAACCCGTCCACGAGCTGCTGCACGGCGGAGTCCACCTGGGCGACGCAGGCGTCGGTCTCCGTCGCGAGGTGGGCGAGGTCGGCCGTACCCTGCAGGAGGGTCTGGTGCAGCAGCTCGACCGTGCGGTGCAGCCGGCCCAGCCGGAACCAGCGGCGCACCGGCAGGTGCGTCGACAGGGCGTCCCAGAGCAGCAGGCCCCGGTCCGCCACCCGGTCGTAGACGGCCGCGTGCGTACGCCAGATCTCCAGGTCGTTCTGGATCCGGTAGAGCCGCTGGGCGGCCTCGGCCTCCAGCCGGATGAGCAGCTGCACCACCTGGCCGAGCGAGACCTCCTGCAGGTCGGCCCGCTCGCCCTCGGCGAAGCGGTCCGGGACGAGCAGATAGCACGGTACGCTGCGGCCCGGGTCGAGCCGGATCAGCCGGCGCATCGCCAGCATCTGTCCGTTGAGGACGCTCGCCGACAGCACGCTGTCCCGGCAGTCGCCGACCCCGAGCGCCATGTCGCACAGGCTGTTCATCAGCCGCCGGTGCTCGCCGTGCAGATAGTCCCCGGCGTCGGGCAACAGCCTGCGGGGCACCGCCACCCAGATCGTCGGCAGGTAGTGGGCGCGGCGGGCGGCCCGGAACTCGGTGCGGGTCAGCGGCGGCTCGTGCCGGGGATCGCTGAACCAGCGCTCGACCCCCTGGCACAGGATGGTGAAGGTGTCCCGGTAGACGTCGATCGGGAAGACCTCGGCCAGGGCGTCGTCCTCCGGCGCGGTGTCCGGCCGGTGCTCGCGGTGCAGGGGCCGCTGCTGCCACACCGAGACGCTGAGCACGCAGGTCGGCTGCCCGAGCAGCCAGTCGAAGCTGAAGTCCAGCAGCACGTGGACGCCCAGTGCGCCCGCCCCGGCGGGGATCTCGTCGGTGTCGAAGACCGCGTCCAGCCGGCTCGCGTGCAGATAGACGCGGTGCTGCAGGCCCGCCAGCCCGCGGTTCTGCCCCGGCCGGACCCGGGCCAGGTCGGCGGCCAGCCGGTCGATCGCCTCCGCGCAGTCGTCGCCGCCGGACCACGCGATCTCCGGGCGGGACAGCTCCCGCGCGCCGTAGCGGCCGCCGAAGGTGCTGCGCGTGGCCTTCGCCGGCCGGCGGACGCGGGTGAAGGCGGCGGTGCCCGGCTCCGCCCCGGCGACGAGCTGCTCGATGCGCGAGGCGTGGGCCTTGGCGGCGTCCGGGCCGGCGGGCCAGCCCCACGCCGAGCTGGTGATCATGATGAGGTTGCGGACCTCGGGCTCCCCACCGGCGAGGGCGGCGGAGTCGGCGGCGTGGACGATGCCCTGCAGGAAGTCGTCGTCGTTCGGGAAGTCGCCGAGCGGCTCGCTGCCGAGATCGGGCAGCGGGAACTCCCGCACCGGGGCCACGGCTCCCTGCGGTGGCGGCGGCTCCTGCTCCGGCGGAGACGACAGCGGCACGTCGGCGCCGCTCCCCCGGGGGCGCCCGCCCGAGACGCGCAGCCAGCGCTGATAGGCGCGGAGGCTGGCGAGCACGTCACGGATCCGGTAGAGCCGCTCGCGCCGCTTCTCGTCGTTGCTCATCCACGCCTCCGCCGCCACCGGGTGTGCCCCGGGACGGGCGGGCCGTGCCGCCACTCGGTGCCGCGGTGCAGCGCCGGGGAAAGGTCACGCTAGGGCGCGGCGCCGCATGATCGCAACCACGCTGATCGATACCGGTCCGGACGGCCGATCCCTTCCGGGAAACGGCGGACGCCCCCCGGCACAGGCCAGGGGGCGTCGTCGTCTCGCGCCACAGCGCGCCGGAGCGGAGCTCAGCGAGTCGGAGCTAGCGAGACTCAGCAGAACTCGGCGGAGCTCAGCGAGTCGGAGCTCAGCGGGTCGGAGCGGAACTCAGCGGGTCGCGAACTCGGCGATGCGGCCCAGGATCCCGTTGAGGAAGCGCGGGCTGTCGTCGGTGGACATCTGCCGCGCCAGCTCGACGGCCTCGCTGATCGCCACCGCGTCGTCGATCTCGGGCAGGTAGAGCAGCTCGTAGACCGCGATGCGCGCGAGGTTGCGGTCGACCACCGGCATGCGCTCGATGGTCCAGCCCTCGGCGTAGCTCGCGATCAGCTCGTCGATCCGGTCGAGGTGCTTTGCCACGCCCTCCACCAGCCCGACCGTGTAGTCCATGTGGTCGGGCCGGGGCTGGGCGATCCGGTCCAGATAGGTGGTGAGCACCGCGCCCGGCGCGAGGTCGCGCAGGTCGGCCTCGTAGAGGACGTCGAGGGCCCGCTTGCGCGCCTTGCGGCGCGCGGGCATCTGCGTCTTGGGACCTTCAGCCATGCTCCGGGGCCTCAGCTACGGCCGAGGTAGCGGCCGTCGCGGGTGTCGACCTTGATCTTCTCGCCCGTGGTGATGAAGAGCGGGACCTGGACGGTCGCGCCGGTCTCGACGGTGGCCGGCTTGGTGCCGCCGGTCGAGCGGTCGCCCTGCAGGCCCGGCTCGGTGTAGGTCACCTCGAGGAAGACGCTGGTCGGCAGCTCGATGTAGAGCGGGACGCCCTCGTGGGTCGCGACCGTGGCCTCGGCCTCGGGGAGCAGGTAGTTGGCGTTCTCCGCCACCGTGCCGCCGGGCACCGTGATCTGGTCGAACGTGTCCAGGTCCATGAAGACGAAGTCCTCGCCGTCCTGGTAGAGGTACTGCATCGTCCGCTTGTCGACCGTCGCCGTGTCGACCTTGGTGCCGGCGTTGAAGGTCTTGTCCACGACCTTGCCGGAGAGGACGTTCTTCAGCGTGGTGCGCACGAACGCCCCGCCCTTGCCCGGCTTGACGTGCTGGAACTCGACGACGGCCCACAGCTCGCCGTCGAGGTTGAGCACGAGGCCGTTCTTCAGGTCGTTGGTGGAAGCCATGTCCTGCCCTGTGATTGAAGCGAAACGTGAGGTGACACGCGGAGGTGACCGACCGAGTTTACCGGCGTGACACGCCGGGCGCCCAATCGGGGCGACGCCGTCCCGATTTCGCCGTGGGCGTGATGCGAATCACTGCCGTCCGGCGAGGTGCCGCAGCGCGAGCACGTAGCCGTCGATCCCCAGCCCGGCGATGACCCCGGTCGCCACCGCCGAGACCACCGAGTGGTGGCGGAACTCCTCGCGGGTGTGGATGTTCGAGATGTGCACCTCGACCAGCGGCGCCCGCAGCATGGCGCACGCGTCGCGCACGGCGATCGAGTAATGCGACCACGCCGCCGGGTTGAGCACGACGGGCGCCTGCTCGTCGGCGGCGGCGTGCAGCCACGCGAGCATCTCGTGCTCGGCGTCGGTCTGCCGCACCTCCACGTCCAGGCCCAGCTCGGCGCCGGTCGTCTCGCAGAGCCGCACCAGATCCGCGTACGTGGTGGAGCCGTACACCTCGGGCTGGCGCGTGCCGAGCCGGCCGAGGTTGGGCCCGTTGAGCACGTAGACCCTCACGCCGCCACCGCCTCGAAAGCACGCGACAGGAGCGACACGTCCGAAACCGGCAGGACGCCGGGCTGCGCCAGCCCGTCCAGCACCACGAACCGCAGCGTGTCCGCCCGGGCCTTCTTGTCGATCCGCATGGCGGGCAGCAACTCCTCCCAGGCGTCGGCGGCATAGGAGACCGGGAGGCCGAGCAGCGACAGGACGGACTTGTGCCGTGCGGCCGTCGCGTCGTCGAGCCGGCCGGTCAAGCGACCCAGCTCGGCGGCATAGACCAGGCCGACCGACACCGCGTCACCGTGCCGCCAGCGGTAGCGCTCCCGCTTCTCGATCGCGTGCCCGAGGGTGTGCCCGTAGTTGAGGATCTCGCGCAGCCCCGACTCGTGCAGGTCCTCGCCGACCACCCGTGCCTTGACCCGGATCGCCCGCTCGACCAGTTCGCGCAGCACCGGGCCCGCCGGGTCGGCGGCGGCCGCCGGGTCGCCCTCCACCAGGTCGAGGATGACCGGATCGGCGATGAAACCGCACTTGACGACCTCGGCGAGCCCGGCGACCAGATCCGCGCGCGGCAGCGTCGCCAGCAGGTCGAGGTCGCACAGCACCCCGGCGGGCGGGTGGAAGGCGCCGACCAGGTTCTTGCCGGCGGCGATGTTCACGCCGGTCTTGCCGCCGACGGCCGCGTCGACCATGCCGAGCAGCGACGACGACACGGGCACCCAGCGCACCCCGCGCAGCCAGCTCGCGGCGACATAGCCCGCGAGGTCGGTCACCGCTCCCCCGCCGACGCCGACCACCGCATCCGTACGCGTGAAGCCCGCCGCCCCGAGCTCGTCCCAGCACCGCGCCGCGACCTCGACCGTCTTGCCGGCCTCCGCGTCGGGCACCTCGATCGGCAGCGGCCGCAGCCCGGCATCGGCGAGCGCACCGGCCACGGCCTCGGCCCGCTCCTTCAGCGGGGCGGCATGCAGCACGGCGACCCGCACCGCCCCCTCGACCAGCGCGGGCAGCGCACCGAGCAGATCCCGGCCCACCAGGACGTCATAGGGCCGCTCACCGGCCACGGGAATGCGGGTAACCACGGCGCCGATCCTAGTCGTGGGTAATTGGGGCCGGAGCAGCGCGTCAGCCGGCGACCCGGACGAGGTCGGCGATCTCGGCCGCCAGCTCCTCCGGCTCCCGCGCATCGGTCTTGACGGTGTGCGTGGCGACCGACTCGTACAGGGGGCGGCGCTCGTCCATGAGGAACTTGAGCGTCGCCCGGGGGTTGACCGACAGCAGCGGCCGGCCGGAGCCCAGCCCGACCCGCTTGACGGCGTCCGGCAGCTCGACGGAGAGGAAGATCACCGTGTGCGGGCGCAGCAGGTCTCGCGTACCCGGGTCGAGGATGGCGCCGCCGCCCAGCGCGAGCACGCCGCCGAAGGTCTCCAGCGCGTCCGCGACCGTGGTCTTCTCCAGCGCGCGGAAGGCGACCTCGCCCTCGTCGATGAAGATCTCCGGGATGGGCTTGCCGGCCGACGCCTCGATCAGATGATCGGTGTCGGCGAAGGCGACGCCCAGCCGCTGCGCCACCGCCTGCCCGACCGTGGTCTTGCCGGCACCGGGCGGGCCCACCACCACCGCGACGGGCGCCATCAGCGGATCAGCAGACTGTCGAGGTAGCCGGCGAGGTTGCGCTGGATCTCCGCGACCGAGTCGCCGCCGAACTTCTCCGTGGCGGCCTCGGCCAGCACCAGCGCGACCATCGCCTCGGCGACCACGCCGCCGGCGGCCACGGCCGTGATGTCGGAGCGCTGGTTGATCGCGGTCGTCGCCTCGCCCGTCACGACGTCCACGGTCTGCAGCGCGCGGTTGAGCGAGGAGATGGGCTTGAGTGCGGCGCGTACGCGCAGGTTCTGACCGTTCGTGATGCCGCCCTCGAGGCCGCCCGCACGGTCCGTGATGCGCTTGACGCCCTCGGGGGTCGGCACGATCTCGTCGTGAGCGACCGAGCCGCGCGACCGGGCCTGCGTGAAGCCGTCCCCGATCTCGACGCCCTTGACCGACTGGATGGACATGAGCGCGGTGGCCAGGCGGGCGTCCAGCTTGCGGTCCCACTGCACGTGCGACCCCAGGCCCGGGGGTACGTGCCACGCGAGCACCTCGATGATGCCGCCGAGCGTGTCGGCGTCCTTCTTCGCGGCGTCGACCTCCGCCACCATGCGCGCGCTGGCCTCGGGGTCGAGGCAGCGCAGCGGGTCGGCGTCGATGCGCTCGGCGTCGTCGGGCGTGGGGATCAGCCCCGCCTTCGCCGCCACGGAGCCCAGCTCGATGACGTGCGACACCACGTCGATGCCGAGCGCCTGCTTGATCAGCGCCTTGGCGACCGCCCCGACGGCGACGCGCGCGGCGGTCTCGCGGGCGCTGGCGCGCTCGAGGATCGGGCGGGCGTCGGTGTGCCCGTACTTCTGCATGCCCGCCAGGTCGGCGTGGCCGGGCCGCGGCCGGGTGAGCGGGGCGTTGCGGGCCTGCGCGGCCAGCTCCACCTCGTCCACCGGGTCGGCGGCCATCACCGTGCGCCACTTGGGCCACTCCGAGTTGCCGACGCGGATCGCGACGGGGCTGCCCAGCGTGACGCCGTGCCGGATGCCGCCGATGATCTCGATCTCGTCCTGCTCGAACTTCATCCGGGCCCCGCGGCCGTAGCCCAGCCGGCGGCGCGCGAGATCGCGACCGATGTCCTCGCTCGTCACCCGCACGCCGGCGGGCACGCCCTCCAGCAGGGCGACGAGCGCCGGTCCGTGAGATTCACCTGCAGTAAGCCAGCGCAACACGATGCAAAGTGTGTCACGGCGCCGGTGCGCAGCGTTCTCCGGCCGGTGCCGTCCCGATCAGCGGACGCCCGCCGTGCCTGTCCCAGGCGCGCCGCCTCCGCCCGGCTGAGCGGACGCTCGCCCCGCTCCTCGCGCCGCCCTCGCCCCGATCAGCGGACGCCCGCCGCCGCTTTTCGCACGCTTTCGCGCCGATCAGCGGACGCTCGCCGCCGCCGCCAGGGCCTCGCGCATCGCCCGCTCCGGGGCGGGGACCACCCCGGTGAACTGTTCGAACTGCCCGAGGGCCTGGGCCAGGAGCAGATCAAGACCGGACACCACGGGTACGCCGGCCTCGGCGGCCCCGGCGGCGAGCGGCGTCGGCCACGGGTCGTAGATCGCGTCGAACAGCACCGTGCTCGGCTTCCACGCGATCCGCGTCGCCAGGGCGTCCGCCGCGCCCTTCGGCACCGTGGAGATCACCGCATCGGCCGTGCAATGCTCCGCCGCGTCCTGCCACCTCGCGCCGGACAGGGCCACCCCGAACGCCTCCGCCACGGGCGCCAGCTCGTCGCGTGCCTCGGGGCGGCGGGTGACGAGAGTGACCTGTGCGGCGCCGAGGTGCGCGGCGGCTGCCACGGCGGCGCGCGCGGTGCCGCCCCCGCCCAGCACGGTGACGGTCGGGCGCTCGGGCAGGCCGGCGTCGCGCAAGACCCGGACCATGCCCGGGACGTCGGTGTTGTCGGCGAACCAGGTGCCGTCGTCACGGCGTACGAGAGTGTTGGCCGCACCCGTCGCGACCGCGACTGCCGACGCCTCCCCGGCCAGCGCCAGGCCGGCCTCCTTGAGCGGCATCGTGAGCGACAGGCCGGCCCATTCCGGGCCCAGCCCCGCGACCAGCGCGGGCAGCTCCGACTCGGCGCACTCGAACGCCGTGTAGGACCAGTCGAGCAGGCCGGCCGCCGCGAACCCGGCGGCGTGGATGACGGGCGACAGCGAATGCCCGATCGGCTTGCCGCACACGGCGGCCCGATGCTTGACGGTCACGACGACAGCGTAGTGGTCAGCAGAGCGGGACGCCGTTGGCGCAGGCCTTCTGGATGTTCGCGTCGTGCTGGGCGTTGGTGACCGCGAACGCCGACACCTTCGTCTTCGGGTCGACCAGCACGAAGAACAGCCAGTCGCCGGGGGTCGGGTTCACCGCCGCCTGCAGCGCCTGCTTGCCCGGGTTGTTGATCGGGCCGAGCGGCAGGCCGACCTTGAGCTCCGTGGTGTACGGGTTCTTCGGGTCCTCGAGCTCCGCCGTGGTCATCTTGCCGGAGTGCTTGGCGCCCTTGTTGTTCAGCGTGAGCCAGTAGTTGGTGGTCACGTCGAACTGCAACGGCATCTTCTTCACGTACGCCCGGTTGATCGCGACCCGGGCGATCTTCGCCATGTCCTGCGGCACGCCCGCCTCGGCCTGCGCCAGCGACGCGATGATCAGCGCCTCGTAGGGCGAGATCGACATCTTCTGCTCCGCCGTGTCGACGAAGTTGAGGTCGCTCGTGGTGTCCACGAACTTGCCGACCATCGTCGACAGGATCTCCGCGGCGGTGGCCTTCGGCGGGAACTCGTACGTGTCCGGGAAGAGGAAGCCCTCGGCCGTGCCGGAGATCTTCTTGCCGTCGCGCCGGGTGAACCAGGCGTCGGGCACGCCGAGCGCCTTCGGGTCCTTCGCCGCGGCCTGGAAGTCCTTGACACCGATGCCGGTCTTCTTCGACAGGGCGTCGTAGACCTGCAGCGTCGTCCAGCCCTCTTTGATCGTGACGCCGTTGACCACGCGGGCCTTCGGGTCGAGCAGCAGGGCGACGGCGCTCTCGGCCGACATCTGCTTCTTCAGGTTGTACGTGCCCGGCTGGATGTTCTTGCCCCGCGGGTTCGCCTCCGCCGCGTCGATGAAGGCGGCCGTGCTCTTCACCACGTCGGACTCCACGAGGGTGTTGCCGATCTCGGTGAGCGACCCCTCCTTGACCGTGACCTGGACCGGGTCGGCGCCCGAGCCGTCGTAGTCCGCGGCGGTGAAGAAGCCGCGCACCTTCTCGTAGCCCAGATAGCCCCCGACGCCGAGGACGCCGAGCAGCACGAAGGCCAGCAGGAACGCGATCGCCGTCCGGCCGCCGCCCCGGCGCCGGTGCCGGGCCTTGGTCTTGTCGGCCTGATCGTCGTCGAACGCCAGGTCCAGCTCGTCGATCATCTCGTGTGCCTCCGCAGGTCGGCTGTCGCCGCTTCCGGCCGACCAGCGTACGGCCGGAAGCGGCTCTCCTGCACCTCTACGTGTCAGAGGATGCCGGCGGCCTTGGCTTTCTCGATGTTCCTGTTGTGCTCGGCGAGCGTCGCGGCGAAGGCCGAGTGGCCCTGCTTGTCGATCGCCACGAAGTAGATCCAGTCACCCTTCGGCGGCTCCAGCGCGCCCTCGAGCGCCGCCTTGCCCGGGTTGTTGATCGGGGTCGGCGTGAGCCCCTCCTTGCCGTGCAGGCGGTAGGGGTTCTTCTCGCTGCGCAGCTCGGCGGTCGTCATGTCCTTCGACGGCTTCGTCTTCTTGCCGGTGAGCTGGTAGTAGTAGTTGATGCCGACGTCGTACTCGAGGCACTTGCAGGCCAGCTCGGGCGACCCGACGTAAAGGCGGTTGTAGGCGGCGCGGGCCACCTTGCCCAGATCGTCCTTGTTGCCCGCCTCGGCCTGCGCCAGCGACGCGACGGTCAGCACCTCGTAGGGGCTGATCTTGCGGTCCTGCTCCGCCTTCTGCACGAAGCCGATGTCGTCGGTCACCTGCAGGAAGTGCTGCACCATGATGCCGAGGTACTCCTCGGCGGTGCCGTCCGGCGGAAACTCGTAGGTCTCGGGGAAGAGGAAGCCCTCGATCGACTTGGTGACCTTCTGCCCGTCCGTGCGGTTGAACCAGAAGTCCGGCACGCCCAGCGCCTCGGGGTCCTTCGCCGCCTTCTTGAAGTCGGCGACGGGCACGCCCGTCTTCTTGGAGAGCTCCGCGAAGACCTGGTTCGCGTACCAGCCCTCCTTGATCGTGACGCCGTTGACCACCCGCGACTTGCCGTTGAGCAGCATCGCCACGGCGTTCTCCGCCGACATCTGTTTCTTCAGCTTGTAGGTGCCGGGCTGGATCGAGCTGCCCTTCGGGTTCGCCTCGGCGGCGTCGATGAAGGCGGCTGTGGACTTCACCACGTCGACCTCGACCAAGGTGTTGCCGATCTCGGTGATCGACCCCTCCTTGATGGCGACCGTGACGTCGCCGGTGCCCGCGCCGTCGTAGTCGGCCGCGGTGAAAAAGCCGCGCACCTTCTCGTAGCCCAGATAGCCACCGACACCCAGCACGCCCAGCAGCGCGAAGACCATCACGAACGCGATCGCGGTCTTGCCGGCGCCGCTGCGTTTTCTGCGGTGCCGCGATTTGGTCTTGTCGACGCTCTGGTCGTCGAACGCCTGGTCCAGCTCGTCGATCATCCTGTCCGCCTCCGCTGTGCGTCCAGCCAGCTCTGCAGGATCTCGACAGCGGCCGCCTGGTCGACCACCGCCCGTTGCCGTTTCCCGCGCACGCCACGTTCGGCGAGCCTGCGGGACGCGACCACGGTCGACATCCGCTCGTCCGTGAGCACCACCGGAACGGGTCCGACCGCCCGTTCCAGCCGCTCAGCGTACGCACGAATGTCGATCGCGGCATCCCCCTCGCGCCCGTTGAGGCGCACCGGGAGACCCACGACGATCTGCACCGCCTCGTGCTCCCCCACGAGGCGAACGAGCTCGGCTATGTCGCCGGGGACGGCGTCGGGCGCCGCCCCCATGTCACGGGGCACCGTGACCAGGGGGGTGGCCAGGATCCCGTCAGGGTCACTCATTGCGACCCCGACGCGCACCTTACCGACATCGACGCCCAGTCGCCTACCCCGCGACAGCGCGCTCATCGGGCCACCCCTCCTCCTCTCAGGCGGCCTCGCCGACCGCCTTCTCCACCGCCGCCAGCAGCACCGGCACCTGGTCAGCGGGCACGCCGCCGCCCTGCGCGAGGTCGGCGTTGCCGCCACCCCGGCCGGACAGCGCGCCCTTGACCAGGTCGTTCGCCGCCAGGCCGCGGCCCTTCGCCGCCGCGTTGACCGCCACGATCAGTGACGCCTTGCCGTTCGCGCGGGCCGCCACCGCGACCACCGCCGGACGAGCCGAGTCGATCTTGCCCCGGATCTCCTGGGCAAGGGTACGCACATCGTTGGTGGCCGCGCCCTCGGGCGCCTCGGTCCCGACGAACGCCACGCCGCGCAGATCCTTGGCCTGCGCCGCGAGCGCCGACGCCCCGCCCAGCACCAGCTGCGCGCGCATCTTCTCGAGCTCCTTCTCGGCGTCGCGCAGCGCCGTGACGGTCTGCTCGACCCGGTCCGCGACCTGGTCGCCGGGCACCCGGAACAGCTCCGACAGGCGGCTGACCAGCAGGTGCTCCTTCGCCAGGAAGCCGAACGCGTCGATGCCCACGAGCGCCTCGACGCGGCGCACGCCGGAGCCGACGGACTGCTCGTTGAGGATCTTCACGAGGCCCAGCTGGCCGGAGCGGGCGACGTGCGTGCCGCCACAGAGTTCACGCGCGTAGTCACCGACCTCAACCACACGGACCTCGTCGCCGTACTTCTCCCCGAACAGCGCCATCGCACCGAGCCGGCGCGCTTCCTCCTGGGAGGTGATGAACGCGTGCACCTCGAGGTCCCGCAGCAGCACCTCGTTGACCTGCTGCTCGACGTCCTGCAGCACGCTCGGCGGCACCGCGCCGGGCGTGTTGAAGTCGAAGCGCAGCCGGCCCGGCGCGTTGAGCGAGCCCGCCTGGGTCGCCGACTCGCCGAGGAACGCCCGCATCGTCTGGTGCACCAGGTGCGTCGCGGTGTGCGACCGCGAGATCGCCTTGCGCCGGGTGACGTCGATCTCCGCGAAGCCCGCCTCGCCCGCGCGCACCTCGCCGCGCACGACCCGCGCCTTGTGCACGATCAGGCCGGGGATCGGCTGCTGCACGTCGACGACCTCGACCTGCCCGCCGCCCACGTTGATCAGGCCGGTGTCCGCCTGCTGGCCGCCGCCCTCGGCGTAGAACGGCGTGGTGTCGAGCACCAGCTCGACGTAGTCGCCCTCGCTCGCCGCCGCGACGCTCGTGCCGCCGCTGCCCAGCAGCGCCCGCACCCGGGACTCGCGCGAGACCTCCTGGTAGCCGGTGAACTCCACCGGGCCGCCCTGGTCCAGCACGCCCCGGTACGCGCTCAGGTCCGCGTGACCCGTCTTGCGCGCCTTCGCGTCCGCCTTCGCCCGGGCCCGCTGGTCGGCCATCAGCCGGCGGAAGCCCTCCTGGTCGACGTCGAGCCCCTGCTCCTGCGCGATCTCCAGGGTCAGGTCGATCGGGAAGCCGTACGTGTCGTGCAGCTGGAACGCCTTGTCGCCGCTCAGTTTCGCCGCGCCGGCCTTCTTGGTGTCCGCGAGCGCGGTGTCCAGGATCGTGGTGCCCTGGCGCAGCGTCGTGAGGAAGGTCTCCTCCTCCGCGTACGCGTAGGTCGAGATCCGGCCGAACTCCTCCGCCAGCTCCGGGTAGGACGGCGCCATGCAGTCACGCGCGACCGGCAGCAGCTCGGGGAAGGTGGCACCCTCCCAGCCGAGCAGCCGCATCGCCCGGATCGCCCGGCGCATGATCCGGCGCAGCACGTAGCCGCGGCCGTCGTTGCTCGGCGTCACGCCGTCGCCGATGAGCATCAGCGCGGTGCGCACGTGATCGGCGACGACCCGCAGGCGTACGTCGTCGGGGTGCGACTCGCCCGCCACGTGCCCCGAGTGCGCGCCGTAGGTCTTGCCCGCCAGCTCCGCCGCGCGGGTCAGGATCGGCTTGACCTCGTCGATCTCGTACAGGTTGTCGACGCCCTGCAGGATCGACGCGATGCGCTCCAGGCCCATGCCGGTGTCGATGTTCTGCTTCGGCAGCGGACCCACGACGGTGAAGTCGGTCTTGCTCTTCACGTCGGTGATCTCGTTCTGCATGAAGACGAGGTTCCAGTACTCCATGTACCGGTCCTCGTCGACCTCCGGGCCGCCGTCCTTGCCGTACTCCGGGCCACGGTCGTAGAACAGCTCCGAGCACGGCCCGGCGGGGCCGGGGATGCCCATCGACCAGTAGTTGTCCGCCTTACCCCGGCGCACGATCCGCTCCGCGGGCACGCCGATCGCGCGCCACAGCTCGAACGCCTCGTCGTCGTCGAAGTAGACGGTCGGCCAGATCCGCTCCGGGTCCAGCCCGAAGCCGCCCTCCTCGACCGGGTTCGTCGACAGCGTCCACGCCAGCCGGATCGCCTCGGCCTTGAAGTAGTCGCCGAACGAGAAGTTGCCGTTCATCTGGAAGAACGTGCCGTGCCGGCTGGTCTTGCCGACCTCGTCGATGTCCGGCGTCCGGATGCACTTCTGCACGCTCACCGCGCGCTGGTAGGGCGGCGTGCGCTGCCCCAGGAAGAACGGGACGAACTGCACCATGCCCGCGTTGATGAACAGCAGGTTGGGGTCGTCGATAGCGGGCAGCGGGGCACTCGGCACGACCGTGTGCCCGTTGGCCTCGAAATGCGCCAGATAGCGCCGCTTGATCTCCGCCGTCTTCATCAGTGACCCTCCTGGGCGTGCCGCCCCTGTGACCCGGGCTGCGGGTCCTCCCGCAGCTCGGCGAACTTGTCCTCGTACAGCTCGCCCGCGGCGAAGGCCTCGTGGATCTCCTGCTCCCGCTCGGCCATCCCCTCGCGGACGTCGTCCACGAAGCTACGCAGTGACTCGACGAGCCCGCCAGCGGATTCCGACAGCGAGGTGGCGATGCCGGTCGGGGTGAACTCGTTCGCCTTCTGCGTGAGCTTGCGCACGACGATGGCGCCGACGGCCAGGCCGACGCCCAGCCAGAGCAACCGCTTCATGGTGTGTTCTTCTTCCTGCGTCGGTGTCAGCGGGTGCGGGCCGCGCGGCGGTTCTTCTTCAGCGTGGCGCGGACCTCACGCTCGTCCTCGGCGTGCCGGCGGGCAGCGGCGGCCTTACGCAGGCCGTAGCCGAATGAAGCCACCTTGACCAGCGGGTTCGCGGCGGCGGCGGACACCACGGTGGCCAGGTTCGCCACGTTGGCCGTCACGTTCTGCGCGTGCTCGGTCATCGTGTCGATCTTCGCCAGCTGGATGTTCACACCGTCCAAAGAGACCTGCACCTGGCCCAGCGTGGCGTTCACGTTGTGCACCGTCTCGGTCACGCCGCCGAGCAGCGGGCCGGTCCGGTCGTTGAGGTCGTTGATCGCGTTCGTCGCGGCATCGACCGTGCGCCCGAGCTTGACGATCGGCACGATCAGCGCCCCCACCAGGATCAGGAACGCGCCCGCCGCGATCAGGCCAGCGATTTCTCCGCCACTCATTACACGCGTCTCCTTACGACCGGGTCATCACGACAACGTGCAGACCCTACCGTCCGTGACCGCGCTCCGCGTCACGACGGCGTCGGTGTCGGATCCAGCAGCGGATCGTCGGCCGGCACCGGGTCCGGCGTCTCCCCGACCAGCGAAGGATCCACGGCCGGCTCCGGCTTGCCCCGCGAGTCCGTGACGGCGTTCTGCACCTTGATACTGACGGTCGACCCGACACACGTCTTCGGATCCGCCGTCGGCACCACCCCATCGGGTCCCACCGAGGGGAGTACGGACGGATCCTGCGCCGCCCGCGCGTCCACGGCACACTCCGGCTCGCGAACCCACAGGTCCAGAGTGAACTCGTCCCGGGTCCAGCAGGTGTACTTCCCGTCGGTCGTGGGCTGATCGGTGCACTCGCCGCTGCGCGGGGCCCAGCCGGCCTGCTTGAGCGCGGCGGCGTACACCTGGTCGGTCTGGTCGAAGGGCTTCTGCGACTGCACCACGCGCTCCCGGAACCTGCAGTCCAGGAAGCACCACCGGCTGCCGCTGCTACGGTCCTCCACGTCCTCGTCGGCCCACCCCGGCACGCTGAGCGAGTCCAGCGAGTTGAAGACAGGATCCCGGGTGAGCGACCGCACGCCGAAGATCAACGGCAGCAGCCCGAGCACGACGACGCTGATCGAGACGAGCGTGAGCACGCGCAGGCGGCGCTTGGCCCGCATCTTCCGGCGCAGCTCGGAGCGGGCGCCCTTGAGCCCGCCCTCCTGCCCGGGGGTCTCATCGGGCTCGGCCGGGGGAATGCCGACGCGCGCGGCGGCCTGGGCTGCGCCGCTGATCCGGCCGCTGTCCTCGCCGCGGTCGTCGAGCTCCCGGCCGGGGATCTCGGCCGCGCCGCGGGCGGGGACCTCGGCAGCCCCACGACCGGGGACTTCCGCTGCTCCGCGACCGGGGACCTCAGGAGCCCCACGACCGGGGACTTCCGCTGCTCCACGACCGGGGACTTCCGCGGCTCCGCGACCGGGGATTGCCGCGGCTCCGCGGCTGGGGACCACTGCTGCGCCGCCCTTGGCGACGGGGGCTGCCGCCTTGGCCACGGCTGCTGTTCCTGCCGCCGCTGCCGCCACTCCTGCCGCCGCTGCCGTGCCCGCCGGGGCCGGGGGCGTCGCCATTCCTGCTGCCGGCGTCGCCTTGCCTGCCGGCGTCGCCTTGCCCGCCGGGGTTGCCTTGCCTGCCGGGGTTGCCTGGCCCGCCGGAATTGCGCTGCCTGCCGGGGTTGCGTTTCCCGCCGGCGGAGTCGCTTTTCCGGCCGCCGGTGCTGCCGCTTTGGCGACCCCCGGGGTGGCGGCTTGCGGTGCCGGGCCGGTCCTGCCGTCACCCGCGCCGCCGGCGGCCTGCATCGCGGCTGCTGCTCGGCCGGCTTGCATCCCGGCGGCCCGACCGGAGATGCCACCCGTCCGGTTGATGCCACCGGTGTGGTGCTGGCCGGACTCGTGCGGGGCGACCTGCGGGTCACCCGGGCGAGAGCCGTCCTGCCCGCCCTGACGAGGGTCCGGCTGGCCGGGACGAAGGCCGGGCTGCTGACCCTGCCGGGGGCCGGGCTGCTGACCCTGGCGAGGGTCGGGCTGCTGGCCCTGGCGGGGATCGGGCTGCTGGCCCTGGCGGGGGTCGGCGGGCTGGCCGGGGCGGGGCACGCGGCCGCTGCCCCGGGCTGTTCCGGGAACCGACGCGCGGCCGCCGGCCTGGGGGCCGTCACCGATCTTGGGCAGCTGGCCGGTGGAGCCGAGCACCCCGGACGAGGTACCGGCCATGGCCCCGGCACGCCCGGGCAGCGCCGGCGTCCGCACACCCTCGCGGCCAGGCACGACCGGAGGCACCACGGCTGCGGAAGCGCGCGCGGGACCGGCCGGCGCCGGCGGACCGGACCGAGGCGCAGGTCCGGCCGGCGTGGGTGGACCGGATCGAGGCGCGGGACCGGCCGGCGTGGGCCCACCGGACCGGGGCGCGGGACCGGCCGGAGCCGGCGGACCGGACCGGGGCGCGGGACCGTGGGACTGATCGCCGGAACCGCTGCCGGGCTCGGGGCGTCCGTGCCGTCCCCCGCCGTCGCGGCCACCGGCGTCGGGCTGGCCCTCGGGACGCGCCCGCCCGGTGCTGCCGGCGTTCCGCGAGCCGAAGGACGGGCCGTCCGCCCCGGGGATCGCCGACACCGGCCGCGCGGACCCACTCACCGGCCGCGCCGAACCACCGAACTGCCCGCCATCGTCCTCGGCCGCCGCCCGCCGCCCGCGCGCCGCGAAGCCGCCGGTCCGCTCCCCGTCCACCTGCGGGAAGCCGCCGGTGTGCGCGCCACCACCGCGCGGGAAACCGCCGGTGTGCTCACCGTCACCACGCTGGAAGCCACCCGCGCGCTCGCCCTCACCGCGCCGGAAACCACCCGTGGTCTCAGCGTCACCACGCCGGAAGCCACCCGTGGTCTCGGCCTCGCCACGCCGAAAACCGCCCGTGTGCTCACCCTCGCCGCGCCGGAAACCACCCGTGGTCTCGGCGTCACCGCGGCGGAAGCCTCCGGTGTGCTCGGCGTCGTCGGGTCCCTGGTGCCGGGCTGCGCGACCCGTGGGCGAGACGGGACGGCTGGACGGCGACACCGGGCGCCCGGGCATCGGCCCCTGATCGGGGGCACCGTGGCGACCGCCCGTGCGCTCGCCGCGCGGCTGCCCCTCGGGGCGCTCACCACGGCCGGCCGGGTCGCCGGGACGGCCCGGGACGCCGCCGTGGCGGACGCCGGGGACTTCGGGGGCGTTGCCGGAGGCGGGAACGCCCGCGCCGGGGCCGACAGCCGGGTAGGCGCCCGACCGGTGGCCCGCCGCCGGGTACGCCCCGGACGGGTGGTCCAGCGCCGGGTAGGCACCCGAGGGCCCCCCGAACGCCGGGAACGAGCCCGAGGTCTCCGGGTCGGCACGCCCGGCGTAGGGGCGCGCACCATAGGTTCCGGGAGAGACCTGGCGGCGGCCCTGTCCGGGACCGGAGGGCGCCGGCGGGACCGCACGGCCGGCCGGCCCACCGGCTCGCGGCAACGGACCCGAGGCGTCGCGCTGCCCCGCACCGGACGTCGGGCGAGGAATCGGACCCGACACGTCCCGCTGACCGGGCCCCGACGTGGGACGTGGGATCGGACCCGACACGTCGCGCCGGCCGGGCGCCGCGCGAGGCGGAACCTGGCCGGGCGCGGAGCCGGGCGGAACCTGGCCGGGCGCGGAGCCGGGCGAAGTTTGACCGGGCGCGGAACGTCCGGGGGGAACGGCCCGGCCGGGCGCGGGCGGCATCGCTTGACCCTGGGCCGGACGGGCGGCACCGGGCGCCCCGGGGCCGGAAGCCGGACGCGGCGCCGAGCCGGAAGCCGCGCGCGGCGGGACGGCCTGACCCGGCTGAGCACCGGTAGGACGAGCCGGCGCGGCCTGACCCTGCGACGGACCCGCAGAGCGAGCCGGCCCGGCCTGACCCTGCGACGGACCCGCAGAGCGAGCCGGCGCGGCCTGACCCTGCTGCGGGCCCGCGGGACGGGAGGACGCGGCCTGCTGCGGGCCGGTGGGACGCGGCGGCGCGGCCTGACCCTGCTGCGGGCCGGTGGGGCGAGGGGGCGTGGCCTGGGCCTGCGGCGGGGTGGCGGCGGGGCGGGGTGCGGGCGGCGCGGAGGTGGGGAGCGGCGGGAACGGGTCGTCGTCGCCGGGGTGGTCGTCGGGGCCGGGGGCGGTGCGGCCGCTCTTGCTGATGCGGGCCTCGCCGGGGGCGGCGCCCGGGCCGATGGCGCCGGCCTGCTGTTTGGCGGTGCGGAGGTCATCCAGCCAGCCGGTCTCCTCGCGGGGGAGCTCCTGGGGCTCCACCGGCTCCGGGCGCGCGCGGCCGAACAGACGTCGGCCGCGGCCGGTCTGGTCCGAGCGCTGCTCGTCGTGGTCGTCGGGCCTGTCGGCACCGCGCCTGCTCACGGCTGGTCCTCTCCGGCGGCTGCGCCGCTGTCGT
>NZ_JAUQWH010000099.1 GCF_030757795.1 Actinoplanes oryzae
CCACCGGCCCGCCGAGCTGTCGGGCGGCCAGCAGCAGCGCGTCGCGGTCGCCCGGGCGCTGCTGCACCGGCCCGAGGTGGTGTTCGCCGACGAGCCGACCGGCAACCTGGACTCGCGGACCGGGCTGGAGGTGCTGCGGTTCTTCAGGGAGGCGGTCGACGGAGCGGGGCAGACGGTCGTCATGGTGACGCACGACCCGCTCGCGGCCAGCTGGGCGCACCGGGTGCTGTTCCTGCGCGACGGCCGGTTGGTCGAGGAGCTGGCCCGCCCGACGGCGGACACCGTGCTGGCCCGGCTCGCCGCGCTGGAGGGTCTCGCATGATCACCATGGCCTGGCGCAGCCTGCGCACCCGCTGGTCGGCCGCGATCGGCTCGATCGTGGCCGTCATGCTCGGCGCCGCCCTGGTCGCGGCCGCCCTGATCCTGCAGCAGTCGGCGTCCGCCGCGAACCCGGACGGCGCCCCGACGCCCTGGGCGCTGCGCGACGCCGACCTGGTCGTCCGCATGCCGGACCAGGCCGTCGCCGCCGACGGCCGGGCGATGCCGCTGACCGACCGGCGCCGGCTGACCGCCGGGCAGCTCGAGCGGATCCGCGCCACGGACGGCGTCACCGGGGTCTCCGCCGAGACCCCCTCCCCCGCGTACGTGTCGACCGGCAGCGCGACCATCGGCGACGCCGCCAAGCGGTCGTGGGCGCACCCATGGAGCACGGCACTGGCGGAGCCCGTCACGCTGACACAGGGCACGGCACCACGCGCGCCCGGCGACGTCGTCCTGGACCGGGACACCGCCGCGGCGGCCGGTGCCACGGTCGGCGAGCAGGTCACGCTGGTGACCCTCCAGGGCACGGCCGCCTACCGCCTGACCGGGATCGTGACCTGGCCCGGCTCGCAGTACGAGCACGCGGTCCTGCTCACCGGCGCCCGCGCGGCCGAGCTCGGCGGCGACCCGCTGCTGGCCCTGGTCCGGGTCTCCGGCGATCCGGCGGCAGTGGCGAAGGCGCTGCGGGCCGCGCTGCCCGGGGCGGAGGTGACCACCGACCGGTCGCACGCGCTGATCCTGGACCGGCGCACGGCCGAGCTGTCCGGCGGGTCGAGCCAGTTCGTCCTGCTGATGGCGGCGAGCGCCCTGGGCATCGCGGCGCTGGTCATCGCGAGCACCCTGTCGGTGTCGGTGCACCAGCGGCGCCGCGAGATCGCCCTGCTGCGCACGGTCGGGGCCACCCCCGCGCGGGTACGCCGCCTCGTGGTCGGCGAGGCGGCGTTCGTCGGCCTGTTCGCGGGGCTGCTCGGCGGGCTGCTCGGCGTCGGCCTCGGCGCCCTGGGGATCCGGTTCTTCGCCGCGCAGGGCATGGTCGCGGAGTCCGTACGCCTGCAGGTCGGCGCGACCCCCCTCCTCGCCGGCACCGGCGTCGCCGTGCTCACCGCGATCCTGGCCGGCGCCCTGCCCGCGTGGAAGGCGTCGAAGATCTCCCCGGCCGACGCCATGCGCTCGGCCGATGCCCAGCCCACCCGGTCGAGCCGGCTGCGGGTCGTCGCCGGCTTCGTGACCCTCGGCATCGCCGCCCTGTTCGTGGTCGCGGGCGCCGTGGTCGCGAACACCGGCGGCTACACCGCGATCGACGTCGCCGGGGTGCTGTTCATCCTGTCGGCGCCCTTCCTGGTGCTGGCCGCGGTGCTGCTCGGGAGGCTGCTGCTCGCCGGGCTGCTGCGCCTGGTCACGCCGCTGCTGGGCCGCTCGTTCGGCGCCTTCCTGGCCACCCGGCAGATCCGCAACGACCTGTCCCGGGCCGTCGGGGTGACCACGCCGCTGCTGCTCATGGTGGCGTTCGCGTGCCTACTGATCTTCCAGGAGAAGGGCACCTTCGAGGCGCAGGCCCGCAACTACGCCGAACAGCTGCGCATCGACCTCGCCGTGCGCGGCGGCGAGCAGCTCGGCCTGCCGCCCGGGGTGGCCGGCCGGGTCGCGGACGTGCCGGGGGTCGCGGCCGCGTCCGGCATGATCAACACGCGTCTCCTCGTGCCACGGGACGGCTCCTCGGTGGAGGCCGTGGCCGTCGACCCGGCCACCGCGGGCGAGCTGTTCCGGGTGCCGGTGACCGCGGGCTCGTGGCAGGACTTCGGCGCCGGCGCCATCGCCGTCGACCGCGGCGTGGCGAGCCGGTACGGCTGGCGGGCCGGGCAGCAGGCCGACGTGCTGCTCAGCGACGGCACCCCGCAACGCGTACGGGTGGCAGCGGTCTTCGACGCCGGCGCCGCCACGCTGTCCGTCCTCATGCCGCGCGCGATGGCGCAACCGCACCTGCTCGAGCCCTACGACGCCGGGGTGCTCGTCCGGGTCGGCGACGGCGCGGACCCCGCCGCCGTGGCCGCCCGCATCGACGCCCTGCGGTCCGTGGACCCGAATGTCGAGGCCCTCACCAAGGACGGCTTCATGGCGTTCCTCCGGGCCCAGAGCAGCGGCGACACCTGGATCATTCATCTCTTCGTCGTCATGATCGGCGGCTACGCCGGGATCGCGGCCATCAACGTGCTGGTCAGCTCGGCCATGGCCCGGCGCGGGCAGTTCGCGCTGCTGCGGCTGGCCGGGGCCCAGCCGGCGTACATCGTCCGGGCCGTGGCCTGCGAGACGGCGATCATCGTGGCCGGCGGGATCCTGCTGGGCACGCTCGTGGCGGCGGTGCCGCTGCTGGGCTACGGCTACATCTTCACCCACTCGCTGTGGCTGCCGTTCGCCGCCGGCCCGTACGCCCTGATCTGCGGCGCCGCCCTGCTCGTCGGCGTCGTCGGCGGCGTCGTGCCGGCCCGCCTGGCGCTGCGCTCGCGGGCCCTCGACGCCCTGCGGGCGGGCTGACACCCGCCGCTGCGGACAGCGCGTACCCCGAGCCTCGAAACCCCGTGGGCGGACCGGCACCCAGCACTGTGGACAGCTTTTGTTCGGAGCCCGGTCGGCACCGGCGGGAAAGGTCCCGGCCCGATGATGTAATGACATTCATCGAGGCCGGGACCGAGGAGGAAAAGCCGTGCTGGACACGCGTTACATTCGCTTCTGCAGCCCCGGCACCGACTTCTACGAACTGCCCGGCGAGGACGGCGGCGACGATTTTCCGCTGGTGACCGCCGCGCTGCCCGAGGGGTGGGTCCGGCACGTGGACACGCCCTGGGTGGGCCTGCATCCCCCCGCCGTCCAGCTGCCCGAGCAGGGCTGGAAGGTGCACGTCTCCACCACGCTCGAGGCCGCCGCCGACCGGCTCGCCACCACCTGGGGCTACTGCCGCGACAACGGCATCGTCCTCAAGTTTCTGCGCGGCCCGGGACGAGTCATGGACGCCAATGCGAAATACGCCGAGCGCGGATCGAGCGGCAAGTTCATCACCCTCTACCCGCTGGACGAGACGCATTGCGAGAAGGTGCTGCTCGACCTGGAGGAATTGCTCGGCGGGCAGCCCGGGCCGTACATTCTCAGCGACCGCCGCTGGCGCGAGGGCCCGCTGTTCGTGCGCTACGGCGGCTTCAGCCCCCGGCACTGCCACAACGACAAGGGCGAGCTGACCCCGGCCATCGCGCGGCCCGACGGCACCCTGGTCCCCGACGTGCGGGAGGCCAGATTCAGCGTGCCGGACTGGGTCCGGCTGCCGGACTTCCTGGCGGCCGCGCCTTCGCCGACGGCCACGAGCGGCGAGTTCGGTTACCGGCCCACCTCGGCGCTGCACTTCTCCAACGCCGGCGGCGTCTACCTCGCCGACGACAAGCGGACCGGCGAGCGCGTCGTCCTCAAGGAGGCCCGCCCGCACGCCGGGCTGGACCCCAGCGGCGCCGACGCGGTCACCCGCCTGCGCCGCGAGGCCGAGATCCTGCGCCGCCTCGACGGCCTCGACGTGGCGCCGCGCTTCCACGGCGCCTTCACCGCCTGGGAGCACCAGTTCGTGGCGATGGAGGTCGTCGACGGGCTGGACCTCAAGCGGGCCGCGATGGAGCGCATCCCGATCCTGCACCCGGGCAGCACCGAGCAGGACACCCGCGACTACGTCGGCTGGGCGCTCGAGGTCCTCGACCGCATCGAGGCGGGCATGGCGGCGATCCACGAGCGCGGCGTCGTGCTCGGGGATGTGCACCCGAAGAACATCCTGGTGCGCGACGGCCGGCCGGTCTTCATCGACTTCGAGTTCAGCGGACTCGACGACCCGGAGCACCGGGGCCCGCTGGCGGCGCCCGGCTTCGCCCCGCCCGGGCACCTGCGGGGCGTTGCCGCGGACCGGTGGGGGCTCGGCGCGCTCCGGCTCGACATGTTCCTGCCGCTCACCAACGCGGTGGACCTGGAACCGGGCAAGGTCCGCCAGCTCGCCCGGACCGTCGGCCGCCGCTACGGGCTTCCCCGCGAGTACGTCGACCGGATGATCGCGGAGCTGCTCGGCTCGGCCGCCGCCACCGGGTTCCGCCGTCCCGTCACCGGGGCCACCCGCCGGTTCCTCGAGGGCGAGGAGCCCGTGGACTGGCCCGGGGTGAGCGCGTCGATGGCCCGGGCGATCCTGGCCACCGCCACACCCGAGCGCACCGACCGGCTGTTCCCCGCCGACATCGAGGCGTTCAGCCGCGGGCAGGGGCTCGGGTTCGCGTACGGGGCGGCCGGCATCCTGCACACCCTGCACGCCACGGGGCACGGGCGGCATCCGGAGCACGAGCGGTGGCTGCTCGACCGGGTGCGGGCGAGCGAGGACGTCGAGCCCGGGTTCTACAGCGGGCTGCACGGGGTGGCGTACACGCTGCTGGAGCTGGGCCGTGCGGCCGACGCCCGGGAGGTCCTCGACCGGGCGCGCCGGTCCACGGCGGACCTGACCGGGCACGACTACTTCCGCGGCCTGTCCGGCGCGGCGCTCAATCTGCTGCACTTCGCCGACGCGACCGGCGACGCGGAGCTCGCCGCCGAGGCCGTGGCCGCCGCCGACCGGCTGGCCGCCACGATGCGCTCCACCCCGCCGCCGGAGCGGCCGGACGCGGAGCGCGGCCTGCCCGGCGTGCTGCGCGGCTGGAGCGGTCCCGGCCTGCTCTTCCTCCGCCTGTACGAGCGGACCGGCGACCCGGCCCTGCTCGATCTCGCCGCCGAGGCCGTCCGCCGCGACCTCGCCAACTGCACGCTCACCAGGAACGGCACGCTGGAGGCCGACCAGGGCTGGCGCACCCTGCCCTACCTGGAGATCGGCGGGGTCGGGGTCGGCATGGTGCTCTCCGAGCTGCTGCGCCACCGTCCCGACACCGACCTGGCCGAGGCGGACCACGGCATCGACCGCAGCGCCGCCTACGAGTACTACGTCCAGCCCACGCTGCACTTCGGACGCGCCGGGATCGTCACCTACCTCGCGCACCGCCGGGCGACCCGGCCCGGCGCGGACGTCGACGACCGCATCACCCGCCTGCTGGACACGCTCAACGACCAGGCGGTGCCCTGCCACGGGCACGTCGCCTTCCCGGGGAACCAGTCCCTGCGGCTGTCGATGGACGTGGCCACCGGGACGGCCGGGGTCCTCCTGGCCGTGCACACCGCGCGCCACGGCGGCCCCGGGCTGCCGTTCCTCGGCGCGACCCCCCAGTCTTCCGGCAACCCGGCCGGAGAGAAATGAAGGAGAACCACCATGCAGGAGATCCTGGATCTGCAGGAACTGCCGTCGGCCTCGGCCACCGAGGACATGCCGCTGGTCAGCACGCTCAGCGTCAGCTCCCCGTGCCCCGGCTGGCCGAGCAGCTTCACCTGGTCGAACTGCTGACCTAGGCGACGGGCGGGGAGGTGGCGACCGTAACGCCACCTCCCCGCCGCGCTCCTCCCCGCAGGATAAGCCCTTCCGCCATCGCAGGAGCCGTCATGCGCGTGTTGTTGTACTGCTACGGCAGCCGGGGCGACGTCCAGCCGTACGCGGCACTCGCCGCCGGCCTGGCCCGCGCCGGGCACCGGGCCACGCTGGTCGCGCCCGGGCGGTTCGGGCCGCTCGCCACCGCCCACGGCGCCGGCTTCGCCGCCCTGGACAGCGGGCTGCTGGACCTGCTGGACCTGCCCGAGGTGCAGGCGATGTACCTGCGCGACGACCGGCCCACCGCCGAGGCCAAGCGCACCGCGCTGATGCTGCGCGACGAGTACCACCGGCTCTATCCGGTGCTGCTGCGCGAGGCGTGGGAGGCCGCGGCCGACGGGGCGGACCTGGTGCTCTTCTCGCAGTCGAACGCGGAGGCGATGCACCAGATCCCCGAGCGGCTCGGCGCGCCGGCCGCCCTCACCGTGCTCTATCCCTTCTACGTGCCGTCTCGCCACTATCCGAGCACGCTGCTCGGCTCGCTGGGCACGGCCCCGAAGAGCCTCAACCGGCTCAGCCACGTCGTCTCCCGGCGCCGCCGGCCCGCCCCCGAGGTCGCCGAGGCCGCGGCCGCCTGGCGCAGCGGGGTGCTGGGGCTGGCGGACCGCCCGGGCGCGCTCGACTACCGGCACGGCCCCGGCGGTGCCCCGCTGCCGGTGCTGCACGGCTTCAGCCGCCACATCCTCGCCCCGGCGCCGGACTGGCCCGCGACCGTCCACACCCACGGCGCCTGGCAGCTGCCGGTGGATCCCGCCTGGCAGCCCGCCCCGGAGCTCACGGCCTTCCTGGCGGCCGGCCCGCAGCCCCTCGCCGTCGGCTTCGGCAGCCTGGTCGGCACGGACCCGGAGACGGCCGGACGGCACGTCGCCGAGGCGGTCGCGGCCACCGGGCACCGGGCCGTCGTGGTCACCGGCTGGGGCGGCATCACGATCCCCGACCCGCCGCCGGAGATCTTTGTGACCAGCGACGTCCCGTACGAGTGGCTGCTCCCCCGCGTCCGGCTGGCCGTGCACGCGGGCGGCACCGGCACGCTGCACACCGCCACGGCGGCGGGGCTACCGCAGGTCGCCTGCCCGTTCCACCGCGAGCAGCTGCAGTGGAGCCGGCGCCTGCACCGGATCGGCGTGGCGCCGCCGCCGCTGCACCAGCGGGACCTGACGGCGGACCGGCTGGCCGCGGCCATCCGGGAGGCCGACGGCGAGCCCCGCTACCGGCAGCGCGCGCGGGTCCTGGCCGCCGGGATGCGCGGCGAGGGCGGGGTGCCCGCGATCGTGGACGTCCTGGAGCGCCTCGTCACGCGCTGAGCCGGGCGAGCTCGTGCCGCCACGCGATCTCGGTGTTGAGGCCGGCGCCCAGGTCCGGCAGCTCGGCCAGGTCCTCCGGCGGCACGTCGCGGGGCACCCCGCCGGCGGCGGCCACGGCCAGCGTCAGCCGGGCCAGCCGGTCCACCGACAGCGCCTGCAGCACCGCCTCCGGGACGCCGCGGGCCACACTGGTCAGCCCGTGCCCGCGCAGCAGCACCACCGGGCGGTCGCCCAGCACGGCGGCCAGCTCGGCGGCCAGCGGCCGGGTGCGGATCAGCACGCTGCGCGGATAGACCGGGACGCCGCCGGCCGCCAGCCGGGCACCCGGGATGTCCAGGGCGCCGACGATCGGCCGGACGGCGTGCCCGGCGAGGTCGGCGGCGACCACGTCCTCCGGGTGGGCGTGGACGACGGCGGACACCTCCGGGCGTACGCGGAGGATCTCGGTGTGCAGCGGCAGCTCGTGCGGCACGCTCCAGCCGTCCAGCTCGCCGCGGGCCGCCGCGGAGCCGTCGAGATGCACTAGCCGCACGTCGGCGGCGGTCGTCCAGGCGAGGCCGCGCTCGTGCGGGCCGCGGCAGCGTACGAGCAGCCGCCACGGGTCGACGCGCAGGCTGACGTGGCCGAGGAAGCCCGGGGCGAGCCCCCGGGCGGCCAGCACCCGGCAGGCGGCCGCGATCAGCTCGCGCTCAGCCGCGAATTCCGTCATGGCCGTCGATTATGGCCGTCGTGGTGCCGCCGGCGCCGGGCAGCACCGCCGCCACCGGGATCGCCGCCACGGCCACGACGACGAGGGGTGCGCCTCGGGAGCCGGGCCTGCCCGGCCGGGGCGGGACCCCGGCCGGGCTCGATCGCCGGCTCCCGGCGCACGGTCGCTCAGGCGACCGGGAAATCGAAGTACGTGTCCGGATAGGGCTCGTCCGCGAGGGTGTAGTGCCACCACTCGCAGGCGTAGAACACGAACCCGGCGTCCTCCATGATCGAGCGGAGGTGCGCGCGGTTGGCCGCCTCGACCGGCGGGACGCCCTCGGCGCCGTGGTGCGAGATCGGGTCCATGACGTCGTGGTCGCCGCCCATCGGCGTCAGCTCGCCGGTGGCCAGGTCGAAGAGCGTCAGGTCGACCGTGCTGCCCCGGCTGTGACCCGACTTCGTGGCCACGTAGCCCTGCTCGAACATGTCGGCCCGGGTGATGTTCGGATAGTGCCGCGCCTTCTTGCGGCCGTCCTCCGGCTCCTCCGCCCAGCGCATGAAGTGGTCCACGGCGCGCTGCGGGCGGTAGGCGTCCCACAGCAGCAGGCCGAAGCCGAGGGCCTCGGCCTTGTCCCGCGCGACCGTGAGGGCCGCGCAGAACTCGCGCGTGGCGACGATCCTGTTCACCAGGTAACCGTCGACCGGCTTGCCGACGAAGCTGTCCCACGTGGCGTACTTGGCATCCCAGCGGACCCCGGGGACCAGCTCGTCGACGTAGGCGAAGCCGTCAGGGATAGAGCCGTCCGGGAAGGAGCCGTCCGGGAGAGAGCCCTCGGGCAGCGAGGTCACTGCATCTTGCCCGTCAGGGCCAGCGACACCGTGCGGTCGATGACGTCGCCGAGCGAGAGGCCGGCGGCGGCCATCATGCGCGGGTAGCGGCTGTAGGAGGTCAGGCCGGGCAGCGTGTTGACCTCGTTGAGGACGACCTTGCCGTCGTCGGTGAGGAAAGTGTCCACGCGCGCCAGGCCACGGCAGCCCAGGGCCCGGTAGATGGTCTTCGCCGTCTCCTGGACGAGGGCGCGCTCCTCGGGCGTGATGTCCGCCGGGACGATGAAGGACGAGTTCTCGGAGCCCTGCTCCGGGGCGTCCTCCTGGTGGATCCGGAAGAAGCCGTGGGTGAGCGCGACCCGGTCCAGCTCGCCGACGAAGAGCTCGCCGTCGTTGCCCATGACCGAGCAGCCGATCTCGCGGGCGACCACGGCCTGCTCGATGAGCACCTTGGAGTCGAACTCGGCGGCGACGTCGAGCGCGGCCTGCAGTTCCTCCTTGCTGGTGACCTTGGTGACGCCGAAGGACGAGCCCGAGCGGGCCGGCTTCACGAACACCGGGTAGGTGAGCTGCTCGTCGTCGAACTTGTCGGCCGGCGAGACGATCCAGAAGCCGGGCGTGGCGATGCCGGCGCTCTGCACGACGGAGTAGGCGAGGGCCTTGTCCATGCACACCGCGGAGCTCTGGACGTCGCAGCCCACGTACGGGATGCCGGAGAGCTCCAGCAGGCCCTGCATGGTGCCGTCCTCGCCGCCCTTGCCGTGCAGCACGGGCAGGACCACGTCGAGCCTGATCGTCTCGATGCCGCCCTCGCCCAGCACGAGCAGGCCGTGCACGCCGCGGTCGGGGGACAGCACGGCCGTGCGCAGGGTGCCCTGCTCCCAGTCGGGGCCGGGGCCGTCGCAGAGCTTCCAGGCGCCGTCCTTGGTGATCCCGATCCAGAACGGCTCGTACTTCTCCAGGTCGAGGTGCTTGGCGACTTCCGACGCGGACTTGATCGAGACCGGGTGCTCTTCCGAGATGCCGCCGAACAGGATTCCGATTTTCAGCTTAGCCACGCCGATTCTCGCTTTCGAAACTCAGACAGTTGATGATGGAGTTTTCCACGGTGTCGCTCAGGGCCCGGTCCGTGTAATAGGCCGTGTGCGGGCTGATCAGCACGTTCGGCATCTCCTGCAGCCGCAGGAGCAGTTTGTTCTCGACCGGCCTGTCCCTGCAGTCGGCGTAGAAGATACCCGCCTCGCCCTCGATGACATCGAGCGCCGCACCGCCGAGCTTGCCGTTCTCCAGCGCCGACACGAGGGCCGCGGTGTCGATCAGGGCGCCGCGCCCGGTGTTGACGATGAAGGCGCCCTTCTTGGCCTGCCCGAGGTTGCGGCTGTTGAGCAGGTGATGCGTGCTCGCGTTCAGCGGCGTGTGCAGCGTGACGATGTCGCTCTGCTGCAGCAGGATGTCGAGCGGGATCTGCGCGGCGGCGGTCGCCGGGCTGCTGTCGCGGGCCAGGATCCGGCAGCCGAAGCCGTGCAGCCGGTCGATGACCGCGGTGCCGATGCGCCCGGTGCCGACCACGCCGACGGTCAGGTCGCGCAGCTCCTTGCCGCGCACCTCGTGCAGCCGGTAGTCGTGCTCGTCCGTGCGGTGGATCGTCGACTTGGCGTCGCGCAGCAGCATCAGCATCTGCATGATCGTGTAGTCGGCGACGCTGTCCGGCGAGTAGAAGACGTTGCCGACGGTGATGCCGACGCTCTGCGCGTACGTGATGTCGATGTGGTCGAAACCGACGCTGCGGGTGGAGATGTAGCGCACGCCGACCCGGCTGAGTGCGAGCAGCGTGGCGTTGGTGACCCGGGACTTGTGCCCCACGCTGACGCACCGGTTGCCCGCGGCCAGGCTCGCGTTGGCCTCGGAGACGTGCTCCTCGGTGATCGTGGTGACCACGCCGAGGTGCGGCGCCATCTCGCGGAAGAGCACGGCCTCGTCCGGCGCGCAGCTGAAGACGGTGATGCCTGTCTCGGGGCGGACCACCGGGGACAGCGACGAGGGCGACGTGTGGGACTTGGGCAGGGCGGCGTCGGCCGGCACGGGCAGGCTGCCGCGCCGGGCCAGCCCGGTGTCGATCAGGACGTCGAGCAGGCCGGTGTAGGGCAGCCCGGCGCTGCTCCAGGCGGCCGCGTCCGGCGCGCCCGGGACGAGCACCGGCCGGGCGTCGACCTCGTGGAGCACCACCGAGGTGCGGCCCCCGGCGGTGTCGACGAGGAAGTTGATCCGGGCCAGGCCCGTGCACCCGAGGATCCGGAAGGCCCGGATGGCCAGCTCGTCGAGGGCGGCGCAGAGCGCGGGCTCCAGGGGCACCACGGGGCCCTGACCGGCGTCGCCCTCCGGGTGCACCGGCGGCGAGGCGACCAGCCGGCCGTCCGGGTGCTGCAGCACCGAGATGCTGATCTCCTGCCCCGGCACGGCCCGCTCGACCAGCACCTTGGCGTCGAAGCGGAACGCCTCGGCCACCGCCGCGTCGAGGGCGGTGGCGTCGTCGACCCGGGTGACGCCGTCGCCCGGGTTGCCGCAGCTCGGCTTGACCAGCAGCGGCAGCCCGAGCCGGGCCCGGTCGCTGTCGCCGACGGTCTCGCCGGGGCTGCGCAGCACGACCGCGTCGGCGACCTTGATGCCCTCGGCCCGCAGCACCGCCCGGGTGAAGGCCTTGTCCATGCCCACGACGCCGGCCGCCACGCCGCGGCCCACATAGGGCACGGCGAGCAGGTCGAGCAGGCCGCGGACGGTGCTGTCCTCGTCGGGGGTGCCGTGCAGGACGGGCAGGACGACGTCGACGCCGGCGAGGGCCTTCATCGCCGAGGTCAGGGCCGCGGAGCGGGCGGCCGGCGCCTTGGGCTTGAGGGCCTGGCCGCGCCCGAGGCTGTCGTCCGGCGCGGCGACCCGCCAGCGGCCGTCGGCGGTGATCCGCACCGGCACCGGGTCGAAGCGCTCCCGGTTGAGGTGGGCGAGCACGGCGACCGCGGCGTCGTAGGAGACGTCGGGTCCCGGGTGCTGCCCGCCGTAGAGCACGCCGATGCGGAGCTTCGTCACTTGCGGTTCCTTCCGTGTCGGCGTGGCCCTCGCCTCGTCAGCGTCTGCCGGACTCCCGCTCACGATGCTGTGGCACCGGCGACCGATCGCCTCACGCCGGGCAACGGGGCAGCTGCCGTGGTGCTGACCTCGCCGGCCACCGCGATCCCGCGGCCGCCGGTCGCCCGGTGCGCGACGAAGCCGACATAGTAACCTCGGCCGTCCAGCGCACCCCCGAGGAGCGCCGTGACGCCCGTGCCGGGAACTCTGGTCACCACGCTTCCTCTCGCGCCTCGTCGATTCCTGGCCGGTCGACCGTATACAGAGCGCTCACTCTAGCCGTCCGCGCCTCGGGGAGTCGAGCTGACCCGAGAGGGGTGGCGCGTCGGGTGTTATTCCTGGTAAAGACGCTTCCCCGAGCGCCCGGACGCCGGCGCGGAACGACACCGATCAGTCACTCTGGGTGAGGCGGGTCGAGGGAAGCGGGTCCGCCCGGACGGTCGATACACTGCCTCGACCCGACCGGCACCGCGATCCTCGGAGTGGCTCCACATGTCCCTCTACAGCACCCAGCGCCTGCATGCACTCCGCATGATCGTCACCGGAGGCGGCACGGGCGGCCACACCTACCCCGCGCTGACCACGATCCACACCCTGCAGGCCCGGCTCGCCGAGACCGGCACCACGCCCGAGCTGCTCTGGGTCGGCGTCGCCACCGGCCTCGAGGCCACGATCGCCGAGCGCAACGGCATCCCCTTCAAGGCGGTCACCACCGGCAAGCTGCGCCGCTCGCTGAGCCCGCGCGACATCGGCCGCAACATCGCCGACGCCTTCCGCATCCCGCTGGGCATCCTGCAAGCGGCCTTCACCGTGGCCCGCACCAAGCCCGCCGTGGTGTTCAGCACGGGCGGCTTCGTCTCCGTGCCGATCGGGCTGGCCGCGGCCCTGTTCCGGGTGCCCTACCTGATGCACGAGCAGACCCTCAGCGTGGGCCTGGCCAACCGCATCCTGGCCCGCGTGGCCACCCGCGTGCTGCTCAGCCACGAGGCCTCCCTCGAGCACCTGCCCGCCCGGGCGCGCAGCCGGGCGGTCGTCACCGGCAACCCGGTGCGCCCGGCCGTGCTCAGCGGCGATCCGGCGAAGGGCCTGGCCGCGTACGGGCTCGACCCGTCGGTGCCGCTCGTCCTGGTCACCGGGGGTGCGCTCGGCGCCCAGCAGATCAACCGGATGCTGACCGGCGCGCTGCCCGGCCTGCTCGAGCGCTGCCAGATCGTGCACCAGTGCGGCAGCCACGGCCTCACCGAGATGCAGGAGGTCGCCCGGGCCCTGCCCCCGCACCTCGCCCACCGCTACCGCGTCGTCGACTTCATCCACGACGAGCTGCCCGACCTGCTCGCCGCCGCGGCCGTCGTCGTGGCCCGTGCCGGCGCCGGCACGGTGGCCGAGCTCACTGCCCTCGGCAAGGCCTCCGTGCTGATCCCCTACCCGGTCTCGGCCGGCGACGAGCAGCGCCACACCGCCCGCCACCTGGCCGCCACCGGCGCCGCCGTGATGCTCGACAAGGAGACCGCCACCCCGGAGCGCCTGCAGGCCGCCCTCGGCGAGCTGCTGGCCGACCCGGGCCGCCGGGCCGCCATGTCGCAGGCCGCCACCGCCCAGGGCCGCCCGGACGCCGCCGGCCGGGTCGTCACCGAGATCCTGACGATCTCGGCGGGCCGGTAAGCCCGCCGGCCCCGGCCCGGCCCCGGCCCGCCCGGCCACGGCCCCGGCCCCGGCCCCGGCCCGCTCAGCGGGTCGCTGACCGGGCGCGGAGCATGCGGCCGACCAGGTCGGCCTGGCCCAGGAGGGTCTTGGCGACGACCGGCTCCAGGTCGCCGCGCTCCGCCGCCTCCCGGGCCCGCGCCAGCCACGTCTCGTCGACGGCGAACTTGGGGAACAGCCCGCGGGCGTAGTACGACGCGAAGATCATGCCGCCCTGGCTCAGCGTGGGCAGCAGGGCGAGGTAGCGGTCGGCGTAGGGGGCCAGCAGCGCCTCCTGCCCGGGCCGCCAGAAGGCCGCCGACACCGTGGCGAACTGGCCGGCGGGCACCTCGCCGGTGCTCAGCGCCTGCCACGCCGCGGCCTTCTCCGCCTCGTCCGGCGCCGCCGCCCGCACCGTCAGCGCCTGCAGCGTGGCGTCCGGGTCGGGGTCGCGGGCGAGCAGCCCGGTCACCTCCGCGGCCGTGGGGGCGCCCAGCTCGGACGCGCGGAGCAGGGCCCGCCAGCGCAGGTCGACGTCGTCGCCGGCCAGCTCCGCGACGGCGGCCGGATCGGTGGTGACGCGGGCCAGCGCACGCACGGCGCTGCGCCGGTGGGCCGGCTGCCGGGCCAGCTCCGCGCACACCCCGGCGACCAGGGCGGCGACGGCGGGCCGGTCGGCCTCCGGCGCCCACAGCTCGGCGACGTCACCGGCCAGCCGCAGGTAGGGCTCGATCACGGTGGGCGCGGTCTCCGCGCGCAGCACCGCGACCAGGGCGGCGGCGGTCTCGGCGGCGGTCGCCTCGCCGGTGGTCAGGGCGTCCCACACCGAGGCGACGGCCACGCCTCGGGCCTCCGGCGTGGGCAGCCGGGCGGCCTCGCGCAGGGGCGCCGGGCGTACGGTCGCGTACGTCAGATCCTCGTCGTTGACCAGGTAGAAGTCGGCGCCGGCCGGCAGCGGGACGGGCGTGCGCCCGGTGCTCACGTCGACCAGCGCGCGGGCCGTGCGTACCAGGGCGGGGTCCTGTCCGGAATAGGCGCCGACCGCGAGCACCTGCGGGCGCGGCGGCCCGGCCGGTCCCCGCCCCACGAGCACGACCTCGTCGCCGCCGGTCTCCAGGGTGAACCGGTCGGCGCCCGCCGTGGCCAGCCAGCCGTCGCGCCACGCGTCCAGGTCGCGCCCGCTCGCCGTGGCCAGCGCGTCGATGAGGTCCTGCAGCGTCGTGGTGCCCCAGGCGAAGCGCGCGAAGTAGGCGGTCATGCCGGCCCGGAACGCCTCCTGGCCCACATAGGCCTGCAGCTGGCGCAGCACCGACGCGCCCTTGGGGTAGGTGATCGCGTCGAAGATCGACGCCGCCTGCGCCACGTCGGCGATCGGCTGGTGGATCGGGTGGGTGACCGGGCCCTGGTCGGTCAGGTAGGCATCGAGCTTCTCCGCGACGGTGTGCCGGGCCCACGCGTCGGTGTACTCCGTGGCGCGCGACGCCGCCCACTTGCACGCGAACTCGGCGAACGCCTCGTTCAGCCACAGGTCGTCCCACCAGCGCATCGTCACGATGTTGCCGAACCACATGTGCGCCATCTCGTGCAGCAGCACCCGGACGACCAGCGCGTCCTCGGCCGGCGTCGGCTCGGCGCGCGGCAGCAGCGAGTCCGACCAGGTCACGCAGCCGTAGTTCTCCATCGCGCCGCCGAACTCGGGCACGAACACCTGGTCGTAGCGGCGCTGCGGGAACGGCATGCCGAACTGCTCGCCGAAGAAGCGCAGGCCCTGCGCCGTCGTGGTGAACAGCTTGTCCGCGTCGCGCTCGAGCACGGCCTTGAGCGAGCGCCGGCAGAACAGGCCCAGATCGAACCCGTCGACGGTACGCCGCAGCTGGTGGAACGGCCCGGCATTGACCACCGTGTTGTACGGCGACAGCGGCGGCGTCGGCGGGAACACCCACCGGTTCCCCTCGACGCGGGCGTCGCCCGTGTTGCTCGTCACCGTCCAGTCCGGCGGCGCCGTGACCGTGAACGCGTGCGGCGCCTTGAGATCGGGCTGGTCGAAGCAGGCCCACACCCACCGCGCCTGATCCGGCTCGAACGACATCCAGAGATAGACCTCGCCGTCGGCCGGATCGACCGCCCGGTGCACCCCGGCGCCGTCGCGGGTGTTCTCCGTCTCGCACTCGACGACCAGCACGTTGCTCGCGGCCAGCTCCGGCAGCGGCAGCCGGCCGTCGGCGGCCGGGCCCAGCTCCCGCCCGTTGAGCGTCGCCCGCAGCACGGTCGCGGCGGCGTCCACGAAGCTCGCCGCCCCCGGGGTGGCGCACGTGAAGCTGATCGTGGACGTGCTGCGCACCCGCGGGCCGCCGGGCAGCTCGGTGAGGTCCACGTCGATGTCGTACCGCTGCACCGTGAGCAGGGCACCCCGCTCCTCGGCCTCCCCCTGCGTCAGGCTGCGCACACCCATACCCGGCCTCCCCCGCTTCGCCGTCCGGATCTCCGGTTCATTATGTGACGCCCGCTCACCAGTCGTGCACCGAGCCGTCGAGCCGCCGCGCCACGGGCAGGTAGCGGGGCTCGTAGGGATGCCGGGCCGCCAGCTCGTCGTCGTACTCGACGCCCAGGCCCGGCTCCTCCGACGGGTGGAGCATCCCGTCCTCCAGGCGCGGGCCGCCACGGAAGACGCGCAGGGTCTCCTCGGTGTGGCCCATGTGCTCCTGGATGCCGAAGTTGGGCACCGCGATGTCGACGTGGACCGCGGCGGCAGTGGAGACCGGGGACAGGTCGGTGGCGCCGTGCGAGCCCGTGCGTACCTGGTAGAGCGCGGCCAGGTCGAAGATGCGGCGCAGGTGGGTGATGCCGCCGGCGTGCACGACGGACGTCCGGACGTAGTCGATGAGCTGCCCGGTGATCAGCTGCTGCACGTCCCAGACCGTGTTGAGCACCTCGCCGGTCGCGATCGGGGTGGTGGTGTGCTGCCGGATCAGCCGGAAGGCCTCCTGGTTCTCCGCCGGCGTCGGGTCCTCCATCCAGAACAGCCGCAGCTCCTCGACGCTCCGGCCGAAGCGGGCCGCCTCGATCGGGGTGAGCCGGTGGTGCACGTCGTGCAGCAGGGGGAAGCCGTCGCCGAGCCGTTCCCGCACCGCGGCCAGATACCGGGGCGCGAAGTTGAGGTAGGCCTCGGTGCTCCACGCCTGCTCGTCGGGCAGCGCGGTGGCGGCCGGCTCGTAGATCGTGCCCTTGCGCACCCCGTAGCTGCCGCTCAGGCCCGGCACCGCGGCCTGCGCCCGGATGGCCCGGAAACCCCTGTCCCGGTACGCGTCCACGTCGTCGAGCAGCGCCGGCACGTCGGCGCCGCTGGCGTGGCAGTAGACCAGCACGCCGTCGCGGGAGCGGCCGCCGAGCAGCTGGTAGACCGGCAGGCCGGCGACCTTGCCCTTGATGTCCCAGAGGGCCACGTCCACCGCGGCGATCGCCGTCATCGTCACCGGCCCGCGCCGCCAGTAGGCGCCCCGGTACAGGTACTGCCAGGTGTCCTCGATGCGGGCCGGGTCGCGGCCGGCGAGCACCGGGGCGAGATGATCGCGCAGGTAGGACGCCACGGCCAGCTCGCGGCCGTTGAGGGTGGCGTCACCCAGCCCGGTGACCCCGTCGGACGTCGTGATCCGCAGGGTGACGAAGTTGCGTCCCGGCGACGTCACCAGAACCTCGACGCGTTCGATCGTGGCCACGGCTTGTATACAAAGGTCGATTACGGCAGCGTGTCAATGCGGGAATTCGCCCGGCCGGGTGAGATTCGCCGGAACCGGCCCGGGAACCCGGAAAGTGTGCACGGACATTGTTGCCGTTGAATGGAGTGCCGCGATGGAGTACCTCGCCGCGACGAGCCCGGGTGAGGTGACGGCCGCCCTCGCCGACGGAGACACCGCGGTGCTCGCCGGCGGTCAGAGCCTGGTCCTCGACGTGACCAACGGGGACCTGCGCCCGGGCCGGGTGGTGGACATCAACCCGGTCCGCGAGTTCGCGTTCCTCACCGAGACCGGGCGGGTGCTGCGGGTCGGCCCGCTGGTGCGGCACCGCACGTTTGAGACCGATGCCGTCGGCGGCGCCCTGGGCGCCATGCTGCGCACGATCGTGCGGCACATCGGACACCCGCCGATCCGGGCCCGCGGCACGATGCCGGGCAGCCTGTCCTACGCGCACCCGGCCGCGGAGTGGCCCGTTCTCGCCACGATCCTGGGCGCCGAGATCGACCTGGTGAGCCACCGCGAGCGCCGCACCGTGCCCGCGGAGCGGTTCTTCACCGGACCGTACGCGACCGTACGCCGGCCCGACGAGCTGCTGGCCGAGGTCCGCCTGCCGCTGCTGCCGGCCGGCACGGGCGCCGGGTTCGCGGAGCACCGGCCGGCGCGGGCGAAGTTCGCGGAGACCGCGGCCATGGCGGCGGTCACCGTGACCGGCGGGGTGATCAGTGCGGCGCTGGTCGGGCTGGTCAACGCCGGCCCCTGCCCGGTGCGGGCCCGCGCGGCGGAGAAGGCGCTGTGCGGCGCGCCGTTCGGCGACGCGGCGATCCGGGCCGCCGCCGAGGCGGCCGCGGAGGTCGACGCGAATCTGTCCGGCTACCCGGCGCCGGAACGGCGTGGCAAGCAGCAGGCCGTCCGGACGCTGACGCGCCGGGCGCTGACCCAGGCCCGGGAAGGACTGTGAGCGCACGGTGCGCGTGACCCTGATCGTCAACGGCGACCGCCGGGAGTTCGAGCCGGAGCCCGCCGAGCCGCTCGACCGGCTGCTGCGTGCGCGGTGCGGCCTGCCGGCCGTGCGCCACGGCTGCACGGACGGCACCTGCGGGCAGTGCGCGGTGCTGCTCGACGGCGAGGAGATCCGGTCCTGCACGGTCTTCGCGGTGCAGTGCGCGGGTGCCTCGCTCACCACGCCGGCGGGCTGATCGGCCCCGTCAGGCGGGTTCCTTCCGCAGCGCGGGGCCCAGGAGCAGTCCGCCGTCGATGACGTACTCGGCGCCGGTGATGAAGGCCGCCTGCGGCGAGGCGAGGAACAACAGCAGCGCGGTGACGTCGGCGGGCTGCCCGAGTCGCGGGACGGCAAACGGCTCGGGCGAGTAGAGGTCGCCGATCGGGGCGTCGCTGCCGGCCGCCGGCTCGGTGATGAACGGGGTCTCGACGACACCGGGGACGATCGCGTTGACGCGGATGTTGTCGCGGCCCAGCTCCAGGGCAGCGGTCCGGGTGAGCCCCCGGACCGCCCACTTGCCGGCGACATAGGGCGCGTAGAAGGCGGTCCCGCCGGCGCCCATGGTGGAGCCGATGTTGACGATCGCCCCTCCCCCCGCGCGCCGCAGCGCCGGGGCGGCCGCCTTGATGCCGAGGAAGGTGCCGGTGAGGTTGACGTCGAGGATGCGGTCCCAGGTCGCCCGGCCGGTGGCCTCGATGAGGGCCGGCGGGTTCTGCACCCCGGCGTTGTTGACCAGGATCGTGAGCGCACCGAAGGCCTGTTCGGTCGCCGCGACGGCGGCCGCCCACGACTCCTCCTGGGACACATCGAGCCGGACGGCGAGCGCACCCTCCCCCAGCTCGGCGGCGAGGCGGGCGCCGCGCTCGGCATCGATGCCGCCGATGACGACGTTGGCGCCCTCGGCATGCAGGGCGCGGACGTGGCTGGAGCCCTGGCCGCCGGCGCCGCCGGTCACGAGAACGGTCTGATCGGCGAAGCGGGACATCGGAACCTCCGGGCACGAACGAAAGAGGTGAGTCGAACGACTCACCATGCCGACGCTACCCCCTGCCCGGATGGTGAGTCAACCCACTCACCTCGCTATGCTGGGCCGCATGACCCCAGCGCCGTCGGCCTATCACCAGCGCGTGGCGGAGGAGAAGCGCGCCCTGATCGTGCGGGCCGCCACCGAGCTCTTCCTCGAGCTGGGCTACGACCGGGCGTCCCTGGCCCGCGTCGCCGACAGCGCCGGCGTGTCGAAGGCAACGCTGTTCAAGCAGTTCCCGACGAAGGCCGCCCTGTTCGACGCCATCGTCGTCAACTCGTGGGCCCGGGACGACCCCGCCGGCGTCCCGCCCACCGGCGACCTGACGGCCGGCCTGACGGTCCTCGGGCAGCACTACGCGACCCTGCTGAGCCGGCGGGAGATGACCGACCTGTTCCGCATCGTCATCGCCGAACTGCCGCGCTTCCCCGAACTCGCCAAGGCCCACTTCGCCCAGGGCAAAATGCCGTACTTCGAGTCCGTGCAGCGCTACCTCGCGGCCGAGCACGACGCGGGAGCCGCCCACATCCCCGACCCGGAGATGGCCGCCACCCAGTTCCTCGGCATGATCTCCAACCATCTCCTCTGGCCGGCCCTGGTCCTGCCGAACTGGACAGTGACCCCCGCCCGCACCACCGACGTCATCGAAGAAGCCGTCCAAACCATGGTGGCGCGCTACAGCACCGGACGGCCCGCTCGCCGCGCGACGGCCGATACATCGACGCGGAGCAGCGGGAGGCGGCAGTAGGGTCCATGCCATGATCGCTGACCGGGTGCCGTCTCCGTTGTTCGTCGCCGCCGACATCCACGGGCACCGCGACGAGTTCCGAGACGTGCTGCGCGACGCCGGACTCGTCGATGCCACCGGACGGTGGTCGGGGCGGGACGCCCGTTTGTGGCTGCTGGGTGACTACGTCGATCGGGGCCCCGACGGCATCGGCGTCATCGACGACGTCCGGCGACTGGCCGATCAGGCCGCCACGGCGGGCGGCGAGGTCGGGGCGCTGCTCGGCAACCACGAGGTGCAGCTGACGGCGGCGCACCTCTTCGCGACCGAGCCGGTGCCCGGCTGGGATCAGGCGGACGGTTTCCGCGGCGGCTGGGCGCGGTTCGGCGGCCGGGACACGGACCTGCGCCGGCTCACCGACGCCCACGTCTCATGGATCGCGTCGCTGCCGGCCATGGCGGTGGTCGACGATCACCTTCTGGTGCACTCGGACACCACCTCGTACCTCGAGTTCGGCGACACTGTCGCGATGGTCAACGCCGCCGTCGCCGCCGCGATGGCCGATCGCGACGTTGCCGGCTGGGCGGCGTTCTGCCGGCGGATGAGCGACCGCGGTGCGTTCCGCGACTGCGAGAGCGCCGGCCCGGACGATCCCGTCGCCATCATGCTGCGGACCTACGGCGCCACGCTCCTGGTGCACGGCCACAGCACCCTCACCAAGCACTTCGGCGTCGCGCCCGCTGACGTGCGCGCACCGCTGCGGTACGCCGCGGGCCGGGTCGTCGCCATCGACGGCGGCGTCTACGAGGGCGGCCGGATCCTGCTCACGCGACTGGGCTGAAAGGCGGCCCGACGACGGCGTGACGGCCGCCTGGCGGCACCTCGGGGGATGCCGGCAGGCGGCCGGTTGCGCCAGGGTCAGGCCGCGGCGGTGACGCCGGCGGAGATCGGCTCGAGGGCCGTCTCCAGGATCTCGCGGACGTCGGCGACGGTGTGGACGGTCAGGGCGGACAGGACGTCGGCGGGGACGTCGTCGAGGTCGGGGGCGTTGCGGTGGGGCAGGTAGACCTCGGTGAGGCCCGCGCGCTGGGCGGCGAGGAGCTTCTGCTTGACGCCGCCGATGGGGAGGACGCGGCCGGTGAGGGAGACCTCGCCGGTCATGCCGACCTCGGCGCGGACGTTGCGGCCCAGGAGCAGGGACACCAGGGCGGTCGTCATGGTGACGCCGGCCGAGGGGCCGTCCTTGGGGACCGCACCCGCCGGGACGTGCAGGTGGATCGGGTGGTCCAGCTGTTCCGGCGAGACGCCCAGCTCGTCGGCGTGGGCCCGGACGTAGGAGAGGGCGATCTGCGCCGACTCCTTCATCACGTCGCCCAGCTGGCCCGTGACCGACAGGCCGCCCTTGTCGCCGGGCAGCAGCGACGCCTCGATGTAGAGGACGTCGCCGCCCATGCCGGTCACCGCGAGGCCGGTGGCCACGCCGGGCACGGCCGTACGCTCGGCCGACTCGGGCTCGAAGCGCGGCCGCCCGATCAGGTCCTTCAGGTCCGCGGCCTCGACCGTGGCGGGCAGGTCCTTCAGGGCCACCTTGCGGAACGCCTTGGCGAGCAGCCGCTCGAAGGAGCGGACGCCGGCCTCCCGGGTGTAGTTCGCGGCGATCTCGCGCAGCGCGGCGTCGGTGACGGTCACTTCCTCGGGGGACAGGGCCGCCCGCTCCAGCTGCCGGGGCACCAGGAAGTCGCGGGCGATGGCGACCTTGTCGTTCTCGGTGTAGCCGTCGATCGAGATGAGCTCCATCCGGTCGAACAGCGCCTGCGGGATCGTCTCCAGCACGTTCGCCGTCGCGATGAACAGCACGTCGGAGAGGTCCAGGTCCAGGTCGAGGTAGTGGTCGCGGAACGTGTGGTTCTGCGCCGGGTCCAGCACCTCGAGCAGGGCCGCCGCCGGGTCGCCCCGGTAGTCGCTGCCGACCTTGTCGACCTCGTCGAGCAGCACGACCGGGTTCATCGAGCCGGCCTCGCGGATGGCGCGGACGATGCGTCCGGGCAGGGCGCCGACGTACGTCCGCCGGTGCCCGCGGATCTCCGCCTCGTCGCGGACGCCGCCCAGCGCCACCCGGACGAACTTGCGGCCCAGCGTGCGCGCCACGGACTCGCCGAGCGAGGTCTTGCCGACGCCGGGCGGCCCGGCGAGCAGGATCACCGCGCCGGAGCCGCGGCCGCCGACGCTGGCCAGGCCCTTGGACTCGCGGCGGACCCGGACGCCCAGGTACTCGACGATGCGGTCCTTGACCTCGTCGAGGCCGTGGTGGTCGGCGTCGAGGACCGCGCGGGCCGCCTCGAGGTCGGTGGTGTCCGTGGTGCGCTCGGACCACGGCAGGTCGAGGACCGTGTCGAGCCAGGTGCGGATCCAGCCGGCCTCCGGGTTCTGGTCGCCGGCCCGCTCCAGCTTGTCGGCCTCGCGCAGGGCCGCCTCGCGTACGGCATCGGGCAGCTCCGCCGCCTCGATGCGCGCGCGGTAGTCGTCCTTGCCCTCCGCGTCGCCCTCGCCGAGCTCCTTGCGGATCGCCTTGAGCTGCTCGCGCAGCAGGTACTCGCGGTTGCGCTTCTCGACCGACTCGCGGACGTCGGTCTCGATCTTGTCGCTGACCTCGGACTCGGCCAGGAAGTCGCGGGTCCACTCGATGAGCAGCCGCAGCCGGGCCTCGACGTCGGGCGTCTCCAGCAGCTCGCGCTTGCGGTCGCTGGACAGGTAGGGCGCCCAGCCGGCGGTGTCGGCCAGGTCGCCCGGGTCGTCGATGGCGCTGACCGAGTCGATGACCTGCCAGGCCTCGCGGCGCTGCAGCACGGAGACGACGAGCTGCTTGTATTCGGCGGCGAGCTCGCGGGTGTGCGCGGTCGGCACGCCGGCCGGGACGGGCTCGGCCTCGACCCACAGTGCCGCGCCGGGGCCGGTCACGCCGCTGCCGATGCGGGCGCGGCCGCCCGTACGCAACATGGCGGCGGGTGATCCGCCGCGCGACTTGCCGACCTGGCGCACGCTCGCCACCACGCCGTGCGAGGCGTAGCGGTCCTCGAGCCGCGGGGCGATGAGCAGCTCGGAGCCGGACGAGGTGCGGGCCGCGTCGACCGCCGCCTGGGCGGCCTCGTCGAGCTCGATCTGCACGACCATGCCCGGGAGCAGGACGATGTCGTCGAGGAACAGCACGGGAAGTTGCTTGCTGGCCACCGGCCACCTCCGAAAGTTGAGTACGTGCTGCTCAACTTCGCCGCCGGCGATCGTCTTCCGGCGTTCACTGCGAGCGAACATCGGCGGCGTACAGTGGCGTGAGTTCCTGCTCGATCTCGGGGAGCCTGCCCGTGCGACGTACCGCGGAGTTCGATGCCTTCGGGCCCTACATCTACGAGGTCCGCACCGTCGCGGACCTGCCGCGGCTCTACCGCGACGCCGGCATCGACCCCGCCGCGCACCGGCTCGTCCTCAAGGTGCCGCGCACCATCGAGCGGCGCAACGCCGACCCGGACATGCACCTCTACGACTTCCTGATCGCCGTGGACGACACGGCGGTCACGGTGCTGCGCCGCCGCGACGACTGGTACGACCGGGCGCACCTGCCCGGCGGCCAGCTCGTCGCGATCGAGGACAGCGTCGCCCTGCTCGACGGCCGGCTGACCCTGCGCACCGCCGCGGGGGCGGCGACCGTCGTCACGTACAACGCCGTCGATCCCGTCCCCATGCGGCGGATGGTCCGGCTGATCCGCGAGCTCTACCTGCCGCCGCGCGGCGGCAGCGCGCGGCCGCACCCGGTCCGGCGGGCGGTGCGGCTGGGACGCGAGGACGTGGGCCTGGTCACCGCGTACGAGCGGCTGCTGGACGACGAGCCGGGCCTGCGCCTGATCGGGGCGACCGGCCGCGAGGTGGTCGGCCGGTCGATGTCCGGGCTGCCCCTGCCCCGGCCCGTGACGCTGCACGCCGCCATCACCGTCGCCGGCGACCACGAGCTGCACCTGCTGCACCGCCGCGACCGGCTCACCCGCGGCAACGCCAAGGTGCACTCGATCGCGCGGACCGTCCTGCCCCGCGCCGGCATCACCGGGGTACGCACCCGCCCGCACGACGCCTATCCCGCGGTCACGATCGTCACCGTCGGCAGCGACGACGCCGCCCTGGACATTCCGATGCTCGCCGGCCCGGCCACAGAAGCCCTGCTCGCCGCCCTTTAAACCCGCCGAATCTCCTTTTCGCACTGTCCTCACCCGACCATTCATGCGATCGGGTGATCGCCGTTGTGGCAGGTGAGCGCCGTCGGCGAAATATTTCCGGGAGTTGTTTACGGCGGAGAACGCCGGGCACCGATATCGACGTCAAGGCAGCAAGAACCGCCATTCCTCAATGGGATGGAATCCCCCCGGAAGGAATTGCCGTGATCACGCAGAACGATCTCGCCCGCCTCAACGACGCCGTCGTCTACGACGCCGACGGCGACAAGATCGGCTCGGTCGGCCAGGTCTATCTGGACTCCGACACCGGCGCCCCGGAATGGGTGGCCGTGCGCACCGGGCTCTTCGGCACCAAGGAGACCTTCGTGCCGCTGCAGCGGGCCAGCGTCGACGGCGACCGCATCACCGTGCCCTTCGACAAGGCCACGGTGAAGGACGCCCCGCGCATCGACCCGGACGGCGAGCTGAGCCACACCGAGGAGAACGAGCTCTACACGTACTACGGCGTGCAGTCCACCGGCACGGAGTCCCGCGACAGCACCCGGTCCACCGGCACGATGACCGGCGACGCCGCGGGCTACGAGCGCGGCGGCGACACCCGGCAGACCGGCGACGGCGACGCGATGACCCGCTCGGAGGAGCGAGTGGTCGCCGGCACCCGCACCGAGCAGGCCGGCAAGGCACGCCTGCGCAAGCACGTGGTCACCGAGAAGGAGCACGTCACGGTGCCGGTGGAACACGAGGAGGTACGCCTGGAGCGCGAGCCGATCACCGACGCCAACCGCGGCGACGCGTACGCCGGGCCGGACATCACCGAGGCGGAGCACGAGGTCACGCTGCGCGCCGAGCGCCCGGTCGTGGACACCGAGGCGGTCCCGGTCGAGCGGGTGCGGCTGGGCAAGGAGACCGTCCGCGACGAGGAGACCGTCGCCGGCGAGGTGCGCAAGGAGCGGATCGACTTCGACGGCCCGCGCTGAGCCTTCCCGTACGGTGCCGCACGCCCCGCGGCACCGTACGGCTCCCCCTTTCCCCCACGACCGGCGGAGGCGACATGATTCCCGAACAGCCGCAGGCGGACGGCACCGACGACGCCATGACCCGCTCCGAGCAGCGCCTGGTCGCCGGCACGGAGGTCTACGAGACCGGCCGCGCCCGCCTGCGCAAGTACGTGGTGACCGAGGACGTGCAGATCACCGTCCAGGTGCGCCGCGAGGAGCTGCGGCTGGAGCGCGCACCGGCCGGCGGGAGCGCGCCCGTCGCCGACCCGGACGTCTTCGGCACGCTCGAGGAGTTCGGCGGCCCCGACGGCGGCGTCGTCTTCGAGATCACGCTGCACGAGGAGCGCCCGGTCGTGACCACCGAGGTCGTGCCGGTGGAGCGGGTGCGCCTCAGCAAGCTGGTGCAGTCGGAGAACCACATCGTCACCGGCGAGGTGCTCAAGGAGCGCATCGAGGCGGACCTGCCCGGCCGCCCGCCGACGACCTTCGGATAGCCCGCGTCCTCGATCCGACATCGCCCGGCCCTTCTGGCCGCCGCTCCCCGGCGCGATGCTGGCAGGGTCGACGTGGACGACCCGAGGGGAGAGCGCCGTGGTGATGCCGGGCTTCGCCGCGGAATGCCGCACCCGCTGCACCGTCCCGGAGTGCGTGCCCGCCACGACGTGCCGGCCCGACCCGGCCGCACCCGGCACCGACTGCCAGATCTGCCATCGCGACCACTGCGACGGCACGGCGTCGGTCTGGCACACCTGCTGACGGTCCGGGGCGGCGGACCATGGACCCACTCGAACTCGTCCGGCTGCCGGGGCTGATGGCGCTGACCGAGGGCCGGCCGGAGGTCGTCGTCGGGCTCGTCGACGGCCCCGTCGAGGTGGACCATCCCGGGCTCGTCGCCGACCGGCTGCGCGTGCTCGGGCCCCCGTCCCACGGACCGACCCCGCCCGCGGAGGACAACGCAGCGGCCGGCGCCGCGGGCCTGCGACACGGCACGTTCGTCGCCGGCGTCCTGGCGGCCCGGCGCGGCTCCGGCGCGCCGGGCATCGCGCCCGGGTGCAGCCTGCTGATCCGCCCGATCCTGACCGGCGGCCCGGGGCACTCCGCGCCGGGCGCCTCGGCGGGGCAGCTGGCGACGGCCATCGTGGACCTCGTCGTGGCCGGCTGCCGCGTCCTCAACGTCAGCGCGGCTTTCCCCGGGCCGTCGATCGGGGCCGGCGTTCAGGTGCGGCAGGCCCTCGACTTCAGCATGCGGCGGGGAGCGCTGGTCGTCGCCGCCGCGGGAAATCACGGATCGGTGACCGCTTCGGTGCTGACCCGGCATCCCTGGGTCGTGCCCGTGGCCGGCTACTCGCTGTCCGGCGCCGTGGCGGGAACCTCCGATCTGGGCCGCCCGGTCGGCGCGATGGGCGTCGGCGCGCCCGGCGAGGGTGTCGTCAGCCTCCTGCCCGGGGGCGGCACGGGACCGGGCGGCGGCACCAGCGTGGCGGCGCCCTTCGTCGCCGGCACGGCCGCGTTGCTGTGGTCGCTGCATCCCACCGCGCCCGCCGGGGCGATCAAGGACGCCCTGCGGAGCTCCGCCGCGACCAGCCGGCGCGGGCTCGCCCCTCCCCTGCTGGATGCCGCAGCCGCTTGGGCGCGCTTGGGCGCCTACCGCAGAAAGGAACCTCACCATGGCACCTGAGGACCGGGCCGCACCGCGCGCTGCCCACCGCGTCCGCCTGCCCGGGTTCGTCGCCGACACCGAGGTCGGCCTGGGCGACGTCATCAAGCGCACCACCACGTTCGCCGGGATCCGGCCGTGCGGCCCGTGCAGTGAGCGCGCGGCCGCCCTCAACCGCTGGCTGGTCTTCACCGGACGCCGCTGATCCCGGCCCGACCACGACGGAGCGTGACATGGAGGAGACCACGACGCCCGCCACCGGTGCGGGGCCCGGCACCACCCCGTTCGTCTGGGCGATCGGCCGGATAGAGCCCCGGCTGCCCAGCCTGGCGGTGGAGAAGGAGCTGGCCCAGGTGACCGGGCGCGCAGACCTGGCCGGCCACACCGACCGGGAGGCCCTGCACGAGGTGCTGAGCAGCCGCGCCAACCGCTACCTGGCCCGGCAGCTGTGCTGGGTCCTGCTCATCGAGGGGCTGGAGACCTACCTGCTCGCCCCGCGCGACCCGGTCGACCTCGACCTGCTCGTCGAGTCGTTGCGGCCCCGCCCGGCGCCGACCGACCTGGACGTCGTCATCGGCATCCGGGGGCCGCTCGCCCCGCCGGAGACCTGCAACGGCCTGGTCGTGCCGGTCGTGATCGTCGACCAGGTCTACAGCTTCGGCCGCGACGACCTGCTCGCCGCCGTCCCGCGGCCCGACGACGTCGCCGAGTCCGGCGACGAGAGCTTCCGGGCGACCGCCGCCGAGGTCTTCGACCTGATGCTGCAGACCGCCGACAACGCCGGGGCCACCGACGAGCACCGGGCGCTGAACTACCTCGCGGTCCGCTACCCCGAGGTGTACGCGCGTACCGCGGCCGCGCACGCCGGCAACGCCGCGCTGGCCGGCGTCGAAGTCCGGCACTCCCCGCTGAGCGGCGTCCGCACGATCGTCGACGTCGTCCTCGGCTACCGGCACCGGCGGACCGACGTCGTCGAGCGCTACTTCTGCCGGGTGGACGTGACGGAGGAGTTTCCCTTCCTGGTCAGCAAGCTGGTCCCGTACGTCGAGAGGTGAGGATGCGCCATGGGTACGCCCGGTTTCGTGGCTGAACGCTCGCTCTACCGCGGGCACAGGACCTATCGCGGGGTCCACGGTGATCCGCCGGCCGAGGGCGTCCGGGCGGCGCAGACCTGCGCCCCGGGCGCGCCCTGCCTGTCGACGCGGACGGGGGAGTTCTGCGCGTGCCCGCCCGGCCAGACCTGCCGCAATCAGTGCTCGACGGTCCGGACGTGCGAGATCAACTGGCTCCTGTGCCTGACGCTGCCCTTCGGGATCGGCTGCATCCCGCAGTGCCGCGACGAGACACTGTGCGCCACGGAGTCGTTCTGCCAACCCGCCTGAGCCCGCCACCCTCCACCTTGACGACATCGAGGTACGCCTATACGTTACGGAAGTTCGGCCAGATGTTTCCGAAACTTCCGGAACGCCGAGGTGTCGCCGATGAGGTCGCTTCTCGCCCTGATCCTGTTCGCTCCCCTGGTCGCCGCCCCCGCTGCGCACGCATCACCGCCGCCGGCCGGGCCGTCGCCGGAAACCGGCTACGTCGCCTTCCACGACGGGCCGGGGCGCTTCCCCGTCGTGGCGCGGAAGCGGGCGGCGCCCGTGGTGGTCAGCACCGCCGACCACGCCGGCGTCATCCGGGTCGCCGACGACCTGCAGAGCGACATCCACAAGGTCACCGGCGTCCGGCCGGCCGTCGCACACGACCGCGTCCCCACCGGCACCGAGCCGGTCATCATCGGCACGCTCGGCAAGAGCCCGCTCATCGACCGGATCGTCGCCCGCGGCCGCCTCGACGTGCGCGGCCTGCGCGGGCAGTGGGAGACCACCGTCGAGCAGGTGGTGACCGACCCGCTGCCCGGGGTCCGGCGGGCCTTCGTCATCGCGGGCAGCGACCAGCGCGGCACGATCTACGGCGCCTACGACCTGTCCCGGGCGATCGGGATCTCGCCCTGGTACTTCTGGGACGACGTGCCCGCCGCCCGCCACGACGCCATCCACGTGCTGCCGGGCCGGCACACCCAGGGCACCCCGGCCGTACGCTACCGGGGCTTCTTCATCAACGACGAGAACCCGGCCACCGGCACCTGGGCGCCCGGCTACTTCGGACCCGGCAAGGCACCCGGGCATCCCGGCGGGCTCAACGCCGCCTACTACGCCAAGGTGTTCGAGACGATGCTGCGGCTCAAGGCGAACTATCTGTGGCCGGCGGTGTGGGGCCGGGCGTTCGCCGAGGACGACCCGCTCAACCACGCCACGGCCACCCTCTACGGCGTCGTCATGGGCACCTCGCACGAGGCGCCGATGATGCGCGGCATCGAGGAGTGGAACAGGCATCCCGCCGGCACCGGCGAGTGGAGCTTCCTCCGCAACCGCGCCGCGATCGAGGCGTACTGGCGTGACGGCGCGCAGCGGATGGCCGCGCAGGACATCGAGGGCGTCATCACGCTCGGCATGCGCGGCAACGGCGACACCAGCCTGCCCGACGGCGACGGCATCGAGCTGATGCGCGACATCATCGACACCCAGCGGGCGATCCTGCGCGACACCGGGCTCATCGGCCGGCCCCAGGTGCAGACCCTCTACAAGGAGGTGCAGCGCTACTGGGACGAGGGCTACCGGCCGCCGGACGACGTCACCGTGGTCTTCTGCGACGACAACTGGGGCAACCTGCGCAAGCTCCCGGCAGGCGAGCAGCGCAGCGGCGGCTACGGCATGTACTACCACTTCGACTACGTCGGGGTGGGACGCAACTACAAGTGGGCCGACACGGTCAATCTCACCAGCACGTGGGAGCAACTGCGGCTGGCGTACGCCAAAGGGGTCGACCGCCTCTGGATGGTCAACGTCGGCGACCTGAAGAACGAGGAAGTGCCCACGCAGTTCTTCCTCGACTACGCGTGGAACCCGCGCCTGACGCCCGGCCCGTGGCTGCGTACCTTCACCGCGCAGAACTTCGGTCCCCGCCTCGCCCCGGCCGTCGCCGAGCTGCTGCACGACTACGCGACGCTGCAGTCGCGCCGCAAGCCCGAGCTGCTCAACCGGCGGATCACCGGGCAGGGCACCGAGGTGGTCTACGACGACCGCGAGACCCCGTTCAGCCTGACCGCCTACCGCGAGCTGGACCGCGTCACCGCGCAGTGGCAGGCCCTCGCCGCCCGCGCCGAACGACTCCGCGGCCTCGTGCCCGCCGCCTGGCAGGACGCCTTCTACCATCTGGCCTACTACCAGATCAAAGACACCGCCATCGTGTACGCGCTGCGGCAGGCCCAGTTCACCAACATCGCCTACGCCCGGCAGGGCCGCGCCGCCACCAACGCCCTCGCCGACCGGGCCGAGGCGCTCTTCGCCCAGGACCAGGCCATGAGCGACTACTACAACACCACCCTCGCCGGCGGCAAGTGGCAGGGCTGGCAGACCCAGCCCAAGATCGGCTACGGCGACGTCGAGCGCTACGGGCCCAACGCGCCCTGGCAGCAGCCGGAGCTCAACAACGTCGCCCTGCCCGACGCCATCTACCCGCACCTGCAGCGGATCGACGTGCCCGCGCCCGCCGCCCTCGGCGTGGCCCTCGACGGCGGCGACCCGGTGACCCTCCCCGAGTTCAGCCCGTGGCAGGCCCAGCCGCGGCAGTACATCGAGGTCTACAACAAGGGCAGGACACCTTTCCGGTACGCCATCACGCCCGCCCAGCCCTGGGTCCACGTCACCCCGGCGTCCGGCCGCGTCACCGACCAGGTCCGCGCGACGGTGACCGTCGACTGGCGGCGCGCCCCGGCAGGCGTCACCTCGGTGCCGATCACGGTCAGCGGCGCCGGGACGACGTACGACATCGTGGCGCCCGTGCGGAAGCCGACCGTTCCCGCGGCCGGTTTCCTGGAGGCCAACGGGTACGTCGCCATGGAGGCCGACCACTACACCCGCAAGACCGGCGACTGGGAGCTGCTGCCGGACATCGGCCGCACGGGCAACGGGCTCACCGCGCACAGCACACAAGCGACGCTGCAGTACGACATGACATTGACCACCACCGGACCGGTACGCGTCACGGCGTACCTGTCCCCGCGCAACAACGTCCTGCCGACCCCGGGCCTGCGCTACGCCGTCTCGCTCGACGGCGCCGCCCCGCAGGTCGTCGACGTCATCGGCGCCACCGGCTCGGACGACACCACGATGAACATGCAGTGGGCCCGCAACACCTCGGACAACATCAACAAGACGACCACCGTGCACACCGTCACCCGCCCGGGCCGGCACACGCTGACCTTCCACACGGTCGACCCGACCGTCATCGTGCAACGCCTGGTCGTCGAGACGGCCCCGCTGCCGTACAGCTATCTCGGCCCGCCTTCGAGCAGGCGCGCCTGATGCGGCGGCGCAGCGTCCTGGGGCTCAGCGGCGCGGCGCTCCTGCCGCTCCCCCGGCCCTCGCGCCGGCAGCGCTGGGTGCACACGTGGGTGGCCATGCCGCAGCTGACCGAGCCGGGCAACCTGCCGCCCGCGCCCTTCACCGGCCCGGACTCGGTGCTGGCCGGCACCACGATCCGGCAGACCGTGCACACCTCGATCGGCGGGACCCGGCTGCGCGTACGCTTCTCCAACGCCTTCGGCGGCGCCGAGCTGCCGATCACCGCCGCCGCCGTGGCCCTGCCCCTGGCCGGCCAGGCCGGGGTCCCGGCCGTCAGTCCCGGCACCAGCCGCCCGCTCACCTTCGGCGGCCACCCGTCCACCGTGGTGCCGGTCGGCGCCCAGGTGGTGTCCGACCCGGTCGACCTGCGCGTGGCCGCGCGCGCCAACCTCACCGTCACCACCTACCTGGCCACCGGGCAGCAGACGCTGAGCATCACGTCCCACCCCGGCTCGCGGACCACCAGCCACCTGCTCGCCGGCGACCACCACCGCGACCCCGACCTGCCCGGCGCGACCCCGGTCGACCACTGGTACCTGCTCAGCGGCGTCGAGGTGCGCAGCGACGCCCCCGCCCTGGCGATCGTCGGCGACTCCCTGACCGACGGCCGCGGCTCCACCACCAACGGCAACGACCGCTGGCCCGACCAGCTCCAGCCCCGGCTGCCCGGCGTGGCGGTGCTCAACCAGGCGGCCGGCGGCAACCGGGTCCTCCACGACGGCCTCGGCCCGAGCCTGCTCGCCCGCCTCGACCGCGACGTGCTGGCCCTCGGCGCGGTCAGCCGGCTGCTGCTCTTCGAGGGCGTCAACGACATCGGCACCGCGCCGGCCACCGACGCGGGCCAGCGCCAGGTGGTGGCCGACCTGATCGCGGCGTACGGCCAGGTGATCCTGCGCGCGGAGGCCCGCGACATCGCCACGTGCGGCGCGACCATCACCCCGTTCGGCGGCAACGCGAGCTACGACGACCCCGCCGGCCTGCGCGAACGCTCCCGCCAGGCGGTCAACCACTGGATCCGCCACGGCGGCGCCTTCGCCACGGTCACCGACTTCGACGCCGCCCACGCGCGCCCCGGGCGGGACGCAGCCACTTCTCCGCCTCGTTC